>CAXAFE010000004.1:0-118696 GCA_963968165.1 uncultured Candidatus Poseidoniales archaeon | reverse complement strand
TCATGCCGATTTCTATTGGAGATGAAGCGCCTGATATCAATTTACCAGCAATAGATGGAACGATTTTTAATATGTCGGATTTTAAAGGAAAGAGGGTTATATTGACATTCTTTAGATTTGCAACATGTCCGTTTTGTAATATCAGAATTAACAAACTAATTAAGAGGTGGAATGAATTTAATAATGATACAATTATGGTTGGAATTTTTGATGCTAATTTACCCGAATTAAAAAAAAGTATGCTAAAACATAATCCTCCATTTATCATTGTTGCGGATAATACATACCAGGTTTTTCTAAAAAATGATGTCAAGAAAAGTTTTTTTAGAGTACTATTTGCACCAATTAGAGCTCCATTAACTACCCTTCAAGCATTAATTAATGGATATATTCCGCTCACCTTATCAATTTCTAAATTGTCTACACTTCCTGTTGATGTTTTAATAGATGAAAATGGAATCGTAACAGAAGCACATTATTGTAAAGATACAGTTGATCATTTACCAATAGATAAATTAATAGATTTTTCTAATGGAAATTAATTGTGTTTTATTTTAATATTATCTTATAAAATATTTAAAAAACAATACTCCTTGGAATTACTATGCACGAAATAATCTATTTCTCTTCGCCAGGATTAGCAGAATCTTCTAGACTATGTCTTCATTTATCAGGTTTGAATTGGAAAAATAAAGTTGTCAATTGGGAAGAATATTTAGAACTGAAGGAAAATAAAACTCTTCCCCATGGATTATTACCTATTATGGTAACTTCTAATGGTGTAATAACTGAATCTGGTGCAATTTTACGTTATACTGGTACTTTAGCTGGATTGGAACCTGAAGACCTCTTTCTACGTGCTAAAGTCGATGAAGTATTAGAACTCATGAAGGGATGGTGGGAATCTTTTACTCCGAGTTTTTCCATAGATAATATTAATGATAAAATCGCAGCAAGAAGGAGTCTGTTTCTGAATGATGGGCCATTAAATAACGCTATGTTATTTCTTTCTGATATGGTTAGTCAAGATAATGACTTATGGATTGCAGGTACAGATTCTATTAGTATAGCAGATATTAAAGTTTTTACAGATGTATTCATGCTTTTTTCTGGCCAATTTGATGGTCTCGACAGGTCTATTATTATGCAATATCCTAAGTTACTTAAGTACCATGATAAAATTTCTATTATACCCGGAATAAAATCTTATTATGAATCAATGGGAAATAGTAAAGAGCATTGGGTTTACCTTCCCGGAGCATTTAATTAATTTTTTTTAATTTTACTAAATAGTACCCTTGAAAATATCATAGAAAATATCAAAAAACCAATTGTTGTAATAATAGAATTATTTTTATTAGTAGAAATAAAATAAGTAACTATTAAAATTCCCATGCCATAAAATGCTCTAAATATAGCAAAAAAAATAAAAGGACCAATGAAGCGTTCTTTTATCGTATATCTATCTTGGCTAGCCATTATCAATCCTAATATAATTTCTTTATTAAATATTATATGAATAAGAAAGTTTGTGGAAATATTTTATATGAAATAACGTATCATCAGTAAATATGGAAATAACGATGATTGGCGCTTATCTAGGCATGGTCATGGTACTAGTAGCATTCGCTTGTGAAAGTAGAGGGGTTATTTCCAGTAGATCAACTAATTATCTGATTTTAATGGCGTTTGGTGAAGGCCTACTCACATTCAGGGCATATGTCACCAAAGAATGGCCATTTGCGGTTTTAGGAGGTATATGGGCGATTTTCGCAATATATGCTATGTTAAATCCACCTAAAAATTAAGTTATTCATTAAATATGTACAACCTAGCTAGTGAACAAAAATATATATGAAATTATTAGTGCAGGAATTGCACTATATAGCGTTGCAATTATTGCCATTCTTGGTGTCAATGCTATCGCAGGAAATAACGCATCTCCGTCGTTTGATATCGCATTACCTATCAATGCAGCGAATGGTATAACGCCATTAATGTATAGTGTTGTAATGATTATTTGAGGTCCACAACCAGGAATAAATCCAATTAATATAGCCAATAGTGGTATAATGATGATTGCAGAATCTACTATAGAGTCCAAATTTAATCCTAAGTATACAAATGAATATTCATATGCAAGATATGCTGTTATCACCCATACTGTTACAAAAGATGTTTCCTCTGTAGTTCGACTAAATGGGTGATCTGAGTGGTCTGTAACTGCATTTACGGGAGACATTGCCCACGTAATTGTCGATGCCAACGCCCCTGCAATACCTATGTAAATTAATAATGAATAATGAGAGGTACTAATTTGCATTAATTGAAGAAGTCCTAATATTAGTCCAGGTATTATTAAAATCATGTACACTATATCCCTTTTCCTTAACCTACCGATTATTTTTAACTGAATTTTATTAATATCTAAGTTATAGAGTTCCCCGGGATGAAATCTATCTACTAACCAACCAAATATTATAGCAGCAGAAGTTGATATTGTTATAACTTTCAAATATGTCAGAGGTTCCTTGGCAATGAGTAAAAATGCAGCATCTCCCATTGTCGCAATCAATGCACCTACCATTGAACCCAATGTAATATTACCTCTAGCGAATGCTGTTATTGCAACTACTGCACCGCCACAACCAGGTAATGCTCCAAGTACGCTGGCTGTTGGTACTTGCCATATTCCCCCATTTTTCAAAAAATTACTAATATCAAATTTTAAGAAATATTCTAGACCGAAAAACAATAACAAAGTCACAGCTACAAATACTGAAACTTGTGTGTATGCATCATAAATTGATATTCTGGTTATTTGCCCTAACTCCCCTGAATTTAATGTAACTAAAACAAGGATCAAAGTAAATATTAACCTATATGGACGATTTCTTATGACATTATTAATAGCAGATAAATCTATAGATTTTAATCGGTTATATGAATTTTCCAACATACTAAATCACTTTATTGTCACATAAACTAAACTCGCTACTGACGCTGATATATGTATTACTTTATCATTTATTTGAGCTACTAAGCCGCCATCAAAATTATTTCTTGAGTTAATATTTATTGAAATACCAGGAACAATACCATTTAATTCAAGCCATGCTAGTATATCGAAATTACTATCAGGTACCTGTGTAATAATTAATTTTTGATTCGTCGGAGAATCACATAATAATAAATCTCCTTCTGTATATATTTCTCCATTTGGCCCTGGTATTGGGTGCCCATGCGGATCTCTAATCGGATTGCCAAGATATTCGGATATGGATGTTTCAAGTCTTTTGGATAATGCATGTTCCAGCCTTTCAGCTTCTTCATGTAGGTGTTCACGGCTAAGACCTAACGTCTCTGATAAAAATGATTCCAATAGTCTATGGCGCCTAACGACTGCTAATGCTTCTAGTTCGCCCTTCGGAGTTAACGACGCTCCCCTGTATGGTATGTGTTTTACTAAACCATTCTCACTTAATTTTTGAATCATTTTAGTTGCTGATGCCGATGTAACATTAAGGTGATTAGCTAACTCTAGTGTTCCAACATTATTAGGCCCTAGTTTCCATATTGATTTTAGATAATCCTCCCTTGCAATGGATATCATATACCATCCTTAGAGGCGGCTAATATAAAGTTTAGCCGCGGCTAAAAATTAAATCATATTGGAGTTTTAAATCCTAGTCCTCTGACAACGCACCATCCAGCCCTTGCTTCCCATATTGATAGTAAACCTAAAAACAGCGCTCCGATTATTGGGATTATGAACAATTGGTAATCTAAGACCTCAGATAGGACTAATATTGAGAGAATCAAAGATCCCAAGAGGGAACTGATTCCTCCAATCATCCTAACTGCTTTTCCACGTGAGTCGATATTGCACTGTGTCATATATCTTCGTGGGCATTGTTAGTATATTATGCAGTGTTTAAATAATTTATTCTTCTGATACATTATCAAATCGAATTTTTGCCAATTCTCTCATATCTTCATGATGATCTCCTTCATCTATTGCGAGTTGATCAGATTCGTCAACTATTTCTACACCTAGTAAGGTTTCTATTATATCTTCCATAGTTAGTATGCCAGATGTTCCACCAAATTCGTCTTGAACAATCAATATTTGGACTTTATTTTCTAGCAATATGTCTAGTGCTTTATCCACTGATTCATCTAATTTACATGACCTTATCTCTCTTGATATATCTTTCATTATTACATCATGTTCATCATTAGCGGCTCTTCTTAAAATCTCATTTCTTAAAACAAATCCTTTAACATCATCAATACTTTCTCCCGTAATGGGCATTCTACCATTAATCATGATTGGCATTCTTTCAAGTACTTGTACAATGGATTCTGTTTCTGATACAGTATTCATTACTACTCTGGGAGTCATTACAGTGCTAACTTCCATTTCCCTTAGTTTCAATAAATTTTGTATTACAGTTTCTTCATCTTCTTCTATGACATCTGATTCTTCAGCAATATCTGCCATTACTGAAAGTTCTGTTCTCGTTACTGTCTCGGCTTCAACACCTGGCAATAGATTCCGAATAAATTCTATAGGCTTTATTATGAAAAACAACATAATCATCATTACGTTTAGAATATTGTATGAGGGTATGGTCAATTTACGCCAATATAATGCCCCTATAGTCTTTGGTAAAATTTCACTCAACAGTAGTATTGCTAAGGTTAATATCGCGGCAGTTATTCCAACGACGTACTCTCCAGTTGCTATCTTTTCTACTTCTGACCCAACACCTAGTGCCCCAACCGTATGAGCTATAGTATTCAAGGTCAATATTGCAGTCAATGGCCTCTCAGGATCTTCTTTAAATTCTGACCATTTTTTACTAACCTTGGGATGAGTATCTTTAATTGCAATTATGTGACTATGACTTGTAGAGAGAAGTACTGCTTCTAATATACTGCATAAAAATGAAAAACCTAATGCTAACGATGAGTATATTATTATTAATGTATAATCTGCCAATTTATTTGCCTCTTAAGGTTCTTTTTTTTGTTTTTAATTTTAAATGTTACTTTACCGATGGTGGTCTTCGGGTCACTCCAACCGAACATGACATAAATATCTAACTTTAGCGAAGAGTAGAACAAAGGGAGGGCCTAAGTTGGATTATGTTACTATTTTTATGGCGTGGCCATATGCTAATGGCCCCCTTCATCTTGGTCACGTTGCCGGTAATTGTTTACCAGCCGATATACAATATAAATATGAAAGAGCTAGGGGTAATCGCGTACTAATGTGTAGTGGTTCAGATGAACACGGCACTCCGATTACTGTTACTGCTGATGAAGAAGGAATCCATCCACAGGATGTAGTAGACAGATTTCATAATATAAATCATAAAGCGTTAATAGACCTAGGCTGTTCATGGAATGTCAACATTGATCCCAGAGGAATTGAATATGGTGGGACATTGTATAATCGCACAACAGATTTAAGGCACAAAAAAATAGTAAATGGGATATTTAAAAAACTTTTTGATAATGGTTTCTTAATCGAACAAACTATGCAACAATACTGTTCAGTAGACAATGAAGGTATTACAAAATTCCTACCGGATAGATATGTCGAAGGTAAATGTCCTAGTTGTAACGAAGATGGTGCTAGAGGAGATCAGTGCGACAGTTGTGGAGCCACATTCGAAAGTAACGAATTAATAGATCCTTATTCTAAAATTGATCCCAATTCGCCTATAGAAATTAAGGATACTAATCACTTGTTTTTTAAATTAGATTTATTCCAAGAATCTTTAGAAAAGTATCTAATTAATAATGAAAAAAATTGGAAACCCAATGTACGCTCCATGACAAGAAATTGGCTTAAAATGGGACTTAGGCCGAGAGCAGTAACTAGAGACATAGAATGGGGAGTTGAGTTGCCCTTAACAGATAATAAATGGGTTAATAAAAGAATATATGTCTGGTTTGAAGCCGTACAAGGATATCTATCGTGCCCCCAAATATGGGCTGAGAGATTTGCCAGTAAAAATAATCATATTCTTGGTAAAAATGCTTGGCATGATTGGATATTGTTTGAAGAGGATGTGAATAAAAAACATATTTATTTCATGGGGAAAGATAATATTCCATTCCACACCATTATATGGCCCGCGATTATAATGGGATTAAATGCTTCTAGGAATGACGACATAATTACACATTCTCCAAAAAAGGGAGATTTAATTATAGGATCTAACATTGCATCTAATGAGTATTTAATGCTACAAGGAGGTCAATTTAGTAAAAGTAGGAAACATGGTATTTGGCTACCAGAATTTCTAAGAACTTATGATCCAGATGCATTAAGGTATTATTTATCCATAAACATGCCTGAGGGGCATGATACAGATTTTCGATGGGAGGAATTTGTTGATAGAGTAAACAATGAATTAATAGGAAATTATGGAAATTTTGTTAACAGAGTATTAACTTTAACTCATAGATTGGAATGTAATGATGGTAAAAATCCGTTATTGGACTTTGATGATTTATCACATTTTGAGATAATAATCCAAGAAATCAACGATTTATTGGAGAAAGCAACCCAATCGTTAGAAAGACAAAGATTCAAGGAATCATTAAGATTTATAATGAATATATCGCAAATTGGTAATGTACTTTTACAAAAAAGTGAACCCTGGAAATATTTGGTTTCAGATAATCCCGTGGAACGACATAAATCTTTATCTGGTCTTGCACTTACATGGAGAATATTAAGAGGTCTTGCAATAATTACCAGGCCTTTTATGCCATTTCAATCTGATAAAATTTGGGAAATGATAGGAGAAAAATCTGATTTGGATAACTCAATATGGGACCATGCGTTTAAATTTGAAGAAATTCTATCTTGGAATGCATCTAAACCTTATCCATTATTCAAAAAATTAGACTTAGAGGAAATAATGAATCAAGAAAATGTTATTGCAAATGAATTCAATGAAAAAGATAAAAAAACAACTACTACTGCAATAGATGAAGAAAGTGACTATATGGATTTTGAAGATTTTTTAAAGGTAGAAATGAGGACCGGAACTATACTTAATGTAGAAGATCACCCTAATGCGGATAAGTTATGGGTAGTAACACTACAAGATACACCAAACACTACGAGAACTATATGTGCTGGATTAAAAGGAATATATAACAAAGAAAAATTAGAAGGCCTCTCTGTTGTCTATGTTGCTAATTTAAAACCACGAAAGCTCAGAGGAATTATGTCTGAAGGTATGTTATTAGCTGCAGATGACGGGGACGGTAATGTTAAGCTGTTAATACCAGAAGGAAATATAAGTACAGGTTCATTAATAAAATAAATCATATTTTGTTAAAAAATTCCCACTGAAGATTCTCTAATTCAGTATTATTTTTGGCATGTTTGTATGCATTTATAGGCTCAACATTGAGCTCTAAAAATTGCGATCCAAATTTAAATGGACGAAGTACTGTTTTGGCCTGTTCTTCTTTGTCTAGCAATAATAGTGATAAAGCAAATGCTTCAACAGTAGATAATCTTCCAGGTTTTCCCCACGATACTTCATTTGCTGCCAGAACTAATGGTAAAGATTTACCAATTAATTGAGTTTTATTTTGTATAAAATCTAAAGAGGTGTCTATTTGTTTCCATGAACAATCCAATGCCACTATCGATGCACCATAATTAATCATTTTTTTATCATCCGGACCTAGTAATTGGGGACTTTTAGGATTTAATAAAAAGCCTCTCTTAGGAGTTCTATTTATATCGGTATGTATTTTAACTAAATTAAACTTACTCATTTTTCTTGCTGTACATTTTTTAGGATCATCTTGATCTAAATGTATAATATGCAATGGAACCGTTTCCATATTTCACTCCCTCTTTTTCTTACGTCCGCCAGATCTTGTTACACCTAATTTTCTAGTTTTCTTTTTTTTAATTTTCGTATGAGTAGGTTTTTGATCTAAAATATTAGCATCTGAAATAGTAACTATTTTTTCTACCTTAGACTTTACGGAACGTTCGTTATTTGGCATTATAGAATCATATATTTTAAGATCAAGAATTTTTTCTACCTTTTTCAATACGCTGTCTGTGACGCGATTTCCATTTTCTATTTTTTGAATTATATTGACTCTTTCATTACATTTTTTTGCTAAATCTTCCTGACTAAAATTCATAAATTCTCGCTTTTCTCTAATTTTTATATGAAAATTGGATATCAACTCTTCTCTTTCGGCCCCAACCATATTATTTTGTATAGGTAAAATAGAATTAGAATTACTTCCAGTAGTAAATTTATTAGTAAAATCTTGAATTGGTTGTAAAGATAATGTTTCGATACATCTATTACAACAGTCTACGATTGTTGATGATGCTCTAGTTTTCCTCGTGGTAACTTTTTCCATGCCACATAATTCACATGTTCCCATGCATGTGCCAAGCGCTTATTGCACATCATTCCTTCGTAGATATCATAAACTGCAGCCACTTAGAAAGCATATGGGAACAGAGGTTGATAAAAACCTAGAGGACAATGATATTTTATCTAAAAAAGATGATAATATTGAAACAATAAATGCTCTGAAGTCCGATTACTCTGAACTATCAGAAAAAGTTCAACAATTGCTAACAGATAAATTATTTGTTGAAAATGAGTGCTCCAGACTAAAAAAAAGGGCAGATAGGCTAGACGAAGAATTATCGAACTTACGATCTCCGCCCTTTGTGATTGGGCATTTACAAGATAGAGTGAATGATAATGCTATAGTAAGAAGTTCCAATGGTACCGTATTTTTAGTATCTGTAAATTCATATATAGAACAAGATAAATTGGTGCCAGGTTCAAGGGTAGCATTAAATCAAGATAATTTATCGGTAATAGAAGTTTTGGATGATGCATGGGATCCTTTGATTTCGAGTGCAGAAATAATAGAGTCTCCTAATATATCTTATTCAGATATTGGGGGGCTAGATGAACAAATCCATCAAGTTAGGCAAGCTATAGAATTACCAATTGAAAATCCTGGAGCATTTAAAAAATTCGGCATAGAATCCCCAAAAGGAATACTATTGGCCGGCCCTCCTGGAACTGGAAAAACCATGCTTGCAAAGGCTGTCGCAACATCTACTAATGCTACATTTCTAGGCATAGTTGGATCCGAATTAGCACAAAAATATATAGGTGAAGGTGGAAGAATGGTGAGAGAATTATTTGAATTAGCAAGTCAAAGAGCTCCATCAATAATATTCATTGATGAAATTGATTCTATAGGGTCCAAAAGGCTAGATTCTACGACTTCCGGCGATAGGGAAGTACAAAGAACATTAATGCAACTTTTAGCAGAAATGGATGGTTTTGATAGTGTAAAGGATGTAAAGATTATTGCTGCAACTAATAGGCCTGAGTTACTCGATGCTGCATTAATGCGATCAGGCCGTTTCGATAGAATTGTTACACTTCCATTACCAGATAAAGAAGCACGTGTGAATATCTTCAAAGTTCATACGAAAAATACTCCATTGGCAAAAGATATTGATTTTGAAATTATAAGTAATAGGTCCGAAGGTTTCAGTGGTGCAGAGATAAAATCAGTTGTAGTTGAAGCAGCAATAAATGCTATATCTGACGATAGAAATAATGTTAATAAAAAAGATATCTTTTTATCAATAGAAAAGATTAACAAAAAGAAAAATGATATGCCGAATAATTCGGTTGATAATCTATACAGATAATGAGAATGCTCTTCATGTGTGTCGTACTCGTGTAGTTATGAGTAACGTATGGGTAGAATGTGTCCCCAATTTTAGCGAAGGTCGGGATAAAAATATTATCAATAAAATTAGTAATGCTATAAGAAATATCAAGGGTGTTTTTTTGCTAGATATAGACATTAGTTATGATTTTAATAGAACAGTTATGACAATGATCGGGCCACCTAAGTTAGTTTTAGAAGCTGCAATAGCATCCTCAGTTGTGGCGTTGAATAATATAGATATGACGAATCATAACGGAGAACATGCGAGAATGGGGGCTGTGGACGTGGTACCATTTATACCCCTTACAAATGCAACTATGCAGCAATGCATATCACTATCAGAAGAATATGCACAAATTATGGGATCAAAATATAAGGTACCAATATACCTTTATGCAAAATCTGCAAAGATGAAGTCAAGAGTTAATCTGCCCGAAATAAGGAAAGGAGAATATGAGTCCTTTAATTCTAAGTTATCTTTAGAAGAATGGAGGCCAGATTTTGGACCATTTGAGTTTTCCCCAAAAAAAGGCGTAACAGCATCCGGAGCAAGAAATATATTGATTGCATATAATGTAAACTTGAATACAAATGATAAAAAATTAGCCAATAAGATAGCTGGAAAAATAAGGGAAAGCGGAGTACTAAGAAAAGATTCTTTTGGTGACAAAATAATAGACAAAAATGGTAAACCAGAGAGGATAAAGGGAATATTTGAACATTTACAAGCAGCCGGATGGATGTTTAACGAGGATGTAGCTCAAGTATCAATGAATTTCTTAGATTACAAAACTACGTCCCTACATGAGGTTACAGAATTTATTAAAAATGAGGCGATTTCTATTGGTTTGAAGGTAACTGCATCAGAATTAGTTGGCTTAGTTCCATTAGATGCACTTACGGATGCAGGTAAATATTATTCCAATAGCAGTAATGGTACCGAAATGGAATACGTTAACTCGGCTGTTAAAGGCCTTAAACTAAATATTATAGATGAATTCATACCGCATGATAACATAATAGAATGGCGAGTTATAGATGGTGAAAAAAATGAATGAAGGGTATGAAGACATATTGATGAAAATCTCATCTAAATCACCAACACCTGGTGGAGGTGCAGTATCAGCACTCACATTGGCACACTCATACGCACTTACGTCCATGGTCGCCAATCTAACTATTAATAGTAAAAAATGGTCAGGTGGCCATATGATTTCAAAAGAAATAATAGAAAATTCCATATCAGCGATAAAAAAGTGCCTGTCGATGGCTCAGGATGATTGCGATGCATTTGACGATGTAATGATATCATATAAACTCCCAAAAAATAATGATTCAGATATTGATATTAGGAACAAAGAAATACAAAAAAAATCCTATATGGCAGCATTGGCGCCTATGAAGATTGCAAGAGAAACTGAAAAATTATATAATTTTATTATTGAATTAGCAGAAAACTGTAACGCCAACGCACTAACGGACCTAGCATCAGCGTCTGAGATTGCTCATTCCTCTGCCTTCATTGCGTCTTTAAATGTGAAAATTAATTTATCGTTTATACCAAAAAATAAATCCAAGGATTTAGAAGAAGAGATTAACCAAATATATGAAAAATGTAAATTATCAAATATTGAAGTACAGAATATTATTAATCGAAGGTTAGGGTGGTAGTATGTTTAATGAAGATGTTAGTATAGGAGTACCTGATAATCTCCCTGGTGTTAGAGTAAGGGATGACAAATTTGATCACGCTCCGAAGAGGCCTTCAGTTTTGTCCGATAGTGATAAGGAATTAGCCTTAAGAAATGCTTTAAGATATTTTCCAAAGGAGTGGCATGAGGAATTATTAGTAGATTTTAAAAATGAATTAGAAAAATATGGACATATATACATGTATAGATTTATGCCAAATTATGATATGTACGCAAGACCTATTAAAGAATATCCTGCAAATCTTCAGTCAACGGCCGCTATAATGTTGATGATTCAAAATAATTTAGATCCTAATGTAGCACAATTCCCGCAAGAGCTTATTACTTATGGAGGAAATGGCTCCGTTTTCCAAAATTGGATACAATACAGATTAACGATGTATTACCTATCTAAAATGGAAAAAAATCAAACCTTAGTCATGTACTCTGGCCATCCAATGGGACTCTTCCCTGCCCCTGATGATGCGCCAAAAGTAGTTGTCACCAATGGGATGATGATTCCTAATTATTCCAAGCAACAAGATTATGAGAAAATGAATGCAATTGGTGTGACTCAATATGGTCAGATGACGGCTGGATCATACATGTATATTGGACCACAAGGGATCGTACATGGTACTGCTATAACTATACTCAACGCTGCTAGAAAATATCTAAAATTGAAAGATAAACATGATTTAGGAGGTGTACTATATGTTACTTCTGGATTGGGTGGTATGTCCGGTGCTCAAGCCAAAGCAGCAGTAATCACTGGTGCTATATGCGTTATAGCGGAATGTAATCCTCACGCAGCCAAAAAAAGACATGAGCAAGGATGGTTGAATGAAATATATCATGATTTAGATGACCTTATGCTAAGAATTCTAAAGGCTAAAGAAAATAAAGATGCTGTTTCTCTAGGCTACGTTGGGAACATAGTAGATTTATTAGAATATTTTGTTGATAAAAAGATATATCCTGATTTAGGAAGTGATCAAACTAGCTTACATAATCCTTGGTTAGGCGGATATCTTCCTGTGGGATTAGATTATTATGATGGCATGTCATTGTTATCAAATAATCCTAAGGAATTTAAAATTAAGGTCAAGAACTCATTGATTAGACATGCAAATGCAATAAATACACTAACAGAAAATGGTATGTATTTTTGGGATTATGGTAATGCATTTTTATTAGAAGCGAGTAGAGCAGGAGCAGACGTTATGAGTAATAATAATTTCAAATTTCCATCTTACGTAGAAGATATAATGGGTCCAATGTGTTTTGACTTTGGTTTTGGTCCGTTTAGGTGGGTTTGTACATCAGGTAGTCAGGAAGATCTAGATAAAACAGACTCAATAGCAACAAAAATTCTTACAGATTTATCAGTTGATTGCCCTCAAGAAATAAAGTTACAATATGATGATAATATAAAATGGATAAAAGAGGCTAAAAATCATAATTTAGTTGTTGGAAGTAAAGCTCGGATCTTATATGCAGATGAAGCAGGTAGACGAATGATAGCATTAGGATTTAACAAGGCAATTAACGAAGGATTGATTACGGCGCCTATTGTACTTGGCAGAGATCATCATGACGTAAGTGGGACAGATAGTCCATATAGAGAAACTGCGAATATTTATGATGGATCTATGTTTACAGCAGATATGGCTGTTCAAAATTTTGTAGGTGACTCATTCAGAGGCGCAACATGGACCAGTATACACAACGGTGGTGGTGTAGGTTGGGGGGAAGTCATTAATGGCGGTTTCGGCATGGTAATTGATGGCAGTTTAAAATCTGAAAATAATATAAAATCCATGATTTCCTGGGACGTTAACAACGGAGTTGCTCGTAGAGCATGGGCCAGAAATAAAGGAGCTAATTTCGCAATTAAAAGGGCAATGGAAAAAGATTCAAAGTTGGAAGTTACAATCTCTTCCATAGTTGATGATAACTTATTTTAATTTCTTAAATATCGGCTCGATGAGTATATTTGTAAAGAGCGACTGGGCCTAAGGGATGCGTAACATAGAATTGAACGGATACTCATTAAAAATAGAAGATATAATGAATATTATATACGAAGATGTGGTTGTTACTTTATCTAATTCTGCTAAAAATAAGATGCTAAAGTCCAGGCAGGTTGTTGAACAAATAATTGAAAATGGTGAAATTGTATATGGCATAAATACTGGCTTTGGTTCACTATCTTCTGTAAGTATTGATTCTAGTAGCTTAGGAGAGTTACAAACTAATCTAATTAGGAGTCATGCATGTGGGGTTGGAGACAGAATGAATTCTGAACATGTTCTGATGATGATGTTAATAAGAGCTAATTCCTTAGCAAAAGGTTATTCTGGGACCAGAGTTGAAGTTGTAGAATTGTTGATTTCTATGATTAATAGTAAAATAACACCTGAAATACCTCGAATAGGATCACTAGGAGCGTCAGGAGATTTGGCTCCTTTATCACACTTAGCATTAGGTATGATTGGAGAAGGATCATGTAACATACAAAATAAAAATGGCCTCTGGGAAACTAAATTAACTATTGATGCATTGAAAGAAAATAATTTATTACCTTTGAAATTAGAAGCAAAAGAAGGTTTGTCACTCATTAATGGCACGAGTCAAATGTGCACTTATCTTAGTTTAACTATTACTAATTTAAATCATTTATTATTCGCAGCGGATGCAGCAACGGCTTGTTCTTTAGAGGCTATAAAGGGATCACATACCCCATTTGATCCTAAGATTAATGCAGTCAGGCCACATTATGGACAAACAATTTCTGGATCTCGAATTTTGGAGTTAGTTTCTAGTTCTGAAATAAATCAATCTCATATTGATTGCGATAGGGTTCAAGATTCTTATTCTTTTAGGTGCACACCCCAAGTTCATGGACCTGTAATAGAGATTTTAAAGGAAGCTAAAAGAATGTTGGAAATAGAAATAAATAGTGCCACAGATAACCCATTAGTATTTTCCGATAAAGGAAATTGGGAGGTCATAAGTGGAGGTAACTTTCACGGTCAAAATTTGTCTATGACAAGTGATTATTTGGCTATAGCATGTCATGAATTGGGATCTATATCTGAACGTAGACAAAATCAAATATTAGATTCTAAATGGAGTAACCAAAAAGCATTTTTGGCTAATAATGAAGGATTAGAAAGTGGATTAATGATAGTTCAGTATGTATCGGCAGCTTTATTGTCAGAATTGAAGCTACTATCTAATCCCACATCAATTGGAAATGTCCCTGTTAGTAATGGGAAAGAAGACCACGTATCTATGGGGGCTACTGGAACATTTCGTTCTTATTGTGCCACAAAATACCTTTCTCAAATTATAGCCAACGAATTAATTTGTGCTAATGAGGCATTAAATAGAATAAATGAATTACCAGGTCTTGGGGTTATAAAAATCAATAAATGGATTAGTAAACAAGTTCTTCCATTATCTTCAGATAGATCTATGACCCATGATTGTGAACATATGTCTAATCAATTATTAACTGGCGAATTATCTAAATTATTTGGGTGATATCGTGCAAGAAAATCTCCATTTAAAGATACATCCGGGTACAGATCCAAAACCTTTCAAATCAGAAATTACGGAGATCGATGACAATAACTTAATCCTATCGAGTTCATTTTGTTTTCCACGTGGAGGTGGTCAACCAGGAGACGTAGGCACTATTAAGAATCAAAATGGAGAGACGAAGTTTAATGAAACTTTTTCTAAAGATTATATTTACCATCCAGTAGATGATATCAATTTGTTTAAAGTAGGTGATAAAGTTAATTGTAATATTGATGTTTTAACTCGTAACAGAAATTCTAAAATGCATACTACACAGCATATAGTATCAGCATTATCTGATACTTTATTTGGAGCTGAAACAGTAGGTAATCAAATTTCAAAGGAAAATACACGATTAGATTTATTATTTCCTAACAGAGACGTTTTTGATAAAACATTATTAGAAGAAGAATTTAAAAAAACAATCTTAGAAAATTCTAATGTTAACATACATGAATGGGACCGAAATAAGATAAAAAATCATGAGAATATGAGGCATATAAAATTTATGGATAGAATTCCTAATGAAATAAAGTTTCTACGAGTAGTAGAGATAGAAGGAGTTGACTTATGCCCATGTGGTGGAACTCACGTTGAAAATATTGGTTTTTTGGATCCATTAATCATAAAGAGTGTTAAATCTAAAGGAGCAGGTAAATTAAGAATTACTTATTGAAAATAATTATATATAGATGTAAGCCTATTGGTGGGCTCGGCAGGAATTGAACCTGCGATCTCCACCATGTCAAGGTGGCGTCATAACCCCTAGACCACGAGCCCTAGGTAATTATTATTGTCTAAATGACTTTTTTTAATGAATGATTCTCTAAATATGGGTTTATTCTAAGATACGATCTTTGAAACTTTACCTTTACAATGTTTCACAGAACAATGGCCTGCGGCCCTTCTTCTACCATTTTTCATTGTAATATATTTTAAATTATTTATGACTCCATATTTCTTACATTTTAAACAAAACCCATGTACATCCTTCGTCATAACCATAGGAGTAAATGTTGCTATAATTAGGTAACTCATAGGGTAGTTTAGTCTAACTATTTCAAAATTCACGAAAAACGTGGTACTGCGGACTTATTCATTAAATATATATCAAGATAAATTCTGATAACCATGATTATCAGAATTACGATGTTTGCTAAATAACATGATATTAGGGATTGGATTATAGTGTCTTTAATTAATTAATTTTTTTCATAAATTGATTTTTTATAAAAATTTATACGTAATGATGATTAAATAATTATAGAATTAAATAACCTTATTTGAATTTACAATAATGCCATTAATTATTGTTTTCTCTACAGGATTTATTCCTGGTGTTTGGCACCAGCCTGAAACATATTCGGACCACAATATATTAAGATCAGCTGGAGAGCCTATTTCAAGAATTCCTTTGGATTGTTCTTGATCTAAAGTAGTAGCAGGATTTCTAGTAGCTGCTACTAGGCTAGCTAATGGGTCTATATCTAATCTATGTGAAAGAATACTGCCTACAAACGGTAATGATAAAGATGGGCAATTAGGATTAAAATCGGAGGCAATAGAAAATGCCCATTCCTCATCTATGCATTTCTTTATAGGTAAATTGAATTTCTTTCCCAATACATATGGAGTCCCGGGTAAGAAAGTTTGCATGGTCCCATTATCGGATGCCTTTTGTCTCGAATCGTCATTAGAATATGCCACATGAT
This sequence comes from uncultured Candidatus Poseidoniales archaeon, assembly GCA_963968165.1. Classification (GTDB taxonomy): domain Archaea; phylum Thermoplasmatota; class Poseidoniia; order Poseidoniales; family Thalassarchaeaceae; genus MGIIb-O3. The sequence goes on along the minus strand of CAXAFE010000004.1, from coordinate 101,931 downwards.
CGGCGCTAACGGCTCCTAACTCTGTAGCCAAACTTAAACCGTCGGAATCTATAAATTCGTCAATATGAAGTCTAGGTGTTAAATCATATTCTTTAGCAGAATTAACGATAAGCTCTGTCTCTTCAGCATTATACCATCCTGGTTCACAAAATACATCAACATACTTAGCAAGATTATTATTGGCAATTTCGGGCAGTTGGTCATTTATTAATTGTTCAATATATTCTGATCTGGATATATCTTTGGGAAAATCATGGGCTCCTAACCATGTAGAATAAATACGACATGGTGAATTTTTATTAATCTCATCTATTGCTTTAAGAGAATTTAATTCTGTATCGGTATTTAATCCGTATCCGCTCTTAGCCTCCAGGGAGGTCGTTCCATTTTGCATGGCAATTCCGACCCGATCATTTGCACTTTTTACTAATCCATTAAGAGGAGTTAGTCTAGTTTTTTTAACTGTTTTATTTATGCCTCCGCCGTTGTACGCAATATCGGCGTAAGACATCCCTGTTTGTCTCATTGATAGTTCATTAGACCTGTCGCCCGACCATACTAAATGTGTATGTGAATCTACAAAGCCAGGAGTGATGGCTTTGTAATTTGCATCTATTACTATGTAATCATTATAGGTTGCCTTGCCACCTATATAACCCGGAATGTACTCATCAATTACCGATTCATTATCATCTATTTTTATTATAATATTATTATCTATAATGAATGCTAAACCAGAATCATACACTAGGGCATCTTTATCATGCATTTTTTGACCGAGAAGGGGTTTAGATGTATCGCCAGACGATAGATGGGCGATTTCTCCACAATTGACTAACAGGGTCTTCACGCATGTTGGGAGCCGTTACACTTCAAAGGTATAACTCACCCCGGGATACGGGCGACATGATTTTAGGAATAGAAAGTACAGCACATACTTTATCATTTGGAATGGTAGATATGAAAGGAAATCTATCAGATTCATATTCTAATTTGTTTAGACCGAAAGAAGGAGGAATTCATCCTAGAGAGGCAGCCGATCATCATTGTAATCAAGTGTCTAATTTATTACAAGATGTAATTAAATCAGATTTTTTTAATGATAACGAAGTAAAAGCCATAGCGTTTAGTCAGGGTCCAGGCCTTGGACCTTGCTTAAGAGTCGGGGCTAGCATAGCCCGTACACTATCTAATACATGGAAAATACCATTAATCGGAGTTAATCATTGTATTGCTCATATTGAAATTGGTAGGAATCAAACAGGATGTAAAGACCCTGTTTTACTATATGTAAGCGGAGGGAATACTCAAGTCATAGCTAAAGCACGAAACAGATATAGAGTAATGGGGGAAACTTTGGATATCGGAATAGGTAATATGTTAGATAAATTCGCACGTTCTAATGGCCTTCCATTCCCTGGAGGTCCTAAAGTTGAAGAATTATCTAACGAATATAAATACAGAAATCCCAATGCTAACGAGGAAATTATAGATTTGCCATACGCCGTACAAGGAATGGATATCGGCTTTTCTGGTATTTTAACTTCGGCTCAAAGGAAAGTTATGTCCGGTCAACCACTAGATGCTGTATGCTGGTCCTTACAAGAACATGCTTTTGCATCATGCGTTGAAGTAGCTGAACGAGCAATGGCCCTTACAGGTAAAAACGAATTATTATTGGGCGGTGGCGTGGCATGTAACACTAGAATTAGAGAAATGGCATCAATTATGTGTGAAGAGAGGGGAGCTACTGCCTTCTGGCCGGAAAAAAAATATTGTGTAGACAACGGAACCATGATAGCGGAATTAGGACGACTATTATTTAATGCAGATTTCAAGACAAATTTGAGTGATAGTGCCATTAACCCAATGTTAAGAACCGACCACACAGATATTATATGGAATTAAGAAGCCTTATCAAACCCTATTCGGCCGATAGTTTGGAGACTGACTTAGCAGTGCAGAGAAGAAGAAGGCCGAAGGTAGAGCCTCGTAACGTATTTGGGAGTAATTTACAGCCTAGGCCAGTAAAAAAACCCATTCCAGAAAGAAAATCTGTACCAGTAAAAAGACCTCCTCAAAATAAAAGTATACCTTTGGTAAAAGAAAAAGTCTTACCAAAAATTATCCCAATAAATGATGGTAAAGAAGAATCAGAAAGTAATTTAGAGCCTACTCCGGATATAATAGTAGATGAAAATAATGACATAGAATCAATTGAAGCAGAATCAGAGATTATAGAAGATCAAGAATTAGTTGCAAATCAAATATTAGGCACAAAACCAAAAAGAGGTATTGGCCTAAAGAAAAAAGAAAATCTAACTCAAGTTGAGGAAGGGACAAATATGCCAAGTTCTAAGGCAATGGAATTAATAGAAAAAAGTAGGCTTAGAGCAAATGAGATAAAGATTACTAAAGTCAAAGTTCCAAGTGTAAAAGCAAAATCAGCGCCTGTAATAAAGAAGGCACGTTCGAGAAATAGGCAAAAAAATTACCAACCGGCGGCTAGATTAAAAAGATTAGATCGTAGTAAACATATGGAATATAAATATGAAATGCGGGGCTTATTAGAATCATTAAATGTGGCAGAGGAATACAGATCAAATTTATTGGCCGGTATTTGGGCTAAAGGTGAACGTCAATCTACCAAAGAAGCTCGAGAATATATAAATGAAAAATTAGAAGATGGCGTACTAGATGAAAATCAACATAAATCTTTAACAAAAATTATAGATAATTATACAACTAGAAGGTAGGAAATATGAAAGTAGAAAAAGATAAAATTGTAACTGTGCATTATACCGGTAAATTTCCGGATTCAGAAGAAGTATTTGATTCAAGTGAAGGAAGGGACCCAATGTCTTTTCTCGTAGGCCACAAAAATATGATTGAAGGATTTGAAAGAGAATTAATGGGCGCTGAATTAGAAGAAAAAAGGGAGTTTACCTTAACCCCTGAAGATGCATACGGACATAGAAATGAAGAAGCTATACAGGAAATGCCGCGGGACCAATTTCCTGAAGAATTAGAGGTTGGAATGATGTTCCAAGCACAAAGTGATAATGGGCCTATGCAATTTATGATTCATGAAATAAAGGACGATCTCGTTGCCATAGATTTTAACCACCCAATGGCTGGTAAAATATTACATTTCACCGTAACGGTGCTAGATATTCGTGATGCATCTGAAGAAGAAATAAATCATGGTCATGCACATGGCCCATCAGGTCATCAAGATTAATCGGATTGTTCATGGATAGTAACCCCCTCGCATGAACATGGATAACAACGATATCCTTGGTCAACCTCCGTATACAAGTGGATTATATCCTAATATGTATAAAGAAAAAGTTTGGACCATGAGGCAATATGCTGGCTTTTCTACAGCATTTGAGACTAATTTGAGGTTTAAAGAACTATTAAAAAAGGGCCAAACAGGATTATCAGTAGCCTTTGATTTACCTACGCAGTTAGGGTTAGACTCTGATGATGCTATGTCATTAGGAGAGGTTGGAAAAGTTGGAGTCGCAATAGATTCATTGGATGATATGAGAGTATTATTTAATGACATTGATTTAAGGACCGTCTCTACTTCAATGACTATAAATGCTCCTGCAACTATTTTATTAGCATTATATGTAGCCCTTGCAGATGAAAATGAAATTGATCGTAAAGATCTTAGTGGCACTGTACAAAATGACATCTTAAAAGAATATATCGCCAGAGGATTATATATATTTCCACCTAAGGAATCAATAAGATTGACAACAGATTTAATGGAATGGTGTAAAATAAATACACCAAAATGGAATACTATATCTGTAAGTGGATATCACTTAAGAGAAGCAGGTTGTACTGCAAGTGAGGAAGTTGCTTTATCCTTGGCAAATGCTATATTTTATGTTAACAATGCAATAAAAATTGGTATGAATATTGATGATTTTGCCCCACGCATATCATTTTTCTTTGGATGCCACAATAATTTCATTGAAGAAATATGCAAATTTAGGGCCGCTCGTACGTTGTGGTATAATATGATGGAAGATTACGGACCAAAAAATCCTAAATCTTCTATGTTAAGATTCCATACTCAAACCGCAGGTGTTACGTTAACTGCTCAACAACCACTAAATAATACAATCAGAGTTGCTTATCAAGCACTATCAGCTGTACTTGGAGGTACACAATCACTTCATACAAACAGCTATGATGAAGCTATTGGTTTACCTACAGAATCTGCTGTAACGATAGCATTAAGAACTCAACAAATTCTTGCATCAGAAACCGGAATAACTGATTATCCTGACCTTTTTTCCGGATCTGTTGTGATAGAAGAGTTAACAAGAAAATTAATGAATGAATGTAAAGAAATCATGAATGAAATAGAAAAAAATGGAGGGGCAATGGATTGTGTGAGGTCAGGATATCAACAAAGAATTATCCATGAAAGTGCATGGAAACACCTACAAGAAATAGAAATTGGCGATACTAAAGTTGTAGGAGTTAATCAATATCAGACATTAGATAATGATGTTATAGAAGGTCAGAGTATAAATCTAAACAGTACAAATAATAAAATTGCTACATTAAAAATATTTAAATCCGATAGAGATAATAATAAAGTAGAGATATCCCTAAGATTATTAAAAACAAAATGTGAGTCAGAAGAAAATATCATGAATAGTATAATAGACGCTGTAAAATGTGGTGCAACAATAGGAGAAATTACAGGCGTTATGAAATCCGTTTTTGGGACATGGATATCGCCTAGTGGTGTTTAAAATGAATAAAATAGAAATTGATCATATAGGTATAGCAACTAAGTCTATCAATGATAGTAAGGATTTTTGGCTATTATTGGGTTTTAAGGAGGGAAAAAGGTCTATTGTAGAACAACAAGGCGTCGAAGTTCAATATTTAGAATCAGGGAATGACACGTCTATTGAATTATTACAACCTCTTGCTGATAGCACTCCTGTTGGAAAATTTTTATTAAAAAATGGTCCAGGAATACAACAATTAGCAATTACAGTAAATAATTTACAGGAAAAGATATCAGAATTAAAAAAGAATGGAATAAAAATAATCAATGAAGAACCAAGTGTTGGCGCTGATGGAAGATTAATTTCATTCATTCATCCTCATTCCACTGGAGGAATTTTAGTAGAACTAGTTCAAAAAGATAAATTAAATAACATTCAAAATGATAAAAAGTAATTGTGTAGTGGAACATTCATGATAACCATCATCAATATGTTTAATGATCAGGCTTTATTAAATGTAAATAGATTACAACATGAAGTATCGCACTTGCAGAACTCATTAGAAATACTCAGAGTAACGGGGAAAATATCAAATGATGCGTTTTTAGACACGGGCATAATTCAAGGAGGATTATCAGTAATTTCAAATTTACTAGAACAAGGAGTATCTATGGAAGAAGCCAATAACCAATTACGTAGATTAAGACAAAAAACTATTATTCTATCAGAAACATATCCACATCTCGATAAATTAATAGAAGATATGAGATAATATTACTCAGGTAATACTCCGGTAATACTTTATGTAATATGATACACCACGTAGATATGCCTAAAGTAAGTTTGGATGTACCCGAGGAGTTATTGCAAGATCTCAGACTTCACATCGGTGACAATAAAAAATTTATTTCCATGGCAGATGCGATAAGAACTGCTTGTAGAAAGATGCTTGATCAGTTAGATACTATAGATAAATATCATGGTAGGAGATGAATAAATTGAATAAAAGACCAAGTATTAATGATGCTAAAAATGCAATAACAACTCTGATAAAATACATAGAAGTTGGGGGCGAACAATTAAGAGAAGGGCTTCAGGATACTCCAGATAGAGTCATACAATCGTTCGAGGAGTTATATTCTGGATATATGATGGATTCGGAAGAGATACTAGATTCTACTTTCAACGCAGAAGGGTACGATGGCATAGTTTTACTAAAAGATATAGAATTCCATTCAACGTGCGAACATCATATGTTACCATTTAGTGGCATTGCTCACGTGGCATATATTCCTGTGAAAAAAATTGTGGGAATTAGTAAATTAGCTAGGTTAGTTGATAAGCATGCAAAACAGTTACAAAATCAAGAGAGGATAACAAGAAATATAGTATTGGATTTGGAAAAACACCTTTCACCATTAGGTGCTGCAGTTATAATTGAAGCATCCCATGGTTGTATGAAATGTAGAGGAATTAAGAAACAAAATAGTATTATGACAACCTCTTCAATGAAAGGAGTATTCTTTGAAAGACAAGAGGCTAGATCAGAATTACTGCAATTAATTGCGCTAAATAACTAGGTAGTAAATATGTCGAAATATCCTATTGTAGAAATTTTCCATTCCATCCAGGGGGAAGCATTTCATACTGGGATACCCCACGTCTTTGTTAGATTTGGAAATTGTAATTTGAGATGCGAATGGTGTGATACAGACTTCCTAAAATATGAATATATGGAATTAGATAAAATAATAGATTATATATTATCTTTCAACTGTAATAGAGTAATATTCACTGGCGGAGAGCCCTGTTTACAAGATTTAAATACAATAGGGCGCATATTGAAAAATCACAATATCCATCTATCAGTAGAAACTAACGGTACTTTGCCAGTACCGGAAATAATTGATTGGATATGCGTATCCCCCAAAGATCAATTGTATCCCAATAGTAAAATTATACAAAGAAAAGGTGATGAATTGAAGGTAGTTTATTGTGGACAGGATCTTAATTTGTATGAAGAACTCAAAGGAGGTTTTGATCACTTATACATACAACCGTGTTACTTTGAAGACCAAAGTATAGAATGGAACGGGAATAATTTTGCGTCGACCGAGAGAATAATTAAATCTAACCCGGAATGGCGATTATCATTGCAAATTCACAAATGGATGGGTGTCGATTGAGTAAAAAAGCAGTAATATCTCTAAGTGGAGGTATGGATTCAACATCATTATTAATCAACCTTTTAAATCAAGGTTATGAGGTATTTTGTGTTTCGTTTAATTATGGGCAAAAACATGTATTAGAATTAGATAAAGCAAAATCTACAATTAAATTTCTATTTAATAATGGATATTTGATAGATCACAAAATAGTAGATTTGACATCTGCATTTTCATTAATGCACTCATCCTTAATCGATTCTAGTGTTAGAATACCAGAAGGGCATTACGAAGAAAGTCAAATGAAAACCACAGTTGTCCCAAATAGAAATGCCATATTCGCTTCAATATTATATGGCTATGCAATCTCTCTATCCAATCGATTCCAAGATAAAATCAAGATAGCTTTAGGTGCACATTCTGGAGATCATACAATATATCCTGACTGCAGACCGGAATTCTTTAATTCCATTAATGATTCATTCGCGATAGGTAATTGGGAATCTGACAATATATCTTTTTATCTACCCTACATAAATGGAGATAAAAAAACTATTTTACAAGATTTGATTTCGAATTGCAATAATCTAAAATTAGATTTTAAAAAAATATTAGTTAATACAATAACTTCCTATAAACCGGATGAACGCGGCCGTTCAAGTGGAAAAACAGGTTCGGATATTGAAAGAATATTAGCATTTAATTCATTAGGATTGGTAGATCCAATATCATATGTCAAACCATGGAAGGAAGTTGTTAATGATGCTCTAAATATAGAACTTAGACACCAAGTAACAAGGAATAATGGTACTGAGAGGGCATTTACAGGTTTTTATGATGACCATTTTCTGGATGGAGAATATGATTGCTATAATTGTGGACATAAATTATTTTCATCCAATTCAAAGTTTAAATCTGGTTGCGGATGGCCATCATTCCATACCGAAGATAAAAGTGCGAATATAAAAAGGATCACAGATAACAGATATGGCATGAAAAGAATTGAAGTAAGATGTTCACAGTGTGACTCCCATCTGGGACATGTTTTCGAAGATGGGCCAATAAACCATGGTGGAGAAAGATACTGTATTAATTCTGTTAGTTTAGATTTTAGGAGTAATTAGATGACAACAATAATTAGGAGATATGTAGAAACAGATACAGGCCACCGCGTCCCAAATCACAAAAGTAAGTGTAAACACATGCATGGACATAGGTATAGATTTGAATGTGAGATTGAGGGAGATACGGTAACCCAATCTGGAGTTTCAGATGAAGGGATGCTGATGGATTTCTCGGATATCTCAAATATCTTAACAAAAAAGATTCACGATGTTATTGATCATTCATTCGTAGTTTATGAGCAGGACTTAGAATGTTTATCAGCCCTGAAAATAATGGGCGATGAACATAGGACTTTCATAGTGCCATTCGTACCTACAGCAGAAAATCTAGCTAAATGGGCATATGAACAAATTTTACCTGATATAAAATCTAAGTACGGTAACAAATTAAAGTTAACAGCGATGCATGTTAGAGAAACTCCAAAATCTTATGCATCCTGGAGACCTTAAATTTTTTCAAAAGCGTTAGCAGAGTCTTTGATAACACCAAGTATTCTGTGAATTTCATCATCTTTCGGTAAACCTCTCATTATTACTCTTATTAGAGTATCTTCTACACCCTTACGTGTATGTTCCTTGATTGGCATAACTGTTACAAGTCGATGTATCTCTTTTTTGAGTTGAATATTTAATTCTGGTTTAAGCAACCTCTGTTCGGGAATAAAGTCGGCATTTATGAACCATGAATAACATAATACAGTTACTGCATGGCTAAGGTTCATTATAGGATAGCCTTCCCAAGTTGGAACCGAGACGAATATATCACATTTTTGAAGTTCTTCATTGAGTAGTCCTATCCCTTCGGGACCAAACACCAAGGCAACTTTGCCATCAGTTGTATGTAATCGCTTTGGTAATTCCTCAGGTTCAATAAAATGCCTAAATATTGTCTTAGAACCAAATTCCCTTTTTCCTGAAGTACCAACTGTCAATGAACAGTCAAAAGTTGCTTTACTTATAGATTCAAATGACTTAGCGTTATCTAAGACAATCTGTGCATGTTTCGCCCTATTCCTTGTTTCATCGGACCAATCAGTACTTATTCCGACAACTCTTAGTTCGGTTATACCAAAATTTAACATAGATCTCGCTACAGCTCCTATATTACCATCAAATTGTGGCTTAACTAAGATAATACACAGCCTGTTATTGTGAGCTGGAAGGTTTACAGATAACCTCTCGCCCATGAATACTCACATACGGTTTGTATCAATAAGATTAATCTACTCTACGTTGTTTATATCGTGTAATATATCCGGCTATCCAATTTCTCATTTTTTTATTAGTTACTTCTTTACCTTCAGAGTTTCCTAGGTCTGTGAAAACTGATACATATTTTTTATTGTTTTCAAAGTCGCCATTGAATTTATCTGGATAATCATCAACAAGCCTTAATGCTCTAATTTTGATAAAAGATGGTCTAATATTACCCATATTATTCCCCCATTAGTTTTACTTCTAATATGTCAAATCCTTCCTCGCGTGTGCAAATTACCTTTATTTTACGTGGAGGTTTTTGTGCTCCTCGGGCCCAAATTAATTGATTTATTTCTTCATCTATCCAAACTTTTTCGTCTTCAGTTTTTTTCATATGTTGGGAAACATGATTCTTAATTTCTGCAATGGCTCTATTCGCTCGTATAGTTCGAGGTACATTCCAAGCCGCCCTTAATGGTATAATTAATTCTCTAACTTCTGCCATATATTTCACCTTTGTAATTTCGATCTTCGCCACATGTGCCTCTTAGGATGAGTACTTGTATTTCTATTTGTTCTTAACATAACCCAAACTGGAACACGTCTATTTTGATTAGTAACTTTAATTAGACGTTTCTTTTTAGCATAAGGTTTGTTTCTAGCCATTTAATCACCTTAATAGTTTGATAATCCTGGATATTTTTCTTCGGCCTTAGGCCTGACTGAGTGCGCTATTTCATTAATTAATTTATGACCAGATGGAGTTAGAATTTTACCTAAATTTACCGTTCCTGCAGTATTATGTTTACTTATTATCATCCCAGATTCTGTTAATTGTTGTAGTATGGTTCTAGCTATGCTGCGAGATCCAGCTGCGGCCCTGTTGGGCTTAACACCCCTATCTCTAGGGCCTCCGAATTCTTGTGCCATATGATTTACACCGATAGGTCCTTTGAATGCAACTTTCCTTAATATTGCAGCCGCCCTTATAGTCCACCAATTGTTTTGGTCTGGTGGCCGTTCTCTATGAGTGCCAGTCTTTACAAAAGTCGCCCATTCGGGAGGAGAAATAATATCTAAGGTAGATAAATGATCTACCAATCCTTCGATAAGCATGTCAGCCGGAATATCGTTGTATGTTGTCAATGCCTCACCTATTGTGCCCCGCCGTATTAGGGAGTCTATTTAATCGTGATGACTGTCTTCAACATGTTAGATTCTATATTTGTAATAAAACAAGGATTCAATTAATGGTTCTATTCACGGTAGCCCATGAAGAAAGCGTTAGCCAAAAATCCTAATATGCTTAGGACTATGATTGGCACCGGAATGGTTCTCATTCTTATATTGTCATATGCAGTCTATTCAAATACAATGGATTCTGAATATTATGGCTACCACACAACAAATAATGCCGAAAATGTAGATTTAGAATTGAACGAAGACGGTAAAGCGGATTGGTTTTTTACTTCTAGAGCTGCTATTACTTGGTTCAATGTAAGTGTAGAAGGGGTTGTAAATGAGTCATCCAGCATTTCTATAGAGGCATCAGGAGCTGAATGGTTTTACTCACCTCTTTTAGGTTTAGAGGGAGATGAAATATTCAATTGTGAAGATGAGGGTTTTTCGGATGTTTCAGAGGTATGTTCAATAGCTTACATACACACCATTGAAATCGAAAATTCAGGATTACAAAATATCACCGGAAGAGTATCCCTAAACTTACCAATTGTAGGTTTGGGTTACCTTCAAAGTGATAATATTTCTAATGCTGAAAACGATGCTCGTCAATTGATCGATAATGAAAACAAAACAATAACCTGGAATTTGATAATTACGAGTGAGGGTGATGTAATATCCAATGAAGATATAGAAATAAATGTTGAAATTGTTACACATGATTTTGAAAGAATTAATGAATTTAAATTAAACCCTGTCCAAGAGTCTATATACAGTCTAGCTACATTAATAGGATGCTTTTTCTTACTATTATTCATTCCTATGACAATATATTTTTCTGCATCTTACAAATCTAAGAGAGATGAGCAGGTACGACTAGATACTCCGGAATAAATTTTATTCCTTTTTAATATTTACAAGACCTAATTCTATCATTTGAATAATAGAGGCTTTGATTCTTTCTTCTGCAGGTAAAATTTCTTCTTTATATAATAAAGCCATTTTGTGAGTGATTGTAGCCAAATCATTTTTACCGTCTATGAGCAACCATAGTCCTGAATTCATTTTATCCAAGGTTCGTTTCACATTTTTTGGAGATCTTAATAAATTTGATAGCATTAGTTCTATTTTAGTAAACTGTTTATTATATTCAATGATGACTAAATTATCATCAGATATGTACCATTTTACCTCCATTCGAGTAGGTATTATTTCACTAATTAAGTGCACCTACTAGCCCCCTATAATCCATATTAAGAGTGAAATCATTGATGTCGTCCCCAACCATGCAAAAAATTTTGCGATATTCATTTTTTTTGTTATATTTGAACTCCACCATGTGAAAACACCGCAAATAGCCGAAATAAGTAGTAAAAATTCTGCCCCATTAGGTAGTAAAGTCAGTAGTATCACCTATCTTCTTAACTTATTAGTTGTAATAGTTAGAGATTTACAAAAATCTAATAATCTTTTTTGTAAAACTTCATCCTTTAATATTCCATCTTCGGAAAATGCATTTTTCACGTTAGCAATTACCAATTGTTCAGGGATTGTTATGCCATGAATCCACCTTACTGAAGTTCTCATATGGTTGAGAGTAGTAGTATTAGATTGTCCCCCAAGTGTACTTATAAGGCCGAATACTTTATTTGTGGTTTGATCAAATGATAACCAATCAAGTGAATTTTTCATAACTCCGCTCATGGTACCATGATATTCAGGACTGGATAAAACGAATGCATCTACGGAATTAGCCATATTTTTATACATCTTAACGTTTTCATTTTCCCAACATCCATCTTCACCCACGAAAGGAAGAGGGTGCATACGATTATCCCAAGTACAAACTTCTGCACCCATATCTTTACAAGCATCTAAAACCAATTTTATCATTAATCCATTTGCTGAATCCAAATCATAGGAACCGCAGATTCCCATAATGCGTATAGGGGCTATCATGTACAAGCCTAGAACGTTTAATTATTCAATCCTTTACATAACATGAATCCAAAATAAATTTTAATAATATTTAATTGACAATGCTGTTTCGTGTAGGTATGGCCATAGCAAAAAGTAATGACGGGCCGGATAGTAAATTAGAACTGATTATCCAATTTTGTAAAGAAAATAAATATAATGATGCGCTTGAAAGAGTCTTAATAACAATATCAGAAGAACCAGAAAATCCACAATTATGGTATATTAAAGGTGTAATTTGTGCTAATTTAAATAACAAGGAAGATGCAATATTAAGTTTCAAGGAGGTTGACCAACTTTACCCCAATCATGGTCCAACGTTGTCTAATTTAGCTGTTTTATTAGAAGATTCTTCGGTAAATGAAGCTAAAAATTATGCCACTATGGCTTCGGTTGCTTATCCCGATATAGAATCAAATATTAGAATAAGAACACAAAAAAATACTAATGAAATTCTAGAATCTAATCAGGGACCGTTATTAATATCTGTGCCAGTTGATAATGATATTTATCCTAGTTTTGAAGAAAATGAAGATAATGCTGAAAATGATGAAGATTTAATGAGTTTATTAAATGACTCTCAAAATGAAATTTCTCAAGAAGAAAAAGCCCTTAATCACATGAATAATGGGGAATATTTGGAAGCAGTTAAAATCTGGAAAAAAATGTTGGATACTAATCCTGAAATAATATCTGTATGGAACGGTTTAGGTGAAGCATTAATCAAAGCTGGTTATGATGAAAAAGGGCAACAGTGTAAGGCTCGAGCTATGAAATTAGACGAGCTACAATCTAAAAAAAATGGAAAAGAAAAAGATGAGATTAATTATTATGTAACGGAGAATTTAGATCATTCTAATCCTGAAAGTAATAACGAAATTTCAGATATAAAATCGGATGTACAAGATAATGATTACCTAGATAGAGTCAATGCCTCCATCGAATGGTTTAACAGAGGGACTTCATTTTTGAGTGAGGGTAACAGTGAAGAAGCATTATCATGTTTTGAGAAATCAATAGGCGGTTGTCCGAAAGATGAATTAGAATTAAGAGTTAGAAGTCAAAATGGTAGAGGGGACTCACTGTATAATATGGGTAAATACTCCGATAGTATACTAGCTTATCATGCAGCAATCTCATTAGAGCCTAATTTATTAACAGGTAGAACGTTATACAATATGGGCCAATCATATGCATATCTAGAATTATATGAGGATGGTTTGAAATGTTTCGAACAGGCAATAAGTAGAGGTTTGGAAGCAGAAGGCATTAGTCTATGTAAAACTCAAATAAATAGATGTAAAATTTTACTAAAGGAACAAAGAAAGAACACGCCTAATTAAATATGTTTTTTTACAGAAACTATTACAGATTTACTTGTTGGAGTATTACTTCTATCAGCTACACTTTCCAAAGGTATTAATATGTTTGATTCAGGAAAATAGGTTGCAACATTACCTCGCGGTATGTTGTAAGGTAGTGTGAACCATTTATGAGCAGTACGAACTTTACCTTCGTAGTGAGATGTAATATCTACTAATTCATACTTATTTATCTGCAAGGATTTCATATCCTCCTTATTCATCAATATTACACGCCTTCCATTTGCAATTCCTCGATATCTATCATTTAATCCGTAAATAGTTGTATTGTATTGATCGTGTGAACGAATTGTCATCATTACATACTTGTTATTTACGGGTTTAATAGAAGAAATTTTGTTTACAATAAATTCAGCCTTACCAGACTTTGTATCAAATATTCTATAGTCACGAGGAGGATTAGGTAAGTAAAAACCTCCTTTTTTCCGTACGCGGATATTGTAATCTTCAAAACCATCTATGCATGATTCTATAGAATTACGTATTAGGTCATAATTGTTTGAAAACTTATGCCAAGGAATTTTATGCATATTTGTAATTTTTTCGAGTGATAAGGCAATACCGCATACTATGGCAACTTCTGATTTTAATGATTTCCCTGAAGACTTAGTTGTACCTCGGGATGTATGTACTACGCCCATGGAATTTTCAACAGTAACTAATTGATTACCCAAAGATGTTGTATCACATTCTGTCCTACCTAAACAAGGTAGGATTAATGCAGTACGGCCGGTTATTAAATGGGATCTATTAAGTTTGGTAGAAATCTGAACCGATAACTTACAAGATTTCAAACCATCAGACGTAGCAGTTGTATCCGACATTGCTGATAAAAAATTACCACCTAGTCCCATAAATACATTAGAATTAATATTTTTATTCATTATTTTTACGGCGCCAACAGTATCTACTCCGGGATGCTTGGGCGTAATAATTCCAAAATGTCGGTCTAGTGATTCTAGAAAATTTATTGAAGGTTTATGATTAATGCCTACTGTCCTATCACCTTGGACGTTTGAATGACCTCTTACTGGACATATGCCCGCACCAGGCTTTCCAATATTTCCACCTAATAAATTAAAATTAACGATTTCTTGTATAGTCGCTACAGAGTTTTTATGTTGCGTAATGCCCATTGCCCAGCATACAATCGTAGATTTAGATTTAGATATAATATTCCCTAATCTTATAATTTCTTTTTTTGAGATACCAGAGTGAGATACTATGTCTTCCCATTCTGTCTCCTTGACCGCTAGTAGATATTTTTCAAATCCATTCGTATATTTATTTATAAACTTAATATCTATACTATTTAATTCCAGTATTACTTTTGAAAAACCTCTGAAAAGTGCCATATCACCATTAATTTTTACATTTACATGCTCATCTGAAATTGTATTACCGTTATTCAGTAAGTCCAGTGGTTTTTGAGGATGTGCGAATTTTTTCATCCCCGTTTCCATTAATGGATTTATACTGATTATAGATGCTCCATTTATTTTTGAATCACTTAATGCTGATAACATTCGAGGATGGTTAGTGCCCGGGTTTTGTCCTATTACCATTATTAAATCTGATTTATTAAAATCTTCTAAAGTCACAGTGCCCTTACCTATACCTATAGATTCATTAAGCGCCACACCTGAAGATTCATGGCACATATTAGAACAATCAGGTAGGTTATTTGTCCCATACCAACGTGAAAGTAATTGCCATAGGAATGCAGCTTCGTTACTTGTACGGCCTGAAGTGTAGAAGATAGCATCATCTGGTTTATTTAATTCGGAGAGATTCTTGGCTATCAAATCAAATGCATTATTCCATGAAATCGATTTATAATAATTTTCGCCCTCATTTAGGACCATTGGTTCTGTTAACCTTCCTTGGCTATTTAACCAAAAATCAGATTTCCCAGATAATTTTTTTAATGACCATTTATCAAAAAAGTTTGAATTAATTTTTTTTGTAGTTCGTTCATCAGCAACGGCTTTTGCTCCATTTTCACAAAATTCAAATCTTGACCTTTTGTTGTCTGGATCTGGCCACGCACAACCGGGACAATCAAAGCCATTGTGTCTATTAACTTTTGAGAGGTTATGTATTGAGGATAATAATCCATTTTTGTAACTATGTTTTATCGACGATAAAACTGCAGGTATGCCAGCAGCTACAGTCTTAGGTTTCGATAAAATCGGAGGATTATCTTCTAAAGGTGTGAACTCACTAACTACGTCCCTCATGATTCATCTGTGTGTGTTATAATACATCATGTCTCGCATTAATCCTGAGTCTTATTCTTTATTCTTCTAGTACCTGAGTAAATAGTAATTTTATTTTTTTTAGCGAAACCAATCAATGTCATACCATGCTCTTTGGCTAAATCTACTGCGAGACTACTAGGCGCGCCAAGGGCAATAAATATGGAAAAACCTGCTCTTAAAGATTTTTGAATTAGTTCATAAGACGCCCTACCAGATACAATTACAATATCATCTTTTACTGGAACATCATTATTGGTTAATCCATATCCAATTAATTTATCCATAGCATTATGCCTCCCAACATCCTCAAATAGATATTTGAGTTTACCAAATTTATCTAGAATTCCACATGCATGATTCCCTCCAGTGACTGAAAACAATTTTTGCCCCTTTTCAAGAGATCTTAATGCAACATTAACAGTATGGGAATCAATAAAAATATTTTCGGATAACGAAGGCCCATGCATGTGTATTAAATTGGATATAGATTCTTTTCCACAAATACCACAGGACGAGGTCATAGTAGATTTTCTTACATGGTTTTCTACATTGAAATCTATACTATCGCTTAATTTAACAGTAGCTTTATCTTCTATTATTTTAATAGATAATATATCGTTTTCAGAAGAAATTATTCCTTCAGAATACAATAATCCCATAATTAAATATTGGTCACATCCAGGTGTCCTCATTATTAGACCTAAAGAGAAGATTTCATCTGCAACAGATATTGATAATGACAGGGGTGATTCCACACAAATGTAATCTAATTTTCTAGACAAAGTACTGTCGTGAATCGTGATAATATTTCTTTGTTCAATTCCTTCCACGAATCTCGCACAACGTTTAGGGTTATTATTAGTGGGATTAGATAATGAGCGACACAATTATTAAAATAATGATATATATACAGCCTCATATGGGCTTGCTAGACGGGACGGGTTT
Organism: uncultured Candidatus Poseidoniales archaeon; assembly: GCA_963968165.1. Classification (GTDB taxonomy): domain Archaea; phylum Thermoplasmatota; class Poseidoniia; order Poseidoniales; family Thalassarchaeaceae; genus MGIIb-O3. The sequence goes on along the minus strand of CAXAFE010000004.1, from coordinate 84,938 downwards.
CTCATTGCCAGTCTTTGAAGAAATTGAAGTGATGAAGGTTAAAATTCAAGTTACAGATTCAGCAAAAAAAGCAATGAAAATGTCAATGCAAAATGATAGTGAAACACACGTGCTAATTATTAGTGCGGAGGCTGGTGGCTGTTCAGGGTATTTATATGATATGAAAATTACTAAGGATCCTCTAGATTCAGACTTTCAAAAAATAGATGTTGAGGGAGTATCAATTCTAATTCATAATAAAGATAGCACGCTGTTAAATGGCATTGAACTTGATTATAAAGATACTTTGATGGGAGGCGGATTTCAAATAAAGAATCCAACCGCTGATCGGGAATGTGGTTGTGGCCAATCATTCGGTTAAGGCGTTGAGAATAATTGAAATCCTTTACTTACCCGCAAGGAAACTACTTTTTTTCAAGTAATTCTATCACAATAGTATCCGGTAATTATGTGTTTGAACATATGGATAAATTGGTAACAACTAAATTAATTGATATAGAAAATGGTATAACTCATGATACATTGATTTGTAAATCAAATGGAAGAATATTAGATTCTTTAAAATTATATCTAATGAGGGATAAGGTAATTATCTTAAACAATCCTATTAATTCTGACAATATTAGAAAACACTTAGTAAAGGGAATTCCATGGAATCGAGATTTAGAAATCATAAATGGGGACAACGCAATATCGCATCTTAGGATTTTAGGGACGAATATTTCTAGAATTATCAAATATTTTAAATTAGATATAAGAGATATTAGAAATAAAAAGTGGGTAGAGAATGGAAATTTAATATTTTCATTAACGGAAAATAATAATTATGAAATACTGGAATTGTTAATTCCAATAAATGAGAAGAAATCAATTGTAAAATATTTGAATGATTTTAGTTTTGAAGAATTGAATGTAGATAAATGGAATAACATTAGAATTAATCTTGGGTTAATAGAGTATGAAGATTTGAGTGATTCGATCCCATTCGATGTTAATAAGGGAGATTTGGTTAAATTGAATAAAGGGTGCTATCCGGGTCAAGAAATTCATGCTAGAATGGAAAGTAGAGGTAAAATGAATAAAGAAATGGTAATTATAAGAAGCTCTAAGTTATTATTAGAGGATAAATATTCCATAAGTAGTGGAGGCAAATTAAAAATTAAAACTATCTATAATCATGGAAATAACAGTACATGTTTAGCGATAATTCCAAGTAAATATGCTGACATGACGGACATATTGCTATCTGACGACAATATAATAAAAATTGATAAAATTATTTGATATCTTCATCTAAAATTTCTCCACTTTCCAGCCACTCTGCCAATGGCATCATTGGAGATATGTGAAGATTCCCCTTATTTCTAGTGAATAGATATAAAGTAGGATTAAATATATCCACTATTTGCTTTTGAAATGATTTACGCACAATTAAACCTCTAAGCCTAAAGAAACTTAACTCTACTGTGATTCCAATTATTGTAGCCGTATACAAGACTAATAATACACTAATAGAAAAAGCTACAGGATCGGCTAACGCAGGGTCAGTTCTTATCTGCCCACCATACATTAGCTGCCTTGAAAGTAGGAAGAGTAACCCTACTCCAACCCAAGGTCCTAATGCATTCTCTACGAATGTATCCATAGGTATTAGTTTTCTATTTGTAGGGTCGGCAAACACAAGGGCGCTAGCAGTAGCAGCACGAATTACTGAAATAAAGGAAACAAGAAATATGTATACAACGGCACTTACTAGCATTATATTCTTAACATTTAGGGGCATGTATGATATAATCAAGTAAGTAAATAATCCAAGAAAAACTGTAATCGGCATTCTATGAATTGACGCCAAAACTCGATCTAATTCTTTAGCACCATCATCCAATCTTGGGATACCTATAATTTCCCATCTTGTAAGTTTTTGAACAAGTCTAGCTACCCATGATAATACTGATTTTTCTATCATTATCCATTCTATTAATCTTAATACTGGCATCATTGGCAGTGTAATAATTGCAGCAAACAAACCAACTAAAGGCCATACTATTAGACTAGGAAATAGAAGAAAATGTTGTAATCTTAATGGATGTAAGAGATCGGATTCTATTCTCGCTTGTCTATCGGAATTAAGGTGCACTCTTCGTGCCTCAGCATCTAATTGACTTCTATATTTTCTTATGGGTATACCTGAGTCTAGAACAGTCCTAACTTTTTCCCTGTAGTCTTCCTGTTCAGGCTCCATTCCAACCCACCATCGCCAAGCAAAAGAGACAGGTAGGGCTAAAAGAACAGGAGTTAATAGTATTAAGATAGCGGTAAAAAGTGACTCGATAGATTCTACCATGTATATGGCTAAACATAACCTACTCAATAACAAAGCGGTCAAAACTTTGTAATTGATGTATTTGAAAGACAAAGTTCATTGTACTAAATGTGTACAGACTAATATGGGAGAGATACTAGTAACCGATGGAATGGCAAAATCCGCAATTTTAAAATTAAAACACCTTGGGCATAATGTAATTGAAAAACATTACACGTATGACGAGTTAATAACAGGCGTACTCGCAAATTATGATGCTGTGATTATTAGAAGTGCCACGAAGATTACTAAGTCTGTAATTGAGTCCACAGATATCAAAGGTAATAAATTAGGATTTATAGGAAGGGCTGGAGTTGGCGTAGATAATATCGATATTATTTCAGCAAGGAATGCAGGGATAATTGTATGTAACACTCCTCAATCATCAACTCACAGTGTTGTTGAGTTAACATTAGGGCATTTATTATCTTCTGTTAGATATATTTCTAGAGGGACACATTCTCTTAAATCGGGTGAATGGATCAAAAAAGATCTAAAGGGAACAGAATTATCTGGAAAAAATTTAGGATTGATTGGTTTTGGAAGGATAGCCCAAGGTGTAGCCAAAGTAGCTCACGCATTAGGTATGAATTTGCACTGTTATGATCCGTATTTGAATAAAGATATCGCTGATAAGCATAGTTGTACACTTCATAACGATGTAAATGATGTTTTTAAAAATTGTACCCATATATCTATACATTGTAACTTGACGGATGAAACCCACCACCTAGTAAATTATGAAAGAATATTACTAATGCCTGATATTGGATATGATGGAGTTAATTGTGGGAGGCACATAGTTAATTGTGCTAGAGGAGGTATTTTAAATGAGGCCGATGTAAAATATGCATTAGATAATGATAAACTAACCTCTGTCTCGATTGATGTTTTTGAAAAAGAACCTCCAGATAATAATGATTTATTAAATCATCATGGCTTCCAGGGTACCCCTCATATTGGAGGGTCAACTATTGAAGCTCAAATGAGGATTGGTGAAGAAATTTGTTTGATTTTAATAGATTATTTTGAGGGAAAAAGGCCTCATTCCGCCTTAAATTAATTAAATACTAAGTTATGCATATTCTGAATTGGATATTTTAAAATCATTAAATTTTCTGGAATACTTATATCAGATATTGGAGATTTTAGTGAAATTCCACTTTCCTTTTTAGTCTTCCAGACATAAGAATTAAATTCCATTATCGAAATAGTAAGAGATGTGAGGTCAAATTCAGTTTTCGGGTTAATTAATTGGGGATATGAATCAATAGTTATAGAACTAATGCCATAAATTTCTTTTGACATATAATGAGTGAAAAATGGACAAATGGGGGAAAAGATAGTTAAGGTATCCCGAACAATTCTATGTAAAGTCCATGTAGCAGAAATATTATTATCATAAATGCGAGATTTGGCCATTTCTAACCAGTGACTAGGAAACAATCCTGTACTAAAATTCTTTATGCATTGTGAAGCAGTATATATGTCAATATTTTGCCATGCTAAAAGAACTTTTTTAAGCACTGAGTCAAATTCCTGTAAAATCCATTTGTCTTCTATTTCTAAATTAGTTGGAGTTACGTCAATGTTCTCAGGGATATCGAATTGACTTGCAAAACGTGCAACATTGAATAATTTTGTTAAAATTCCAAAATATTTCGACTCTATTTCTTCAGGATTTATGTGAAAATCATCTCCAACTTGGGCATCGCAGGCTTTCCATAATCTAAAACATTCACTTCCTATTTTGTTGGCCTTTAATTGTACTTGTTTACCATTTGGCCCTTTTATTCTCCATGAACCAGTTTTTCCACCAACTCCGCACTCTAAAACAGAATCAGCGTCAATTCCATTACCGAGTGATTTACTCATTTTTCTACCCCACGGGTCCATTCCTAGGCCATCAATCCATATATTTTTAAATGCGGGTTTATCTAATAGTAATGCATTTTTTAATATTGTATAGTATAACCAAGTTCGTACAATTTCTTTACCTTGTGGCCTCAGTGAGGTAGGAAATGATTTTTTAAATATATTATTTTGATCCATATAACCTGATACAAATAAATTAGAATTAGATGAATCCATCCAGGTATCAAAAACTTTAGTTTCACCTTTTATAAGTCCCAATTCATTATTATTTATATCATATATTCCTTTAAATTCTCTGGTTTCTCTGTCTAATATTTCAGATCCCTTAGGAGGTAGATTTAACCATGGTTGTACATAAGTTCCGGAAGGCGGAATGATAACTTTTGTTTCATCTTCAGAATACCAAATAGGTATTTCTGTATGGTACCATCTTCTTCTGCTTATTGGCCAATCTATTGATATTCCATCCATCCAATCGTGTAAATATTGTTTATTTTTTTTAGGTATGAAATTACATTTATTTGATAATTCTAATAATTTATTCTGAATATGAGTTTGCCTCACATACCATTCTTTAAGAAGAATGATTTCTATTGGATTGTTCCCTCTTTCGCTAACTGGTATTTCTTGGGTATGATCAACTATTGATTCTAATTTGTTGTGAGAATCTAATATTTTTATAGCTAAATCACGAGCATCTATGACAGAAAGTCCTTCTAATTTTCCAGCTAGATGAGTCATTTTACCATCTAAATTAATAGCCATGTACGGATTTAATTTTAATTCTCTAAAAATACTTACATCATTTTGATCTCCAAATGAGCATACCATTAATACTCCAGTACCAAATTCCATCTTGACTGAATGGTGAGTTTGAATTTCTACATACTTTTCCCTAGCATTAGTTTGCATGGGTAATTTTAATTTTTTCCCTATTAGATGGCTATATCTAGAATCATTAGGATGTACAACTACAACGCCACATGCGCAAATCATTTCAGGCCTAGTAGTAGTAATGAGTAATTCTTCTCCTTCATCTGTTTCCCATTTAATTTTACATAATTTAGTTTTACGCTCGATTCTTTTAACTTCGGCATCCGCTATTGTAGTTCCCTCTACAGGATCATAAATGTTGGGACGAAGATCTTCAATTATATCTCCTTGTTTAAATAATTTAATGAATATTGATTGGGTTACTGCACGATATTCTGGAGAGTCGGTTAAATATTCTTTTTCAAAATCACAAGATAGTCCTACTCTTCTAGCAGTATGTCTCATTTCATTTGTAAATTTTTCAATTGTATTAGAGCACAAGGATAAAAATTCGGATCTATCATAGGTTTTCATTTTTTTTCCCGTCATTTTTTCAACTGTAAATTCTATATTTATTCCATTCCTATCGACACCCCATGGAAAAAATACTTCTTTGCCCAATAAACGCTGACTCCTGGCTATAACATCTATCATACTGTATTGAGCAACTGCTCCAATATGCCATGTTCCGCTAGGATACGGTGGCGGAGTATCTATTACAAAAAATTCTTTTTCACTTGTTGGATCGAAACTGTATAAATTACTAATTTCATCATAATGATTTTTTTGTATTTTTTTTTCTAAATCGATTGACCATCTTTTTTCAGAAATTTTTGGTTTATTCAAGATAACACCTCATTCACATTTAAGTCCGGTAGTAAGTTACTCTTGACCGTTACCAATTTTTCCATTCTAAATATTAGTCTTTTATGAATATATCATGGGAGAGGTTGAAGTCCTTATATCTTACACGAGCAAATGGGGAAAGGGTCATGAGAAGAGATGGGTCATTTTCGTTGAAAGAAAAACTTGATAAATATTTTAATAACATTAACAGAAAACTTAGAGGGGCTACGTCCACAAATCTTCTAACCATGTTTCCAGCATTAACAGTAATATTTTGCCTAATGATAACTGGATTCTTTACTACTCATTCAGGAGTAAATGATTGTAGAACAGGATATGAGCCTAGTTGGTGCAATGAAGAAGGAGCACTAAATGTCAATGGGGAAATGGAAGTATATTTACCTGAATCTACGGATCCATCAAGTTCAAAAAATCTATTAGAACAAGTTGGTGAAAATTGGACTACTAATATAATGGTAGTATATGTTGAATCGGAAGACTATAATGTAACACAGAAAGAGATTTTATACGAACTAGACCTCATAGAAAGAAGCATCAATTCACAGAGAAATGATGGAGGAGATGAAGATTCCATTGTATACGTTTTGTCAATATCAACTGTTATCAAAGAAGTTAATTCTAGCGGAGGAAGATTACTAAAAGCATTTTTTAATGGTTTGGCTGATGCGACTGGTAATCAGGATCTTTCGGATTCCGCTAATGAAACGATAGATGCTCAATCTGATTTAATAGGAAATTATGCCATACCTGAAGAACAAGATAGGATTGATAGAATATTAGAAGAAATGCCGCAGAATGCATTGGATAAATTAGTTAGAGATGTGGGAACTTTTGATGCAGCAGGGAATGTGGTAAATTTATCTGCCAAACATTGGAATAGAGCAGTTATAATAATTGGAATATCTGATAATTTGGATAAAGATGGAGATGGAATAGATGACAATGGTGGAATTCCTGGAATCATAGATAGGACGCAATTAGAGATTGATATAATTTCAGTTGAGAATAACTGGAAACAAAAGAATTTAACTATGACTTTAACAGGTCCTACCCCGCTTACAAACGCAATTACAGAAGAATCGTTTAAGTTATTTTGGTCTGTATTTCCAGTTGGCGTAATATTAGTTTCATTAGGTTTATTCTTATTCCATTGTGATTTGTTTCAGACCGGAAGAATACGTTTCGTTCAAGGTGTAAAGGTAGTCATTATAACAGGATTACCCACACTTTGCTCTGTTTGGATAACACTAGGGATTATTGGATTCTCAAATTATGAAGTTACTATGACTGTAATAATCGTAGGCCCCATAGTTTTAGCATTAGGCGTATCTTATGGATTGCATATTACCAATAGATATGCGGAAGCTAAAGGTTCACCAGAAGAAAAAATAGAAGAGGCATTAAATTCAACAGGGAAGGCAGTATTTCTATCTGCCACCACAACAATTATTGGATTCATTTCTTTAGTATTTACGCCAATGGCGCCTATAAAAACGGTTGGTTGGTCATTGGCTGGAGGTATTGTTGTAGTTTACATAATGACTATGTTAATGGTTCCTAATTTAACTCTTTTATTAGATCTGAAAAAACCATCACATCCACCTCCGAAATTATTTACTAAAGCTGTAGAAATACCAATTAACTGGACCAAAGTCAGTCTCTCATTCTTTATTTTATTAATGTTATTTTCAGCAGGTATTTCAAGACAAAACATAGAAGAAAATATTGACTTATTGGATATGGCTCCTGAAGAAGTTGGCGCGGTTCAAAAGATGAAGGTTTATTCTAACGAATTTGATTCTGGTCAACCAGGATTTATACTGGTAGGTGCTAATATAGGTGCGGAACCATCTTTTTCTTTCACTGCAGAGCATCCATACAGTAATTTAGAAGGAATCGAGAGATTAGCGGGTGAGTGTGATAGGATAGAAAACACTAGTGCGGTATCAGTAGTTTTCCTAATGAAAGCTATTGCAGTTGGAGTAAATGTATCCGGTACACCGATATTGGATATTTTAGATAACTTTCCATTACCTCCAACAATAGATGATGCTGCAGAACTAATATTTGATAGGGAAGCATCTGGCAATGCATCTTTTTGGGCCGCTTTAGATACATTAGATGCTCAAGAAGATGATGGAGGAAGACAAATACAGAATTTTCTCTTATATGTCTTCTACAATACATTGACCGATGAAATGAGAGAATTTTTTATATCAACAGATTATGAGAAGAGCCTAATATACATAGATATGCCTTTCATAGACAGTAAATCCACTTCCATTGCAGTTAATCAAATCAATCTAAAAACTGATGCAGCAGGAAGTAGTGGTGAAAACTCAATATTTGCTACTAATTTAATTGGAGTTGCACCGATTACAATAGAAATTAATGAGATGATTGTAGGGTCTCAATGGACATCATTATTTTTTGCATTAGGATTTACCATATTGACTTTAGCTTTAGTTTTTAGAGATTTAAGATATGCTTTACTGACAACAGTGCCGGTAGGATTTACAGTTGCTATGCAATGGATAGTGATGGATAATAATGGAGTACCATTAAATTTAGTCACAGTAATGATAGGATCGATATTGGTCGGCGTAGGAGTAGATTTCTCAATTCATATCGCTAACAGAGTTAAGGAATTGGGGGGGGATTTAGACGCAATAAAAACTGCCTGTGCAAGTACCGGAATGAGTTTATTCGAGGCCACTACCGTAACTGCTGCGGGTATGTCTTGTGCGTTTTTAATTCCAATCCCAGCAATACAGCCGTTCGTTAAAGTAATTATTGTCTTACTAGTAATAGCTGCGTTGGCTGCACTATTATTGCTTCCTGCTATATATTCAATTTTTGTCAAGATGAATTGGGGATTAACCGGAGGCGTTGAGAACATGGTAAAGAGCGCGGGCATTAGGAGAGCAATTGTAAGAGATGAAATTGATGTTATAGATGCTGCATTAATATTTGGGAATACTGACGACGCATGGTAAGATAATTTTAAAAATAAGTTGGAAAGGAATAATGATGGTTAATTATTGGTTAATGAAGAGCGAAATGGATGTCTATCCGTGGGAAAAATTAGTATCTGATAAATCTACACATTGGGATGGAGTTAGGAACTATCAGGCAAGAAATTTCATGCGGGATAAGATGAAATTAGGGGACCTTGTTTTATATTATCACTCAAATTGCAAACCCCCTCATATAGCAGGCATCGCTGAGATATGTAAAGAATCATATCCAGATCATACATCATGGGATACAAGTTCAAATTATTATGATGAAAAATCCAGCCCAGAAAACCCTCGATGGCATATGGTAGACATAAAACCGCTAATGAAAATAAGGCCATTAGGGCTCCCAGAACTTAGGGATAATCCAAAGTTAGAAGGAATGCCATTGTTAAGTAAGGGGAGTAGGTTATCCGTTCAACCTGTAACAGATAATTACTTCAAAATTATATGCAAAATGGCCGATGTAAAATTTTAACAAAGGTGGGCATGTTCTCGGTGGACGTACGTTTCCAAAGATGCTTAGTTATCAGTCTCCTCAATTCCGCTATCCCAAGGCATCCATAATTCCTAGTCGGGCTGCTCGCTTCCGCGCCTGACCTGGTTCCCAGGTGTAAGATAGTCATACATTCCCTTCGGAATGAATTTCCATCAACATGGATCTCTTGGGGGCGAAACATCGTCGTTAACTGATAAGACACCAGTGGTTCGGTTACGCCGCCCTCGAACTTCGGGTCACCATTTTCAACGATTTGTGAATTATAGAACACGTCAACACTCCCCCTAGCCCATGTGCTGGATGGAGGCACTACGTATCAATTAATCCGTTCTTAAACATTATCTATTGTTTCATATTTTGATGGGCATCCAGTTATTACTTCTGATGCCAATAATGTCCAATTATTATTTATCTTTACTAGGTTTCCTTTGACTGCTATAGTCAGGCCTTCATGAAAACCTTCTGGCAATGAAGCGCCTGAATAATCTACGTTTATGATATGGTTATTACCCGTTATTACGAATTTACTATTATCTAACGATAGAGAAGAATTTTCTACTTCTCCCCTAATGAATAAGTTTTCATTCTCAAATATAATTGGATCAGACATAACTTCGTCTACTGTATATTGGATCTCAGGATCTACAGTTAAAAACATTAGGATAAGTATTGAAATCATAGAAAAGCTAATAATTATTAATTTATTAAACCTCTTTGAGAACATCATTTCACTTCCTACAATTTTAGATAATAGATTTATATCCAACAGCTTCAGATATACTTGAGAATCCTTCTTCTATACGTTTTTTCTTTATACCATTAACGATATTTGATACAACAGAAGGGCCTTTGAATACCAACGAAGAGTAGAGTTGTAGTAATGAAGCTCCAGATGTTATAGATGCCCATGCTGTATCTACAGATTCGATTCCTCCAACGCCTATAATTGGGATTTTACCATTCGTATGATTATATATTTTATCTATTACTTCTAATGATCTTTTATGAAGGGGTCTGCCCGATAATCCTCCTTCTTGAGAGAATACTTTACGAGATTGAGTATTGAGCGGAATTGGTTTTTTTATTGTTGTGTTCGTAGCAACAACTCCGTTTATACCGTGTTTCAAGGCGACTTCAACTGAGTCTAAGATTTGATTATTATTTCTGTCTGGAGATAATTTTAATAAAATTGGCTTTTGAAGTCTTTTCTTTGATTTTATTTTCATACATTCAATTAGTATTTTATCTAAATATGATTTATTTTGGAGTTCTCTTAATTTTGGAGTATTTGGTGATGATACGTTTAACACAAATATATCTGCATATTCCCATAAAATATCTAAAGTCTCAGAATAATCCAAATGTGAATCGTTATTATTTATCTTACTTGATCTTCCAATATTAGCAGCGACTGGTATATTTGGCCATTTATTAACGGATTGACGTTGGATTAATTTATCCTTTACGGCTATTGCTCCTGGATTGTTAAGTCCCATTCTATTAATTAATGCATTTTCTTTATTTGCCCTAAACATTCTCGGTTTAGGATTACCATCTTGAGGGAAGCGAGTAATCCCTCCATATTCACCCCATGAAAATCCTAATGCTGGCCATGTTGATAGGATATCTGCACCCTTATCAAATCCAGCAGCCAATCCTACAGGGTGACGAAAAGGAGTATCGAATATCGTAATAGGTTCATCTTTTGTGCCATAAATTGAATTTAGGATTATTTTTCCTGTACTACCTTCACCAAATTTGGAAAGGATGTTGATGCTATATTTGTGAGCTTTTTCGGAATCTATTGTTCTTAATATCGGTCTGACGAGTGTCCGATATGGTAGTCCCATAAAACTTCGGAGAAGGATATATTCTTCAAGAGTTGTGTTTCTTCGTGTAGCAATGGTGGCCTCTCCATACGAACTTGCTTTATGGGAAATATCAAGAAGAGTGTTGAAATCTGAAAAAATAAAATTTATATTTGATAGTAAACTAATGATAAATACACAAAATTTAAGTGATAAAATATCAGATAATGCACCATCTGTTTTAATTGTAATTGAAAATGGAGATATCAACAATAATGAGCATTTAGATAATGCAAATGACATAATTATCACTAATAATGATAAAATAACAGGTAGAGTAAGTGTCAACAGACCCGACGATGAAAATGTATTATGGTTAAAAAAACAACCAGAACTTTTTTGGAAAGATTTTGAAAAGAGGGTCGGAGAGTTAGTTGAAGCAGGATATCCGGGATGTATTGGGTGCGGCGGACCTGGTTCGGAAAAGATATGGAATGAACAAGTTAACCGATCTAAAATGTAACCTATCAATTTCGTATTTTAAAATTTATATAATTAACTCACATTTATACATAATACAATATCCCAATGCAACATAGGAACCTAAAATGTTTGGTGGTGAAGTCTTTTGAAATTAATGATTTTAGAATCTGGAGCCAAGGCTAAAACTGTGAAAAAGTACCTTGGTAAAGAATGGATTGTCCAGGCTTGCGGCGGCCATGTGGAGGATTTACCTAGTAAGGGTAGTAAGGACTCCAGTAAATCAATGTGGGAATCGGAATTAGATAGCCTACCAAATCCTCCTTGGAGTTGGACAATCGGAGCAAAAAAGAAAATTACTGAAATGCTAAAGAAGGCTAAATCTTCTAATGTGGATGAAGTATATATAGCAACAGATCCGGACAGAGAGGGAGAGTTCATAGCATGGAGATTGAGTGAAATTTTTTCAAAAAAAGGATTTAAAAATCAGAAAAGAGTTACTTTTAATGAGATTACAGAGACTTCGGTAGTTAAGTCATTAGAAAATTCTAGAGACATAGATTTTTCATTAGTAGATTCAGCCAAAGTAAGACGATTCATGGATAGATTAGTTGGTTTTGAATGTTCAAGATTCTCAAGGTCATGGCAGCTAGCATCAATGGGGCGTGTACAAACTCCGACCTTAGGATTCATAGTAGAAAAGGAAATTATCAGAGAACAGCATGTACCCATAGAGTATCACAGTGTTAATTTTAATTCTTCAGGTATTAATTTTAAAGTAAGATTTCATGAAAAAGGTGAGAAAGATGCATGGTTTGATGATAATGGTAAGCACTTTCCCGATAGAACGTTTAAATTTGATCTAGCTCAAAACGCTCTAACAATATTAAAGAATAATGGTGAAATAGAATTGAAATCCATAAAAAATGGGAAAAATTATAGAAAACCAAAACCACCTTTCACAACTGATACATTATTGCAAACAGCGAGTTCAACTCTAGGTTGGTCGGTAGCCAGAACAAGTAATGTCGCAGGTAATCTTTATAATTCTGGCCATATAACTTACATAAGGACAGATTCAACGAGAACAAGTATAGAGGCCAGAGATACAATTAAAAAATACATAAAGGAAATATATGGAGAAGAATATTTGGGACCAGGTATACTTGGAAAAGAAATTAATAAAAAGAATTCTAATATTCAAGATGCGCATGAAGCCATAAGGCCCACTCGTCCAGATATATCAAAATTAGAACTTAACAAAGAAGAAGAAAACATGCTCTACAAATTAATATGGTCCAGATTTTCAGCTAGTCAAATGGCAGATTCAGTTAGGGAAACTAGATCCATTAAAGCTGAAACAAATAATTTAGATAATACCCTTACAGGAACGGCATCATGGAGAATACACCCTGGCTGGGAAGCAGTATTTGATGATTATCAAACTGAAGTTAAAACTCAACCTCCAGAATATAGTCTAACTGAAGGCTCTAACTGGAAATTGGATGAAGGTGATAATATCAATATGGTAATCGATGAAACAAAACCTCCTAGAAGATATTCAGAAAGTTCGATAGTGCAAGAAATGAAAAAGGCTGGGATTGGGAGACCATCTACGTATGTCTCCACTATACAAACTCTAAACAAAAGAAAATATGTAGAAAATAATAATGGATCTTTGATGCCTACAGAAGCAGGAAGAATTATGTGGCTAGAAGTAGTTCCGTTTTATGATGTACAAAACAATAAAAAAGGGTTATTTGATAAAGATTTTACAGCTAAAATGGAATTAGATTTGGATAGTATAGAAAATGATTCCATGTCTGCACCTAACGTATGGCATAACTTTGTTGAGAAATTTGATAAAATGAATAACGATGCAAAAACTAAAAAGAGAAGTATTCCATCAAGTAAACAGATATCGTTATTAAAAAGTTTGACCAAAGATATGGATATTTCAAAAAAAGAATTTGTACTCAAAGGTAAGAAAATAGATCAATTAACAGGCGATGAAATGAGATCTACGCTAGATGATCTTATAGAGAATGGAGCAACATTTTCGGCGAGTGATAAGCAAATAGGATTAATCATAAAATTATCAGATAAATTACAAATAGACTTAAATCAATTATTAGGAGAAAATAATGTTGAAAATCTAGAATCCTTAACCGGAGGTCGTGAAGGAACTGCGAGTACAATTATCGGATTTTTGATAGAAAAGGATGGCGATAGTCTGGCTACTGAGCCTCAAGTAAAAGCGATTAAGACTATGACTGAAAGATTAGGAATAAAAATTGAAGATGCTATGGAGATAGTTAAAACGACTACAATTGATGAAATAAATAAACGAGATGCTAGTAATTTAATTGGTAAGATGAAGAAAATGAAAAAGAAGTGATTTGTGATGATATATGATTATGATATTGTTATTATAGGTGCAGGACCCATTGGCGGTTACTTAGCTAAGAATCTGTCAGATAGTGATCACAGAGTTTTGTTAATTGAGGAACATAGTGAAATCGGACGTCCATTCCAATGTGCAGGTTTGGTAAATCCAGGAGCAATGGCTAAAGTTGGATTAGAGAATACAGCATTGACTAGAATTTGGGGGGCTAGAATGCATAGTCCTTCAGGAGTTATGATTGAGATCGGAAATAAAGAAATTACTCGAACCTGGTCCGTATGTCGAAAAATTTTTGATGAGCAGGTAGTAATACAATCAATTGAATCAGGTGCTGACATCTGGCTGTCTAGTAAACCAATAAGTGCTAAAATAACAAATAATAGTGTAGAGCTAAGTATAGCCTTCGATGAAGAAGAAAGGATAGTTAGGGCTAAGTTACTATGTGGTGCAGATGGAGCACATTCATGGGTAAGGAGAAATTTCAAAATGGGTAGACCTAAAGAAATGTTGATTGGATTACAAATCGAAGTTACAGGGTACGAAACCGAAGAAGGAAAATTAGATTTATTCACAGGAGATGATTTGGCTCCGGGATTTTTCTCGTGGGCAATACCATCAGGAGAAACTACAAGAATCGGAATGTGGAGTAAACCAAACCTACTTGGTAATAAATCATGTGAAGATTATTTAAACACGCTTATGTACAAATCCGCTTGGAAAAATAAGTTTGTGAATTGTAAGGAAGTTGGTAGATTTTGCGGACCGGTGCCCAGTGGTATATTAAAAAACCCAACAAAAGAAAGGGTAATATTATTCGGAGATGCAGCTGGAATATGTAAACCAACAACAGGAGGAGGCATTGGTCCTGGATTTAAACAAGTAGATATCTTATTACCATTGATAAATAATGCAATAAAAGATAATGATTTATCGGAAAAAAGAATGAGGTCATTATCTGATGCTTTAAATGTTATGAGAAAAAATCATAGAAGAAAGAAAGCATTAAGAGATGCATTTCTTACAGAAGTCAATGATGAGCAACTTGATGATATATTTTCAATATGGGCTAGACCTGAAGTTATAGAGTTGATAAATGAACTAGGAGATATTGAAAATCCTATTCCATTGGGAATTAAGATGTTAAAGGACGTTCCCGAGTTTAGAAGATTTGCTGGTAAAGCAGCATTGGCCATATTATGGAGCTAATATGAAAGAGTACGTTCAGAAAATTCGATATCCTCCATTTGAATATTCTCATATGAATGCAAAATATGTACCAATTACAGAAGTAATAATTGAATCTGAAAAGGAAATAGATACTGAGTTTAAGATAGGTGATGAGAATAGTTGGTTTGCAGAATGGAGAATTAAATCAGATGAAGATGAAAATTTACCAAGAATAAGCTCAATTGTTACATCTGACACATTGCCATTTTTAATGAAGAATAGAAATGGATGGTACATTGGTCCAGATCCTTTACATCTAGTATCTAGAAAAATTATTACTCCAACAGTAATAATATTAATATTGTCTATTTTTATTCACGCAATAGAGCCAGGGCTTTTAGAATTAGGATTAATATCTAAATCGTTTGCAGGATCTTATCGGTTTGGACCATTAGATTATCCTAAGTTGTTATTATTTGCATTTCCTATATTTCTATTACCGCTTATATTTAGAATGATTGCTAATTTTAGAGATATAAAGAAACAAAACGACTACAAAAAAAATCCATTATCTCCGCCAGACATTAATCTAACGAAGGGGGAAAATAGTATAAGTATAGAAATTACTTCTATGCCTAGTGATATTGTAATTAATAGAGCAAGGATTCAGGTTGGGATTGCCGTACCAGAAAGGAAAAAAATTATGGAAGCTCTAAACCGAAAAGAGTGGCAACAACCATCTCCCGGAATGTCTACTGAGGTGCCTGAAAAACGTATTTCAACAGGAGATGAAATGGGGACGGGAGTAGGAGAAGCTATGCCTATGGCCGTTCAACATAGTAGAGTGCTCTTGCTGGAAACTCTCAGAGTATTAGAGCCTGGAGAATGGAACAGTAATATTAAATTAAATTCCATTATAAAATTAAAAGGTCCCGAAATAATATGGCCAGGTTCAATATATTCATCTTTAATTGCAATACATTGGGAATTAATTTTAGATGGAGAGCGGTCTGATGGGACTATTATGAAATGGATACGGCCGATAAAAGTTAGTCAAAATATGACAAATGTCGACATAGAAACAATGCCAGTCAGAAGTGGTAGAATTGAGATGTCAGATTATTAATTTTGTAGTGGGATAAAAGAATGGATATGAGATTTTGTTTTCTTCATTGTTTGAAGTCGATTATATTCAGAGTCCCGTTTGATTGGTATAAATCCTGCTCTCTCTATGATATTTTGTAATTCTCCTTCGTTGGCTTCAGTTTTTTTAGTTCCGGATGCTGATACTACATTTTCTTCCATCATAGTGGAGCCCGCATCGTCAGCACCGGCAAAGAATGCCATTTGAGCGACTCCCATACCCATAGTAGGCCAGGAGGATTGAATGTGTTCCACATTATCTAAAAATAACCTTGAAATAGCAATATGTCTGAGATAATCATTAGGATTAGATCCCAAATTATTGACATTATTCCTCTTACTTACTTTTCCAAATACATTGTTTTCTAGTTGAACAGGCCAAGCCACAAAGGATGTAAATCCCTCCAAATTATTAAAAATCGATTTATCTTGTAATTTTCTTATAGCATTCATGTGGCCTACTCTTTGTTCATTGGTTTCACCAAATCCTATAACATTAGTAGCAGAAGTAACGAGACCTAATGTTTGAGCTTCCTCCATTACTCTTAACCAGTTAGTCGCGCCGCCTTTTTTTGGAGATACATCTAGTCTAACATCATCGACTAACATTTCTGCACCGCCCCCGGGTAATCCATGTAGACCTACAGATTTCATTTTTGTCAAAACTTGTAATGTTGTCATGTTACAGACATCAGCTATCCCTTCAATTTCAATTGGAGAAAAACAATCTAAATCTATACTGGGATGTCTAAGACGTAAATCTTTTAACAAATCAAGATAGTAATTTAGCCCTAGATTTGGATTTACTCCACCTTGCATTAATATTCTAGAACCGCCAACATTTTCTAGTTCTACTATTCTTTTACTAATTTCATCTGTGGTTTGTGTATACGTTTCTTTATGGCCGGGTGGACGATAAAATGAACAAAATTTGCAGTTTATAGTACATATATTAGTATAATTTATATTCCTATCTACGAGATATGTTATTTCATTTCCTGGTATCATTTTTTTTCTTCTTTTAAGCGCAGTACTCATTAAATCACTTAAGTCTGCATTGTCATATAGCTCAGTTGCATCCTCAATAGAAAGCCTCATTGGTTTATCTGTTAATTGACCTTCCAGAATTCTCATCCAATTACTCATAAATTAGACATCCTTAATTCATTAATGACTCAATAGATAATATATCTTTAGGGCAATCGGAAGTGAGAATTAATGGACCATCTTCGGTTATCAAGACATCATCTTCAATTCTAATACCAATACCAGCATATTTGGATGGGATGTCAATATCAGTCCTCCAATTTGGAAAATATATACCTGGCTCCACCGTTAATACCATTCCAGGTTCCAATAGTCTACCGTGTTCCTCACCATGTGGAGATATAATGCCGACATCGTGCACGTCAAGACCTAATGAATGACTAGTCCCGTGCATGAAATAATTCCTATATGGTCCATCATAATTATCTCCTAAAGCCTCCTGTAATGTACAATCAAGAACTCCCAATTTTATTAATCCCGCAGCTATTACCTCCGAGGCAGCATAATGTGAAGATTTCCAAGGATTTCCAACCTGACAGGCCTCTATTCCTGCTAATTCTGCAGATAATACTAATTCATATATTTCTTTTTGTTGAATGCTAAATTTACCGTTTACTGGCCATGTCCTAGTAATATCGGAAGCATATCCATGGATTTCACATCCTGCGTCTACCAGTACAAGATCGCCTCCTTTAATTATTTCATTATTAGAGTTATAATGCAATATAGTACCATTTGCACCACCACCAACAATGGATCCATAACTAATTTCACTACGTCGAGAAATAAAATGACCTTCTATTATTGATTGAATTTCCCATTCCCCCATATTCGAGTTAGATTCAGCTATAGCTTTAATATGAGCTTCAGATGCTAATTTAGCGGATTTCTTCATCACTACAATTTCTTCTGAAGATTTTATTAGCCTCATCTCATCTAATATGTAGGATGGATCACTAAGATTTCTAGGGCCAACACCTTTGAGATTGCGAGAACGAGATTTATCTGTTAATGATTTCATTACCAATTTGTCTAGTTCATGATTTAATCCTTGAATATGATATACATTTGTGTGTTCTTTGAGTTTATTACCGATTATTTTATCCATATCTAGAATAGAATATGTTTCATCTATTGGCCAAGATAACTTGGCATTCTCAATGCCAATTCTTCTACCTTCCCACACCTCTGAGATAATATCATTAGGTTCAACAAATAGTGATGTTTTCCAATGGCCAGTAACATTAGAAGATACAAAGATTGCATTAGGTTTGTACCATCCGGCAACATACAACATGTATGAATTACCACGAAACGGATAATTAGTATCATTAGATCTTGTATGATATGGATTTGTAGGTATGATGACAATAGTTTTTTCTGGTAATTGAGAGTGTAACCTAGATTGTCTAGTTAAATATTCATCTAGACTGAACGGAAGATTAGTCATATTGTAAACATAGGAGAGAATGCCTCATTAATATGTTTATTCCAAAATAAATAATACAAAATTACCATTTAGGAATTTTGTCTTCTAGAATATTAAATCTATTATAAAGAGCATATGATACAAAAACTATCGAAAATAATAAAAAAAGAATCATCAGAAAAGGATTATTATCTGTATTTCCAGAACTAATTATTATAGATATTTCTGAAGAAACAGCATCGTCATCAATGACTTCTAAGGTTAAAATAAAATTATCCCCATATATGTCATCCGGCCATGAAAATTTTCTATTGCAACCTTCATAATATGGGACATTATTTACTTTCCATAAGCATTTTAAATTATTCAAATCGTTTGTTGTGTCTGTCGAACCTGTGGCATCAATAGTAATTTCTTCTCCATTTACTAAAATTATTTTTTCCCCGTCTATAACTTCTATATCATTGATGTTTAATTTGGCTATTGGAATTAAATTTAATATAATAATATTAACACTTGTAGTATTTGAGTTGCCGGATGAATCTGTTACAGTAAGTTTTAATATACAATTTCCTGCATAATCAGTCTCAAGAGAATATATATTGACATTATTTTCACTGATTATATCTATGGGGGCATAATACTTTTCATCGCTATTGTATACATTTGTTTCTCTTAATAGAGTCCAAACAAAACTTAAACCAGATCTTCCCCAGAAAGAATCATCAGATATACTGCCATCAAAATAATAAGTTTCTGAGCCTTCTAAAATTATAACGTCTTCATTATAGTAAATATTCGTATCTTCTGATGGTAAATTATCTACATAATTGACTAATGCATATGGTTTAGTACTATCTATTTTAAGCGAAATACAGATAAGATTGGAGTAGATTTCTTGTACTAAAATATTATTAGTATCAGTATCTAATAATAAATTCTCATTATGAGACCATAAATATAGTGAATAAAAGCCATCAAATAAATCAGATATATTGATATTAGTGAGAATATTATTAGTGTTATTTTTTACAATATTTGGGATTAAATTATTCGATTCTATTCCTATGTCCTCTATACTAAGTTGACAGGATAATTGTCCCTCTAAAGAGGTAGTTTTCATTAATGACCATGAGATATTAGGCATAGATTGATTGTAATTCCAAGCCTCACCTGTTATTGGTATAGTTTCTGTAAATAACATTCCATTTTTCGGGGAATCAATCAATAAACTTGGTCTAATTTGTTCGGGAGACATAATACTTAAATCATCAATTATAAAGATTGGTTTTTGTATATTTAGATGAGAATCTAATCCAGTTTCAACATTTAGATAACAAGTACACGAGGAATACTTAGAAATATCTAAATTTATTTCCCAATAAAACATAGAATTAATATTATTTTCAAGTGTATCAACGGAAGTTACTAATTCAATATACCCTGTATCAACTAAATAATTTGTTGAGTGGTAATCAAATATAGACCATGCGATATAAGGAGTAGTTTGACTTGTTTCTAAAAATCCTGAAACAGTGATATTCTCTATTAAATAGGTAGGATCATCATCATAAAATCCAAAGTTAATATTTTCTGAATTCTCGGCTCCAACCGCATATGAGATAGTGGTTATTGGATATAGGAAAATCAATAAAACCATCAATGAAAGGATTCTCACTATCTGATGGCTTAACTTCGCATTATTGAACCCAGTGGAGAGTTGGGCAATTTACCTTTCGGATATCTGCATGAGCCATGATAATTCATCCAGCCAAAGTGATAAAGAATTTTTAGAAATAAAAGTCTTAGATGCTTTGGCTGACAAAATACAATCGCAGGCTGCTGAAGCCAGTGTTACGGAATCAAGCAAAGAATATCCATTTCCCAAAGCTACGGCGAGTGCAGCAGCAGCAGCGTCATGTAATCCAATTTGTTGTTCTGCTAGTGTAGCATTACAAGGGAAGAATATTGGATCATCATTAGGCCTATAAAGTGTCATTCCTTCTATTCCACCCAAAACTAATAATGAATTCCAGCCATAAGAATCAATAAGATGCTTGGCTGCTTCTTCACTATTATCTAAAACTAGTCTTCTTCTTAGTAGGTCTAAACCCCTTATTTCAAATAAAACTATAGTCGCATCTCTACTTTTTTCTAAGCCTGTAAGTTTAGGGTCGACTATTATTGGAATTTGCAAATCATTAGCCTTTTTGATTAATTTTGTGGCGCCATCAGTAGATATGACACCTTTATCATAATCAGAGATGACTAGTGCACAGCTATTAGTTAAATTAGATGAAGCACGTGATACTAACTCATTACTAATATCTAACGGCAATGGATTTAAGGGGCCTCTATCTGCTTGTAAGAGTATTTGGCTATTTTTTAATAGACTTTCTCTGCTACCATAAAATCTAATTTTAGTAAGAGTTTTACGATTTGGAACTTCTAATATATTGGAAATATTTATGCCATCATTTCTTAAATTCTGTATTACTGAACGGCCTTCCGGATCATCTCCAACACAAGAGTAAATGTCCATTGACATGCCTAAAGAGTTTAACCCTAGAGCAATATGTGCTGCGGCCCCGGAGGATTCCTCAGAATTTATTATTTTTATAACTGGTACGGGGGATGTAGAATTTAAATTATTGGCAAATCCGTAGTGATACCTATCTAACATAATATCTCCAATTAATGTAACTTTAGAATTGTTAATATTATCCAATAATAATCTCAACCTTTTAAGAACTTCATATTGATTTTCTTGCACGGCATCCATTAGAATCAGTATACCCTGATAGTCATCATTGTTCATATTTGGGATAACCGAGGGTATCAAATCATATATCTCATGGGAAGTTCGTGAATGCAGATAAGCGTGGGATAGAGTATCAAGGCTCTGCTGCGAATAGGCTGTGGCATAAATCTGCCCTAGGGAGAATAATTTCGGAAAACAATATTTATCTTACTAATGTTGAAATGTTATTTTGTCATGAACATAGAAACATAGAATTACCTTACGAAAATTGGTTAAGAGATATTATTTCATTGAATCCTAGTATTATTGAAGAATATACTATATTAGAAACGTTAAGAAAGCCAGGAAATAAAATTATTTTGAGTGATAATTTGAAAGAATTAAAATTTCATGAAGATGAAGAATCTTGGGGATTGAGATGGCCATCTGAAAATCATCCAAGAGATGCTCCTCCGATTTCGGAAGTTAGATGGTTCCATGCATCACACAGATTAGATATAATTAATCTATTTCATTGGTGTAAAAGGGTTAGTATAAAACAAAGAATTGCAGAAGTATTAATTGTTGATGATGAATTAGCAGTTGTAACATATAGAATACAGTTAATGAATCCTGAAGGAACTATAGAAGTTCCAACTAGATCTGATTATGATACTATATCATCATATAATAAATTATTATTATCTAATGGTAATATTTTTATCCAACATGAAGGAGATTGGAGGTGGGAAAATATTGGCATTCCATATAACGGAGGAAGAATAATAGATCAGGATATGAGTATGATAATTTCTAATGACATTGATAAAAATAATAACAATCAAAATAATACTGCATCAATAAAATTAGACTTGATTGACAGAGGTTTGAATCCAAGACCTGGATTTAAATATGGATCAAAGTGGAGATGTTATGATTCCCCCATGGGAGAAAACCATGCACCGTGGTTAGTCGTAAATCCTAATGACGGTCCGGTCAATTGGGAAGAAGCTTGTTTAGCGTCCAGGTTAGCCGCCGGCGTTAATAAAATATGGTTATTTCCAATAAAAGGAAAATCTTGGGAGTATATTTCAATAACTAGGCCCCCTCCAAATTCGAGATGGAATAATCCGATAAAAAGGTAAAATTAATCATTAGATTCTCTCTTACTTGTAAGCAAAGATAGACCTATCAATATAGATATCATAAACATTCCATTTGATGGTTGAGCCATCCAGGGTAAAAGTCCTTCGCCAATAAATGGAGATTCAGATTGCAAAGATAAAGGGATTCGTTGTTCTATTTTATTATTATCTATCAATATGATTTCTCCTTTAGCTACCATGCCTTGATCCAATAATCCATTTGGAGTAATCTCTAAGATAATTGAATCCCCTGAATTCAATATACCTTGAGTTGCCGATATCGCAATTCGGCTAATCGCACCTGAAACAGAAATAGTATATTCTCTAGATTCATTTCCGATATAGTCCGGAGTTATATATATCGTACTATCTTCTTTCCATTGAATAATTTTTTCTATTTCATTTTCTAAAATTCTATGGCCAATTTTTATCCAATCTAAATTAATATTTAATGGGAAGTCTCCAATACAGCCAATTGTACCTCTTATTTGTCCCATTTTATTATTAGAAATTGAATAATTAAAAATTGAGTACTCCTGGATACCTGGATTAATATCATATTCCTTCTCGAGGTAGATTCCGTTATAATAAAATTTGGAAATTAGAGTACAGGAAATATTAGAGTGGATTATAACATTAGCATTTTCACCCGCGAGTAATTGGATTGGATTTCTAGGAGTTAAAATATCTATATTTTCATTAGCGCTACTAGCAAAGGCAATAGATGCGCTTACTATTTGATCATTATCATTGAAAGTAATATTTGTTATTGTCCCGTTCCATTGAACCAAGCGGCCATGATTATCACGAATAAGTTGACCATCGTTACCAAATGTATCCCCCTGAATAAATAAATCACCAGCCTCGCCAGTATTTCTACCCCTTAGTAATCCGTCATTGCCATCAGCTTCAATAATTTTTACCCATGCGAAATCAGGATCAGTATTTACCAAGTTATAGTCTAAATTTCCGTTATTATAATCTTGATGCTCTATTAATATTCCTGAGCCTGGTAAAGAAGTATCGAAACCTAAGGATCGAAGAGAAATTCTTATTTTTTCAGTAGGAGAGATATCAATATAAAATGTTGAACCACCATTGCCCAATGGTTCAACTATAATCAGTTGGCCATCTTCGGGTGTCAACTCCAAATGTCTACTAACCCCTATCAGCTCTAAACTCGTAGCACTGGGAAGTGATGGGATATTTCCATCGCCATTCCAATTACCTCCTGCCATAATATCCCAGACCCCTAAGCCGTTCCAATTTGATGTTGGAGAATCACTATGCACATCATATAAATCTACAGCACCCATTTGATGTAACATTTCATGCATAAGTGTACCAAGTCCTGATTCTAAAGAAATTATAGTATAGTGCTCAATAGACCATTCAGATAATATTACAGGTTCATCTAGGCCGGAAAAGTGGCTCCAAATAGAATTAGAGTTACCCGACGATTCTTGAGGTTGCCCTGAATGAATTAAGAGTAATCGATCTACGATACCATCATCATTTAAATCCCATTTAGATAAATCAATATTAGAAATTAGATTCATAGAACATTCTGATACTAGGTCTTGTATGTTACTTTCAAACGACTCATCTCTACCTGCATCGGTATCTGCTCCCCAGTAAGATTCCCTTTGTGATGATTCACAAATAGCATCAATAATAGTAATATTAAGAATAGAGTTAGGATTAAGTGAATTTATGTATGATTGTGCTGTATATTCTCCATCGAATATTTTAGTAATTTTATTAGAATCAAAATCATTCCCTAAAAAATTAACTTTTAATACTAACCATTCTTCATTATCTTGGAGAGGTACCAAACTACTATCTGATTCATTAACATCACCTCCATATATTATTTTGTTCATACTATCTGGATTAAGATATGAATACGTTCCAGATAGAATAATGAGTGTCGCTAATACTAGTTGTACGCGGACCACGATACATCCGAAATTGAATTAAGATTTTAATTAATTGTAGGGATGATTATCAAGACGTAGAGTCTTTTAATGTATTTTTTTTCCAGGTTTCATCGGAAGAAAGTTGAGAATCCATCCATTCTAGTCCAAATATATCGCAATTCAACGTAACGATATTATTATGAAAATCAATTGGTAGTGGTGAACCATCGCATCCAGTAATAATCAATTTTGATATACCATATCTTGAGATCATTTCTACTAGAGAATCTTGCTCATTAGAATTTAGGCATAATGCAGTACATCTAGGAATAGCTATGCCAATTGGTTTGTAATCTACTGGAAATTTTGGGCAAGCGCCTTCACAACTGCAATCTACAATTGCTATTTTATCTATTTTACCAGTATTATTTTCTATACTCAAAACGTCAAATGAACGATTTCCAATAGGGTAATGTGGTATTGTTTTTGAAATATTATTTGCCAAATAAACAATTAAAATAGCAGATATTAACTTTAATCCCTCGAATTCATTGGGCATTATCAGGAAAGTGATACTTCCAGAGAAAAATATAATCTGATTTATTAGATTTGATTCTTGTGAGTCCGCAAACCCAATTAATCTAGCTAAACTTAATGATATTGTAGTAAATGAAAATAATATTACTAGCAACGATAATCCGATTGTAAATTTGAAAATAGTGGATGCGTCATATTGATTTCCTATGTTAACTAGTTCACCATTCAAAGAGAATGAAGATAATATCTCAGGCAATATAATGACCCATATTAAGATTAATAAAAATGGGAGAAAAATTAGATTTAAAATTAATATTGATGTTATCCAAGATTTTTCATTTGGAAATATCCCGATCTTTACATAATTATTAATACTCATGCACATATATGGCATTATTGAAATTAAAGATAATAGAAAAACCATCGTCCATTGGATTTCTACCCAATCGTATGGGCCGTAAATAGATAGTTCTAATGAGTTCATTAATTTCGTACTTTTAATCCAGCTTAGGATTAAATCTTCAATCATAAAAGCCCAAATTATACTAAATGTGATGAAAAGAAAAATATTTTTTCTTACTAATAATAATACATTACTAATGTGAACATTTATTGGTAATTTTATATCTGAAGATACTTGAAGAGACATTTCACAGTATATCCTTTACCTTAGGTTCTGCATATGCAGATCTAATAGTACGATAAACTCCATAGATACACCATGCACTAGTGAAGAAAAGTGATCCAATAATAAACTCTGTCAAGTCAGTGACTCCTGCCCCTTCTCCAACCAATGATTGTGGTGGAAATTCTATTATTGCATCATTCACAGTCCATCTATAACCTAAATAAAATGTAACTAAAGCTCCTAATCCTCTCCACATTCCTTCAGGGTATGCTAATTCTTTAGCTAAATACTCTGGACCTTCTCCGTATCTTCTTTCCAATATTTCCCTTTGGAAAACACCGCCAACAATTAATGCTACTAGACTTGTCCAAAAGAACATATTACCTTGTTTAAACATTTTTTGAGATAGAATATCTTGTTTTTCTTGTTCTATTTGTTCATCAGAAATCTCTAAAACAAAAAGTGCATCATAATCTCCAACGGATATAGTTCTAGTTTGCAATGTAGAGTTAGATTCGTCAGTTGTTATGGTTCCTGGGGGATTAATTGAAAAAGAAAGTAAATTCCAATAATCATTCTCATCGGGTATCCCTGCTCCATCTACGGAATTACCTGCTAGCCAAAAATTTACTTGGCCAACGTCGGCTGGCGGAGCTGTCCACATTATTTCCCATATTCCATCAGAATCCGTTTCAGAATGAGAAATATCATCTAATCTGTCTTCAGCTTGTCTAATATCTTGATCATCCTCCCACGAGAATGCCCCGACAGCATCTGAAGATAGTAAGAATCCTGCTTTTACATTTCCATTGCCACCAGATAGTGTAAGTGAATCTGCGACCGTGAGTGTGAGGTCATATTTCATATTAGGTTCATACATAATCGGGACACCGGTTATCATTACTACTACTCGTTCTGACGTAGCTCCATTGTTATGACAGGAACATCCATATTTGACGGTTAATTCTTCATTAGAATTTAATGCAGAAGGTCCACCACTCATGCCAAAAACTGGTATTATCATAATTCCAATGATAAAAATTACAACGGATGATCTTTGTAAGCCCTTATTCACCGTACCACTTAATCCTTTTTCGGAAGCATGACCCACATAACTATTACTAGGGAGACGCCTCAATTTGTACCAATATCATAGCTCCTTAACAGCTGAATTTAGTGCATTCATCATAGCCTTACCATCGCCGAAAAGCATCATAGTCTTATCTTCATAAAATAGATCATTATCAACGCCAGCATATCCTACTGATAGGCTTCTTTTGATAATCACAACAGAACGTGCTTTGTCCGCATCAATAATAGGCATCCCAGCGAGAGGTCCTGTATCACTTCTTGCTGCAGGATTACATGTATCATTAGCGCCTATTATTACTGCCATGTCACATTCTGAAAATTCTTGATTTATATCATCCATTTCGATTAATTGATCGTACGGGACACTAGCTTCTGCTAATAGGACATTCATGTGACCTGGCATCCTTCCGGCGACTGGATGGATTGCGTATTTTACTTGAGTGTCAAATTTATTTTTTAATAAGTCTGCGAATTCTTTGACTTGATGTTGGCATTGACTAACGGCCATTCCGTATCCGGGAACTATAATTACATTTTGAGCGCCATCTACCATCATGGCTACTTCCTCAGGATCGGCTCCCACTTTGGATCTTGTCAAAGATACTTTTTCAGAGCCTCCGAATGATTTAAACAATACATCTGGCAACGTTCTATTCATTGCTTTGCACATAATGAACGTAAGTATAAGTCCTGATGCCCCGACTAAAGAACCTGCAATTATTAGTACACTATTAGAAATTATAAATCCGGTAAATGCAGCAGCAATGCCCGATAGCGAATTAAGCAATGAAACTACGACTGGCATGTCTGCACCTCCTATTGGTAAAACAATCAATAAACCTAACAGACAGGAAACTAATACTATCCCCCATAATAGTAACTCTTCCGTCGGATTTTGGATTGACATGAAGATGAGTATGAACGCCGAAATAAATAGAGATCCTTTTAGATAATTTAACCAATTTGGACCCCATGTAGGCGTACTATACCATTTTCCGAATATATTTACTCCTCCTTTTAATTTAAACATTGCAAGTATGGAACCAGTAAGGGTCATCCAACCAACTAGAGCTGATAATCCTGCAGCTAAGTATACGACAGTTAATTCTAATCCTTCAGGAGGTAAATTATTTTCATATATATATTTCCAACTTTCGGATAATGCTACTAGTGCAGATGCAGCTCCTCCAAATCCATTGAATAATGCTACTAACTCGGGCATACCCGTCATTTCAACTTTAACAGCCATCATGTACCCTATCAATGAGCCAATTAATAATCCAGAGATAATTAATTCCCATCCAATTATTCCATCATCAATCAGATTCATTTCTATAATTGTTGTAATTATTGCTACAGCCATACCAAGTGCGCCAAATCTATTACCCCTAGGAGCAGTTCTTGGATGACCTAAATTTTTTAATCCGAAAATAAAAAGAGATGCTGAAAGAAGATATCCTATTGTAACCCAGTCACCGACCATCATTAGTCCTCCCTTCTCTTTTTGCCTGCTATCATAACTAACATTCTGTTTGTAACAACGAAACCACCTATTACGTTAATCATAGCAAGTATAATAGCAAGGAAGGCTAAAATTCCACTTACATCTGTTTCATAACTATCGAATAGTACATTTGCTCCTATTAGCGCTCCTACAACGCTAATACCAGAGATAGCGTTAGCACCACTCATTAAAGGAGTATGAAGCATGGATGGGACTTTTGTTATTAATTCGAATCCTAGGAAAATAGCCAAAACAAATAGTGTTATTGAACCTATGATTTCTACTTCAGTTATCATTTTATTAAACCTCCTAATTTTATTTGTTTGGGATGAATTATGCCATCTCTGCATATCAGTACTCCTCCCATGCCGGCTATATGAAAGTCCGAGTCTTCAGAAGCCCCAACTAAAATATCATCTTCTTCTGATATTATTATTTCTCCTTCTTTGTATATTGATGAGATAAAGTTTGTAAGATTATTGGAATATAGCATACTAGCGGAATTGGCAACGGTTCCCGGTAAATTGGAGGTACCGATTATAATTACACCATTTTTTGTAGTAGTAATTTGACCATTTATAGTTGATTCGCAATTTCCTCCAACATCTGCATTCATATCAACAATTACTGCTCCCGATTTGAAATTAGATATTGCAGTATTGGGAATTGTTACAGGAGCTGGTCTACCAAAAATTCTGGCAGTTGTTACTATAATATCTGCATCCGAGGCTACATCACATACAGTATCATTTACTTTTTGAATGAATTCAGGTGTTAATGGTTTAGCGTATCCAGATTCATCTTCAAAATCATCCATTCCTTCGACCTCAATGAACCTTCCACCTACAGATTCTATCTGTTCTGCTGCAGATTTCCTAACATCAGATGCATAAACTATGGCGCCTAATCTTTTTGCCGTAGCTATTGCTTGAAGGCCGGCAACTCCGCTACCCATTATCACTACTTTAGCTGGCCTAATAGTCCCTGCAGAAGTAGTCATCATTGGAATTCCTTTTGGAACGTGAGAGGCCCCTAGTAATACAGCTTTATAGCCTGCTAAATTATCTTGACTTGAATTTACATCCATTGACTGGGCCCGGGATAGCCTTCTCGGAATCATATCCATAGAAAATAATGTTACTCCTGCATCCAAGCAATCTTGAATATTCTCTGGGTATCTAAAAGGATCTGCGACGCATGCTAACTGCATGCCATTTCTAAGATCTTTTTTATCAAGCATTCTAATAGATATAATTAGGTTACATGATAAAACCTCTTCCCTATTGCAAATATTTCCCCCAGCCGAAGAATATTGTTCATCGGAATAATTAGATAAATTACCAGCACCTGATTCTATATTGACTTCAAATCCCATTTTACAGAGCTTTTTGACAGAATTAGGGACTATTGATACTCTGCTTTCACCATCAGGTTCTACCAATATTCCTAGACGCACACACTTCTCTCCTTTTCTTTAACATCAATTTGACGTATTATGAATCCTGCGATATGATGGGACTTATTGAAACCGTCGGACAATGACGTTCAAACAAAGAAAACCTTATCCAAATAATATTTGATATCCAATCGAAAAAACAACAATATCGCATATAGCATGAGATAACCAACATACCCATATAGATCTATATTTAATATATAACCAAGACCATATGGCTGCTGCTGATAGAAGACCGAAAGAGGCTAGGATTGTTTGCCACCATATAAATCCAAAAAAATATAATGCTAGTGAATGGTGTAACGTAAATAGTCCTGCTGAAAATAATATTCCGAAAATCTCGCTTCCAAAAATAATACTTGCTTTGGTAGTTATAAACCATCTAAATACATATTCTTCCAGTAGACTGTTTATAAATATCCAATAAATCATCCCTAAAATATATAAATTAATATTTGATAAACCTTTGGAATTTAATGTTTTAATCATTGAATCTAGGTCTATCGAGTTTTCAAATATAAACCATGTAAGTATAATGATTATTGACATTATCACTCCTGTAACTAATCCTATCAAAAGACCGTCTTTAGGAGGATATTCTTTTGATATATTATTATTTTCAATCTTAAGATACCAATATGTAGGTAATATGAAAATCCATAATTTACAAAAGAAAAAGAAGATCTGAGAGTGTAACTCATTATCGATAATTTTAATTCCAAATATGACCGATAATGATGGTACAAATCCCACCATTAATATGGCCAATACGTCCTTTTGTTTTGGCTCCATGTTGCTAACATAATTATCCACTACAAGATGTTTTGCCCGTCATATTTTGATTTTTTTTATTACTAAAGGCTAAGTCCTACTTACGATTGCACATGTCATTGGTGACAGCATGGCGAGAGAATCTAGGAAAGTAGCTATAATCGGAGCAGGTAATGTAGGGGCAACATGTGCATTTGTTCTTTCGGAAAGAAATATAGGAAATATTGTCCTTTTGGATATCTATGAAGGATTTGCAAAAGGAAAAGCATTAGATATGAGTCAAGGTGGCCAAGTTCTAAATTATGATGGTAAAATAACTGGTACCAAGAATTATGAAGATATCGCAGGGGCGGATGTAGTAGTTGTAACATCTGGATTTCCTAGACAACCAGGTATGAGTAGGGAAGATTTGATCGGAAAAAATGCTGATATAATATCTGAAGTTGGTAAGGGAATTAAGCAATACGCACCAGAATCTGTAATAGTAATGGTAACTAACCCATTGGATTTGATGACATATCATATGCAAAAGGTAACTGGATTTCCCCACAATAGAGTAATAGGTCAAGCTGGAATATTGGATTCAGCTAGAATGACTCACTTCGTGGCAAGTGAAATTGGTTGTAGTAACGAAGATGTTCAAGCGATGGTCCTTGGAGGGCATGGTGATACAATGGTACCGCTTCCAAGATATACTACTGTCGGCGGAATACCTATTACGCAATTACTACCCATAAATACAATTGACGCCATATGTAATAGGACAGCCAATGGAGGTGGCGAGATTGTTAAGTTGCTTGAAAGAGGAAGTGCATTTTATGCTCCGGGAAGTGCTGCAGCAATTATGGCAGAGTCCATTTTAAATGACAGGCGAAGATTATTGCCCTGCAGTGCACACTTAAACGGCCAATATGGAATGGAAGACATCTACATAGGAGTTCCAATAATTTTAGGTAAGAATGGAGTGGAGCAAATAATTGAATTGGATTTAGAAGATAAAGAATTGGCCAGTTTGCAATCTTCTGGTGCATTTTATCATGAACAACTAACAAATATTTTAGGATACTAAGTTGCGGTAAATATGCCATTTTTTCAAGAATACCTCTACCTAGAACATGATGGTAAAGTATTGTTAGTTGATGAAGACGGGAAGGGGCCTGAAAAACCTCAAAAAGGAAGATTAAATATTTTAGAAAAAAAAATATTAAGATTTCCTACAAAGTCTGAAGTAATAAAAATGGGAATTCTTTGGAATGAGAAGAGGAATAATACTATACTCCTCAAAGATACAACATACAACGTGATTATTGCAGAACCTATTGTTGATTGGCCAGAAGATTGGGCATGGAAAGATGACGCAATTAGCGATAATTGTGTCTTGCCGTTTGTTAGAGAAAGTATTTATCGATCCATTCATAGAATTGTCAGTAAAGTGATTATGATTAATGATAATGGGCAAGTATTGATGGCTAAAAATTCAAGAGGTTTTTTTACAGGTCTATGGACTATTCCGGGAGGTTTTGTCAATTATGGCGAACATCCGCGCAGAAGTGCAGAAAGAGAAGTTTTGGAAGAATTAGGAATTAAAATAACTATTCCAGATCAAAATGGGGAAATGGGTAAAATTATAGAGGGTGATGATTATTCTATCATACAACAAGATATTTTCAACGAGGAAGGATTAAATTGGGTTTCACATACTTACAGGTATCGTTTAAATTTGGATATAAATAGCTTCAAAATTAAGGAAGGCGAAATAGAAGATGTAAGGTGGTTCGAACCGAAAGATGCATTAGATAATGCAGCATCTCTATTTGATCAATTTGCCATTCGAAAATGTATCTATTAATGGGAACCGAATATCAAGCGGACGAAAACATAACTAAACAGCCCACCCGGACATATCCGGCCCCCGGTATTTTGTCCGGGCATTCAGATGGGTGAGGGTATACTCCTTAAATTCTAGTAAGGAATATATAATTTAATTTTCACTAAATTTATATAAATATTGATAATAATTTTATTTTAATTGTGAAAAGTTATTCGAAATTTCATTGTAGAGTAAGTAAATACCAACAATAAGTGTTATTGCCAGAATGGTCAGGGTTAATCCTGTTATAATTGACATAGTTGATGCCACGCATAGGGGGCTAAAAAATATTTCAGATTTATCAGATTGGTTAATAGATTATCAAAGAGAATAAATGTAATAGAAATCTGGCCTAGGGAATGTGTAGATTTATTGATATAGGAACAAGGAAATTTTAGCATCTAAAGCTAAGCCAAGGTAGTATGCATAAATTATGGTGGGCCTGCCTGGATTTGAACCAGAGTCTGTTCGTCCCAAACGAACAAGCATAGACCAGACTAACCCACAGGCCCTGTGGTAATCACTCCACTGACCATTATGTCATGAATGTTACTAGAGCAATTTCCATTCTTTATGTCCGGAACGAATGATTAAACCTTCATATTCCATAGTTTCAACCAACTCTTCAGCTGAAATATTAGAAATGGATTTTTTTATCAATTCATTTGCTAAAATATCTAAAGTCAGCACACCAGAGATTGGAACTATGTTATTCATAATAATTTGAAGTTTGTTAATATTATCTAAATTTTCAATATTATCAATATTTTTATTTTTATGTTTGGATTTTGAAATAATAACCTTAAGTATATCTTTTGGTGCATTCGATGATGCTACATTTTCACGTAATTCAGATGCACTGGAGTATGTATTTTTGATTGTGAAATTAGTACTGTTTGAGCATCGCCAGCATACCATTTTATTATTTTTTTTTACACCAAAATGGTGGCCACAGCTACATTTAATTAGGTTCCATGATTCCTCCATGTAGTTCTGAAATTATGATAGTACAATAAATTGTCCTAATAAATGTCCCTTATATGGTTTGTTTTTTGAACTAAGTACCTCTCAGTCATCATATGAATACTACAAGGACGGTAATTGGATTCGCTTTGTCCGTTACCTTGTTAATTTTATCCATATATAATTTTACATTAAATAATTCTCTTTCGACGGAGTCATGGGGGTTTTTGTTATTAGCTCCTTTACCACTTCTAATTGTGTTAGCCCCTAATAATAATGATATTAGTAAGGTAAAGATAGAAGAAGAATGGTCCGAAGATGTGCAAAATATAGATAATGAAAATATTGATCCATTAGACTTTGGTTATGATATCCCAATATTATAAACTAAGAAAGTCTCAAAGTTTCTAAGTTATCAGGTGCGTATGTTTGTACTTTGAATTTTTCTCTAAGTCCTTGTCTGAAAGCGTTACAAGTTTGTGAATCTCCATGATGACAAATAATTTTGCGAGGAGTTGGATGTAATGCTGATACGTAATCCATCAATTGATTCCTATCTGAATGCCCACTAAAACCATCGATTATAACCATATTACAGTTAACAGAAATCATTAATGTTTGACCTCGGTCCATCAGAGGTACTTGTGCATGACCGTCTTGTAGTCTACGACCTAATGTTCCAGATGCTTGATATCCAACGAAGCATAATGTGTTTCCGTGTTCTGGCGCCCAATGTTTGAAATATTCTACAATAGGGCCTCCGGTCATCATACCGCTAGTTGCTAAAACAATGCATGGATTAGTTTCTAATAGTATAGATTCCCTTTGTTTATGAGATTCTACTTGTTTAAACCAAGGTGAATTAAAAGGATTTTGATCCCCTCCTTTTAATAGTTGTTTTCGTAAATCTCTATTGAGGAAATTAGGGTGGCTGGAATGAATAGCAGTAGCTTCAGAAATCATCCCATCTAGCCAAACAGTAACTGGTTTTACTTTTCCAGATTTAAATAACTCATCTATAGCTATCATAACTTCTTGAGACCTTCCTACCGCAAATACTGGGCTAAATATTTTGCCACCTCTATTCAAAGTATCAATAATTAGATCTTGTAATTCATGACTAGCCTGTGCCCTGGTTGGCTGAATATTTGTCGGTCCGCCATATGTTGATTCGATTACTAATGTGTCTACTTTTGGGAATCTAACTGTTGCTGCATCAAAAAGCCATGACTTTTCATACTTTATATCGCCAGAGAAGAGGAGTCGATGTTCAGACTTACCCTCGCCAATCTGAGCATAAACACTGGAGGAACCTAGAATATGTCCCGCATTTTCTAGAGTTATTTTGATATCCGGAGATATATCTGTTTTATCGCCCCAACCGATATCTACCGTATGCTTTATGCATTCTTGGATATCTGCCTTGGAGTAAGGTGGATCGTCACCCTCAGCCATAGCGACTTTGATATAATCGATTTGTAATAGAGTCATTAAATCTCTTGTTGGTGGTGTACAATATACTGGACCTCTATACCCGTATTTGAATAGGACGGGTAACATTCCAATGTGATCTACATGTGCATGCGTAATTACTATTGCATCTAAATTATCTAATGGAAGTAGTTCAGGTGCTGAGAAAAATGGTTGAGTTTCAGTCCTATTAGTTGTAGGCTTAGCACCACAATCTACGAGAATCTTAGATTCGTTTGTAGTAACTAAATGCATTGCCCTTCCGACTTCTCTGTAAGATCCCAATGCTGTTACTCTTACCCACGGAATACCGGATCTTTTAGGCCTATATATCCTAGTTCCATATTTCCTGAGTAATGCTTTTCTATCACTTGCCATTTCTTTTCTATACCTACGTATATCATGTTGTGTCCTACTAGCAATTGCAGGCGCCCTAACTACATTTACTAACCATCCAATGTCGTCTCTCAATTGCTGAATATGTGTGCCTTTAGGTCCGACGGCTGATGATGGATCATCGCATTCCAGTATTATTTCTGATAATGCAGGATCTAACCAGATATTAGTAACTCCTGCTTCTGGAGGTATATATTTTGATACTGCTTGATGAATCGCAGTTTCATCTGATAAAACCTCTGGATGGGGTCGAATTACAACCCGCCTTTTTATTAATTTTGCAATTTGAACGGTAAGACTATCTCCGCTACCTATAAAAAGTGAGGGTTGCTTAGTAATTATCGCTATAGAGCCAGCTTCTAGATCAATATCATAATCAATATGTTTGGGTATAACCGTGGCAATTCTTTTTTTCATTTCAACTAAGGATAATCGCATATCATAACTTCCTTTAAAGGTAAAACCTACTAAACTAGTACTTGTTAAGTGCGCACTAGGGCAGGAATATAATTAAAGTGAAGAAAGAAGAGAGTTTTTTTCATCATTTGAAAGAAGTTTGAATCCATCTTCGGAGGTAATTACAGCTAGATCCATGCCATTGCCACTTGCAGCATCCCTTTGAGCAGAAGCTAAAAGTGCTTTTGCTGCTACTTTGAGCGCATCTTCTCGGGACATATTGTCCCTATATTGATCTTCTAAAACACCATACATGTAAGGGCTACCTGAACCAGTTGCACAATATACATCGGGGATCGATCCGCCAGCAGCGTCTATACTGTAGACGCTTGATCCATTTTTGTCTACTCCAACTATTAACAATTGTACGTGGTGAGGACGGCCAACTAGTATATTTGCAGTTAATGTTGCTGCACCTTTTACGGTCATAGGAGAGTCTCTTTTCAATTCATATAGACGTAGTTCTGAAGCTAATGTCCTAGACAGAGACTGTGCATGCCCAACTAATCCAGCAGTAGTTAATGCAATAGAATTAGAGATTTGAAATACTTTTTGTACACTTTTATTTGCAATAAAATGTCCCATTGTTGCCCGATGATCGGCTCCAACTACGACACCTCCATCGAATGTTATTCCTATAGTGCTAGTTCCAGTTTTTACTACTTCAGAAGACATGTCCATAATATATCACTCACTGTTGAAGAGTTCCCAACAACCCACACTACAATCCGGCCCTTTATGAATGCGACGGGGGAGAGTGCTCAACAATGTGTGGTTTATAAAAAAATGATAAATAATGTTTGATACAATAGAAGGTGTCAATACGCTGATTAGTTTCGACGAAATATGGAAAGCGATGGTAATGAGCCTCGCTGGATTCAAATGGAAGATGATGAACTACTAGATGAAGGTAATATTGAACCAGGTGAAAGATATCATGATCTCGGAATTAAGTACCCAAATCCCCCTATACCAATAGGATATCAAGATACAATAATACACAGGGCGATACTAAAGGATTTGACCGGAGTTTCAATAATTCTTGATTGGATATCTGATGGAGATATGGTGGTAATTGAAATGTCCGAGTTGATAAAGAGAGAGACAGAATTAAATATTGCTGTTAGTAAGATTCGGGATTTTGTTGAATTAGATTTATCTGGTACTGTACTATTGTTGGGTAAAACACGACTTCTATTACTTCCACCTAAGTTCAGCAGTAGTTTAGAAATAATTTAATTTGGAGTTTTTAGTATGGAAAGTGTTATTGAACAAGCCTGCCCAATATGTCACTTGGAAAATGGTTTGAAATTATTTGTCCATATATCGGATATTCCATATTTTGGAGAACATACACAAATGACTATGTTGTGTGATGATTGTGGGTGGAAAAATACAGACTTTATACCTGCAGAAGGTAAAAAACCTGGTGCTTGGAATTTTACCATTTCAAAAAATGAACATATGACAGTAAGAGTGGTAAGGTCATCATCATGTACCATAAGAATTGCAGATATTGGATTGGAAGTTGAGCCTGGCGGTAATTCTAGTGGATATATAACTAATATTGAGGGAGTCCTTAACAGATTCAAGGGAATTGTTGAAATGATACTAAGGCAAGCAGTAAGAGATAATGATGATTCAATAAATAAGTGTGAAAAATTAATTTCTAAAATAAAAGAAATCAAGAATGGAAAAAGGGAAGTAGAGATATTACTTTTGGATCCAATGGGACACAGTCAAATATTACATAAAGATGCAGTTTCACGAGATTTAGCGTCAGATGAAATAAAAGATTTAGCAGTTGGACCAACTGTGCCAGTATTTGATGTGTAATCTATATTGCATCAGGTGCTAAAAATTCATTGACTCTATCACGCCATTCATCTCTTTTTTCTGCTAAGTCATTTAACCAAGTAGTTGCATTTTCAATACAGATATTTTTCATCTCTCCAGCTAAAATTTTCCCACTTTCATAATCTTTTTTAATAGAATCTAATGTATTATCATCTTTTTCAAAAAAGAATTTTAAGTATTGGAAAGCTACATCTTTTTCACTATCTCCTCCTAATCTTCTATGTTCTTCAACTGTATTTTGACCACCGCTATACGCTTTTTTCACTTTCTTACTCATTATATCAATAGAATCATCCATGAAAATTGTTGTATCAGGTTTTGATGATGACATTTTACCACCATTCATCCCTACTGCAAATCTATGATATGTTGAAGATGGAGGAATGAGCCCAATTCCTCCAATTTTTCTCTCTAAGTGAAGTAATTTCATTTTTATAGAAGATATGTCTGTATCTGTGGCACCAGGTATTTCTATTGTTCCATGTTTAGGATTATTCAATATATCTGCAAATCCTAGGGAAGATACTGATTGTATTAGTTTATTCATTATATCTTTCCTTACATTACGATTATATTTGCCATCTTGTGATATGCCCATTATGGAGGCATTTTCATTTTGTATAGATAATGCAATGGTTATTCCTCCATTTTTTCTTAACTTTAAATTGAACCAATTTGTCTTATTTACAATACCTCTTGTTAATCGAATATGGGGATCTTGGTCTATCCCGACAGGAACTACAATTGGACGTAGACCGCCAAATTCATCTAATTGCGGATGTACAATATCCCCAGCTTGGACGAGAGGGGCTTGGACATGGGCGAGATTAGTATCTCCTCCAAATCCGTAAATAGCTTCGAGTTCAGAAATATTTGTTCTGCGACCTAACGTAAAGCCAAGACGTTGTACAGATGGTCGCCTACTTTGAAAGTAAACATTTGTAGATTTCGGGTTCAATCCTAATGCAGCATAATTAATTATATATTCTTCTAACGCGACTTTTCTACCTTTTTTCAGAGATGTGCCTCGAGTAGCAAGTGCTTCTAAATCTGCTACGGCAACTGAAACATCTCCACCTTGATTTTGGAACCATTTTACTTGATCGATGACCATACTATGGCCAAGATGCATTTTACCACTAGGCATTAGTCCTGTTAAGACACCAAATTTTTCATTTCTTTTTATAGAATTCAAAATTATATCGAAATCTCTGTGGGCAAAAATTATGCCTCTTCTGTGAAGTATATTTGGGTTGGGTATTTGGCTTAAATTAACTTTATCTAGGCCAAATTGATTGATAATTCTTTCATAGTTGGTAGAGTTATCAGATGACCATGGGTCTATGCGAGGTACATCTTCCATGTTAACGGGAAAATGATTTATGCAATCAAGCCATCGATTATTTTTAAAGCAAACTAACTATTAAGACAATAAACTAAGGTAGTCTGGGATGCGTATATGGCAAATATTCTATGTTTAGGTACAGGGTTAGTCGGATCCTTTGTCGTAAAAAGATTAGCGGATAATGGTCACAAAGTAACAGCACATGATTTAGTAACTAATAAACAGTTATTAGGGCATGAAAATATCTTGATGGAAGCAGGTAATGTATTAGAAAAATTAGGCCTGATAATTGAAGAAGGGGGTTACGATCTTGTTGTAAATATGTTACCTGGAAATATAGGTCACGAGGCATTGAAAGTACTGTGCGAATATGACGTTAGAGTTGTAGATTTAAGTTTTAGTGAAATTACTCCCAATATCGTCATGAGTGAAAGTCGAAATAAGAAAGCTACTATTTTATGGGATGTTGGAATAGCTCCAGGGCTATCTAATATGTTACTAGCAAAGGCGTACAAAAAACTTGGAAATATAAAAATTGGAGAAATTAAAGTAGGAGGCAACCCATCGGAGAAATTTGGAGTTTGGAATTATATGGCTCCGTTTTCGCCAAGTGATGTCATAGCAGAATATACAAGGCCTGCAAGAGTTATTAGAGATTATAAGCAAATTACTTTAGAAGCATTGACGGAAAGACATATTATCTCAGTAGATGGAAAGGGGGAAATGGAAGCATTTCTAACAGATGGCTTGCGTAGTGTATTATATTCTATTCCTGCAGAAGAATTATCAGAATATACTGTAAGATGGCCGGGCCATATTCAGGAATTTATTGATCGAAGAGATCAAGGAATTCTGGATTATGATGAATTATTAGATGAGTGGAAGTATGATAATAGTAAGAAAGAATTCACTTGGTTGGAAGTTATAGCATCTAATGATAATGAAAAAATGAAATGGATTGTTTCAGACGAAGGGGCTTCGGATGGCCATTCGATGGCTAGAAGTACCGGCCTAGTAACAGTATTTTGTGTAGAAGAATGGTTAGCAGATTTGACGATGCTAACCAAAGGAGTTCATGCTCCTGAAGATTTAAAATTGGAAGTCATAGATAGAATAATAAACAAAATGAAATTAAATAAAGTATCAATAATTTACTCCAATATCTGAATTATTTGGATTTGATATCTTTCTGATCCCTCAATAATAGAAATTTAATAGCTATGGGAGTAGCAATTAGCGTAGAAATAGCTATTGCAATAATTGGCCAACTAAATTCTTCTCCTGATGATCTTTCTATAAGCCAAGTAAATAGAATTTCTGATTCTAGAAAATCTGAAGCTGATTCACGCATATTATGTACATGATGGCCTACAACTGTTAAGCCATTATTTAGATCATTAAATGTTTTTAGCGGTTTGCTAGACACAGAGTCGGTGTCTAATGATTCGAACGTTAATGTAAATACTTCTCCTGGCATAATGGATAAGATAATTTCATTATTTGATTTTCTCCATCCTTCTTTTAAATGTTGATCTGATATATTCAACATTTTTACATCGGAGCCTACAGAATTTTTAACGGATATTAATTCTTCACTACAGTATATTTTTACACTACCAGGCACCTTCCATGATCCATAGGAATCTAAACTAGGCGAAGATACAATCACCTGATTATTGTCGATAGTATACGTTATTTGATTACTTGAGATATTATGATTGTACCATTCTCCCCAAGTTGTGTACCAGATATCTTCATTATTGGTAAGCCATTCTATTGCATCCTTATCTTCTCTAACTTTTATATCATATATTCGTGCTATCCAGTATATGCTTATCAGAGAATTTTTTTCGGCAGATTCAAGGAGCGATATATTGGCAACATTTTTTTCAAGACTGCCCCCATTACGATGAACGGTCAAGAGACCTTCTATATTTTGTGATAATGCATCTCCAACTACCTTAAAACCTGACTCGATTAGCTGATTAGATGTCTTATTAGAAATATTTTCTCCCATTATTCCAAACGAGATTGGATTTTTTCCCCATCTAGAGGAGTTAGTTTGAGATAAAAGATAATCTTTACAACCATCTATGACCCAAATTTCTTCTTGCGTATTAATGCCTTCGTAACCATGGCAACCGAATTCATCTCCGAGAGCGAGGCGTTCGGGCCCGATTAGATTTTTTATCCATCCGTCGGATTTCCATTCTGTGGCTGCTACAGGAGAAATAGTAGGAATTATGAATACCATAATTAAAAATAGTCCCATCGATTTCATACCGGCCATATTCAATCGGGAATATATCTAAGATATGAGTTCTTGCAATATTTAGGAAAGGCTAAGCGGGAGATGCAATACGATGAGTTATGGCGGTAGTTTCGGAAAGGAGGCTGCAAGAGTTATGTAAGCTGGTTAGAATACAAGGGACTGGTGAAGTTTTTAAGACACCGTTATTTTATAAATTTCTAGTAAATTACATCAGAATTATCGGACGGTGTTTTACTAGAGTAAATTTTACGGGGTTGGAAAGAATACCAAAGAAAGGACCCGTAATAATTATTGGAAATCATACCTCAAATATAGATCCAATTATAAAAATAATGGGAAACAGGCGGCCAATACACTATTTGGCAAAAGAGGGCCATTTTAATAAACAGCCAAATAGAACAATTATGTTGAGTACTGGACAAATAGAAACATTTCGAAATACCGGTGGCAGAGATGCTTTGGCTAGAGCCATCGACGTGCTTGAAGCAGGATTATGCCTTGGTCTGTTTCCAGAAGGTACAAGGTCTAGGAACAGAAAATCTCCATATCTTCAGAAAGGTAAGACAGGTGTTGCCCGTATTGCAGCAAGTTTTCCAAATGTTCCAATTATACCTATGTGCATAGATGGGGCTAGAGATATGATGGCTCCGGGCGATAATATGATAAAATTCTGGAAGAAAGTGAAGGTAATCATAGATGAGCCAATAACATTTAATCAGTGGATTATAAATAAAGAAGGTGGAAACAAGAATAATCGTGAAGTATCTAATTTAATTGACATATCCAGCGAAGAAAGAGAAATCGAAATGCGAATATTATATCGTAAATTTACGGATCAGATAATGGGAAATCTAAAGGAATTAGGGGCTCCGTAGAAGTATATTGCCGTAGCGTTGAAGGACTGAAGGCATAGTTGGAGAAACATATGGAACAATACTTATCATTTCTTAAGAAGATTTTAGAGGAAGGTGAAGAAAAATCAGATAGAACGGGAACGGGAACGAAATCTATCTTTGGACATCAAATGAGATTTGATTTAAACAGTACCTTTCCTGCCATTACAACTAAAAAAATACATTGGCCAAGCGTCATACATGAATTAATATGGATACTTTCAGGAGATACAAATATCAAATATCTTAGAGATAATGGCGTTAAAATTTGGAATGAATGGGCAGATCCAGAAGGAAATTTAGGACCTGTTTATGGAGAGCAATGGAGAAAATGGAAAGGACAGGATGGAGAATTAATAGATCAAATAAACGATGCAATTCAGATGATAAATAACAATCCAAATAGTAGAAGAATTATAGTATCAGCGTGGAATGTCGGGCAATTAGACGAAATGGCTTTGATGCCATGCCATGCGTTTTTCCAATTTTTTGTTAATAATGGTAAGTTATCGTGCCAACTATATCAAAGAAGTGCGGATGCATTTCTAGGAGTGCCATTTAATATTTCATCATATAGCCTTCTAACATGTATGATTGCTCAAGTTTGTAACTTGGAACCGGGGGAATTTATTTGGACTGGTGGCGATTGCCACCTTTATTTGAATCACATAAAACAAGCAGAATTACAAATAGAGAGAGTTCCCTATACATTGCCTAAATTACATTTAAATCCGGATATTATGGCTATTGATGATTTCAAATATGAAGATATAATAATTGAGGATTATGTCCACCATCCATCGATTTCTGCCCCAATTTCTATATGAGTGATGATATGCTAATAATTATGATAGTGGCCATGGATGAAACTAAAATTATCGGGAAAGAGGGGGCTATCCCCTGGCGATTATCAAAAGATATGAAGAGATTTAGAAAAAGAACGGTGGGGTCAGGCAATAATTCTGTCATAATGGGAAGAAAAACGTGGGATAGTTTGCCAGTTAATTTTAGGCCGTTACCAAATAGAATAAACATAGTATTGACCAGAGAAACAGACTGGAAAAGTAAGGGGGCATTGAATGCACTTTATCCAGGAAGAGCTATTGAAATAGCTTATTCAGAGGCATGTGAAGAATGTTGGATAATAGGTGGATCTGAGATATACAATTTGTTCATCGACTTAGTTGATGAAATACACATTACAGAAGTTCATACAAAAAACAGTGGAGATGTACCATTTTGTAATTGGAATTCAAATGATTGGGAACAGACAATTATTGAAGAAGTACCGAAAGATGAGATAGAGGAGTTTGCATCAACCTACTCAATTTGGAAAAGAAATAACTAGTTTTTATAATCCGTTATTCTTATACCTAATCCACCTTTTATTGCTGGCCTAGTCATTATGATATCCATTTTAGAATGAAATTCCTTCTCCAAATCTATTTCTAGCGCTAGCGAGTGGCCGAGAATTAATATCAGAATATCTGCTAATTCTTCCGCGATATTGCTATGAGATTTACCCTTTGTTATTGCTGCTGCGAATTCACCAAGTTCTTCGACTGTTAGTGCTATTCTGTAACCCATATCATGTCCTTTATTTTCTTCTAATGCAAATGAATGTTTGGAATGAAATGAGGCTACCC
The DNA here is from genome assembly GCA_963968165.1 of uncultured Candidatus Poseidoniales archaeon. Lineage (GTDB taxonomy): Archaea > Thermoplasmatota > Poseidoniia > Poseidoniales > Thalassarchaeaceae > MGIIb-O3. Next base: position 41,067 of record CAXAFE010000004.1, on the reverse strand, counting down.
TCTGCATCATAGTTATCCATGAACCATCCAATTTTCCTCCATCGTTGTTTTTCATCCAATCTTGAACACTGAGAGGCCTATCCATTAGTATTCGTAGCAATCTATGGGAAATTAAGATTGCTCTGAATTGGAACTATTAATCAGGGAATCTATACATTCTGAAATGATTTTTACCATTATTGAACCGTTCCTTTCTATCTTATGGTGATCAATTATATTATTTTTATTATTAGGATCCCTACCGGATGCCCAATTAGCAGAGTAAATTAATGACACAAACGGAACAGAATGTTCTGATAATAATCTAGATTCAGGCCCTATGGTCATATTTACGGCATTGGCGCCCATGATTTCAAGAGCATTGATTTCTGCTGGACTTTCAAATTGAGGGCCATTGCATTGTGCTACTACTATTTCGGGGATAAAAGATTTTTGCTTATTTTTTATAATTTTTGATAGAGATAATTTTAATCTGTCATCAAACATAGATGTTCTATCTGCATGGATAGCCATCGTATCATGAAAAGACCAAGAATAGTCAGATAAATCAATTATATCAGAAGTTAAGGATATTTGACCGGGTGCAAAACCATCATGAATAGATCCAACAGAATTTATACAGATTATGAAATCGGGCATAGTACTTATCACGGCATGTATATTAGCTCTATGTTCAATGATATGTGGAGGTTTTGGAAGACTATCGGTAGAATGATGACGATTGATAAAAAAAATAAAATCATCATTATTTACAACAGAATAAATTGGGACACTACCCCATTCGGATTCTGATCTCATTAGATTAATTTTAGAATCATAAGTGTTTGAAAAAAAATTAGGAATATCGAGTAATCCTGTCCCGAAAATGACGCAGGCCCGGACCATGTTTAAGCGACCTAGGCATTAAGGGTAAAAACTTTAATATTTTACTCAATAATTCGTGATATTAGATCTGATTTTTTTCCAGAAACAGGTTTTCCCATATCCTTTAAAATATTCTTCAAATCAGCGACTTTCATAGAATCATAATCAATACTTGTATCATCATTTTGATTGGTAGAAATCACGTTTAGTTCTGGGGATTCCTTTAAGTCATCATCAGAAATTTCAGATAATTCTGCACCCGCTTCCGCAGCTACTAAAACATCGCTTTCTTCAACAATTTCAACTTTCTTAGATTTTTCTAATTCATATATTTCATCCAAAGTGGGTCCTTCGTCCACCACGACTCCTGATTGGAGTAATTGGACTCGTCTGAACAATATATTCTTTACAGGTTGAATTTTAGAGACTTCTTCTTTCATTTCGTTTTCCAGAGTTCCGTCGAATAATGATTTCTGAAGTTCAATCCATGTAGATTTAGCTCCGACGTTTAATATTACATTTCTTGCAAATGTTCTCATCTGTTGTTTTTGACTTGCTTTTATTCTACCTCTTGAAATTATCAATGGTTTGAATCGAAGATAATAGCCATCTTTTGATACTAAATCTACTGTATCATCAATTTTACCACGTTCTCTTCTCACAAGTCTCCTGACATGGTCTTTCATCAAATCATAACCAACAAATTCTGTTAAAGCATCTTGGCTGACTACTTCGGTTACTCTGAATTGAATTTTAACATGCATCTTCGAGAAGTCACCATCGAGTTCATTCTGCATCACCTCATAATGGCGACCTATTACTCTAGCATCATCTTCTGCGAGAGTCTCACCGATAACTTTGAAGGACCAAGGATTCCTTGGTGCCCGAATTGAATACCATCTCTTGGCTTTCCACTTATCTTTCTGTTTTCTTGCTGCTGCCCTTGATACTGCTCCTTTTGCCATAATAAAGACCTCTTTTGTATGGGGGCTACCCCATTTGCAGTCCATCCGAAATGAGTACAGTATTTGAACAAGGTACATCAAATATATATTTTTCCAAGGATTTAATTCAAAGATAAAGTGCTTTTGGAGTAGAGCATGAGTTTGCATGGCGCTTTATGGAGAGTACATACAACTGAGTTAGATAATTTAGATTTAATTAAATCTGCATTGGCATGGATAAGTGGAGAAAATTCAAATTTAATAATTGATAAAGACAAGTCAATACATGGCGCTGTCCAAAAAACTCTAACAGTGAAGTTAGAGAAGAAAAAACAGGCTATAAGGTCTTTTAAAAATCTTGGTAATGATGCACTTTTAAATTTATTAGATTCTGATATTAATAGTAGAATAGATGAGGACAACAATTTTCATATAAGGATTAATTTAGGAGATCTGGTTCAACAGAAAATCACCATTTCACCTTCTAATAGTTCAGAATTGATTGTCAAAGGAATATTTAAAATTGAATGTTATCCAGGAGATATTGCTGAAATTATTATGAAAAACCTCATTCTCCAAGTAACAAAATATAATGAAAATTAAGAATGTCAGTCATTATTAACCAAGTATTAAAATGTCATTGACTGATCCACTGTTATATGACACATGTAGTAACGTCCGCTTGCGTTGGCCACAAATATCAAGATTGCGTAGCAGTTTGTCCTGTTGAGGCATTTAGAGAAACAGATACATACCTTGTCATAGATCCAGATGAATGTATTGACTGTGCTGCTTGTATTCCAGAATGTCCGGTAGATGCAATTTTTGCTGATACTGATTTGCCAGAAGAGGAAGAATCATGGTTACAAAAGAACGAAGATGAGGCTCCTAATTTGGAGATAGCAGAAGGCGATTCACCAGTATTAGCGGATTAAATTATAAATCCACAGAACATACCTTCATGAACTATTGTCGAGAGGATTTAGCATGAAGAATAAAGTAGATTTAACCGAATTTCTGCACGGAACTGAATTGCTAAAGCGTGGATTCGCTAAAATGCAAGAAGGTGGAGTAATCATGGACGTCGTAAATGCTGATGAAGCACAAATAGCTGAAGATGCAGGAGCGGTTGCAGTAATGGCATTGGAAAGAGTTCCATCAGATATTAGGGCAGACGGTGGTGTAGCAAGAATGAGTCATCCTACAATGATTAAAGAAATAATGGAAACTACAAGTATTCCGGTTATGGCAAAAGCTAGGATTGGTCATGAAGGTGAAGCCAGAGTTTTGGAAGCCCTCGGAGTAGATATGATCGATGAATCTGAAGTATTGACACCTGCAGATCCATTTTTCCATATTCCAAAAAATAATTATTCTGTACCATTTGTTTGTGGATGTACCAATTTGGCAGAAGCAGTTAGAAGAATAGCCGAGGGTGCGGCAATGATAAGGACGAAAGGGGAAGCAGGGACTGGAAATGTAGTAAGTGCAATTCAACATGCTAGATTGGTTAGAAACGAAATTGATGCATTATCTAAAAGAGATGAGAAATCACACGAAGATTCTATAAATCAAATTATGAAAGGTTATAGTAAAATAAAGGATGTATCAGAATTTAATATAAATCCTATCAGCACGCCCTATGGTGATTTTGATAAATTACGAGAAAATATAACAAATATATTTAATGAAGTATTAGATAAAAATAGGTTACCAGTTGTAACATTTTCAGCAGGAGGGATAGCGACTCCTGCGGATGCAGCATTACTAATGCAGCATGGCATGGATGGGGTATTTGTAGGATCTGGAATATTTAAAAGTGAGAATCCCAAAATCACAGCGGATGCGATTGTTCTAGCTACGCATCATTTCGACGATGCGAGTATTGTTGCAGAGGCAAGTGAAATGATGGGTGAATCAATGCCTGGCTTAGAAATAGAGTCCTTAGGTACAAGATACCAAGATAGGGGAAATTAAGACTTCTTCCTACCTCTTGAGGTTCCTAACTTTCTTGAATTTTTCCTAGTTTTTGGCTTATTAGTTGTTAGGAAGTCTCCGCCGAGGGTTCCTCCAAATGTTAGATTTCCATGTTTCATTAATTTATCGGATAGAGAATTGGCTAAATCCTCATCCTTATCTGGCGTAGTTAAAGCATCTCTAACGGACTTATTATGATTTTCAATCACTAATCTACCTTCTTCTATTTCTGCTTTCATCTCATCTCTGATTTCATTTACCTTTTTTAATATCTCAACAATTGACGAATGGATTTCATCTGCATTTTTTCTTGCTTGAATAAAAGATTCATGTAATCTATCTCCTTCTGCTCTAATAAAATCTCTTTCCTCAAACATAGGCTTAACCTCATCCCAAATCTCATCAGCATGATTATGAGCATCTATCATCAACTTATGTTCAGAGTCAGCTTCAGATTTTAGTAATTGGATAGATCCTTCCATATCTCCTAAATCTATAGTTAATATGTTAAAATCCTCAACCTGTGGTGAAAGTTCTTCGCGCTTTGAGATTAGTCTCTTTAATTTCTTTAGTAATGCATTCTCTTTTTTTAGAGTAATTGTCCCATCGGTCATTATTTGACGTTCTATACGTTCAATTTCACCTATAGTTTCGGAGAGTTGTATTATGATTGATTTACTACCTTTGTTGTCATCTCTTTTTCCCTTTTTTTGAGAGATTAATTCTCGTATTTGTTTTTGTATTTCATCCCTTTTCATTTGATGGACCTTAGCTATCAATCTGATTTCCTTTTGTTTGTCTAAGAATTCTTTTATTTTATCTCTTAATTCTTTACCTTGTTGTTGTATAGAATTCCTAGAATCTGCTGCCCTTCTAGCAGTTTCGGTAAAATTATTACGTTGATCCCGCATTCTTTTCAACTTAGTTTCCATGGCAAAAAGTCGAGTTCGAAGATCTTCTTCGGAATTGTCGCCATGTTCATCCATGCTTTCGCGAGAAGCATTTACTTATTCAAGGAAACTAAAGGCCTAGTAACGATAAAGCAAATGGAATAAGAGGTGAAAAGACCGCTACGATTGCTCCAATCATGAATAAAGCCCCAGTTGATAGTCTTAATCTAGTGAATATATCTGATCTTACTTGTACAGTCAAAACTCTACCTGAAATCAAATTTCCATATGTGTCCTCTAATCTGACAGTAACAGTAGCCTCACCTGTAGAAGCAGGGATTAAACTCTGCCATATTATTTTAGTAGAGAGTAAAATTTCAGGTAAACTATTTGCGATTGATTTGTTTTGATCTGACAAGTTAAGATTTTGTGGAGGCACCTTCAATCTGTATACACATTCATTTGGTCTGAAATCAGGTGTTTGGACCCTCAATATTAATTCCTTTATTTCTGTGCTTTGATTTAGAACATACGCAAAAAGATTTGCATTACCAAGAGTTAAATTTTCCATATCTACATCAAACCATATGTCATCATCATAAGAAACAATATTTTCATTATACATTCTCAGTCGGTCATGTAGTCTAAAGAACGGGGCGCACCTCTCTTCTGCATGCGTAAGTAGTCTGTTCCAAGTTTCTTCCCCTAGTTCTGGATGATTAAATATTTGTTCTATGAAATCATCATCAACGATAGTAGTTAAGACTTCACGAAATTCCTCATCAGAGATTAAACCTGATCTTCGTAAATGAAGTAGATGTAGTAGATTTTCTTGTAAGTCTGTTATGGATTTTCCCTTATGTAACTTAGAAGATAAAGAATTAACGTAACTAGAAACTTTCACGAGTAATAATGGATCTACGTGGGACCTAATTACGTCTGAGAATGGCCTTTTTAGTAATGCTGGATGTATTGGTGTAGAAAAAGCATTCAATAGACCCCATGGATTTACGGTATTGAACCTAGGGCGGCTAGAAATCATATATACACCATGACCGGAAAGTAACGCCCCCGTAGATAGCGCTATCATTAGTGGTAATTCTGTAGAGTTACTTGTAGAAAAATATAATGATATTGAAAGTAATATTGTGGCAAGAAACATCAAGGCTGTTGTAACTATTAGTTGCCTAGAGGAACCGTCTATTATAGCCTTCATTTGAGCATATCCATGTGCGCTATTAAATGTAATTCCAGAATCAGTAATCGCATCTGCTTCAAGAGTGAATATCTGACGAGTGACGTAAATTAATCTAAGAAGTATTAATAAGAGTGATAAATCAGCCACCATCAATAATAATGATGCTATGTATATTGAGGTAGAAATATCTAAACCTAGGTAAACATCCTGAACACTATTAACCCACCAATCTGGATTAGAATCATCAAAAGATTGGGCTAAACCAAATAATATTACCACAATTAATGGTAGAAATAGGATTAATCTTGCACCACCGCTGATTAGTAAATCGTCTATTCCTGTTAAAATTAATTCTTGATTTTTATAATTAGCCTTATTATCAATAGTACTTTCTTCAGATTTATTATTTTCTTTAATGACTATTTCTGTATTTGAAGTGGTTAACCCTAGGTCACTTGTTGAATTTGGAGATAGTGCATTTAACATAGAGTTTACATCGGAAAGCTCTTCATTTGATTGAGAGTAGACTTCATCCTCTTCCAAATAAAACACACACCCTCATAACTTAGAATAACTAGAAACTCGTAACAATATTTTATGAGAAAGAGAATTAGAAATATCTAATATTTTATCCTCATAAATCAATTTACCATTTTTATTTTCAATTATTGATCCATTCTTTATCCCAACATTCTCAAAAGTCTTTTTCTCACTATCGTTCATGACGATTAATTCGATTTTTCCAACAGAATTAGGAGGAAGACAATTTAAGGGTAATAAATTATTTAGAATTGGTTCCATTTTTCTTTCTATTATTGGAATTTTAGAACCAGAAGGTGAAATTTCAGGATAGCCTAACATATTATCTAGTGCTAACTCAAGTTCTTCGTCTATAGCATGTTCAATCTTACATGCGGCTGCCTGAATGTCTCCAGTGAATCCAATAACATCTCCAAGAAGAATTTCAATTAATGATTCCCGCCTTTTTATCCTAGCAGCGTTTCCAAAACCTTCGGGAGTTAACCTACAACCTCTATATGGAAGGTAAGTTAATAATTCTCTCTTTGAAAGTCTTATTAGCATCTCTGTTGTTGATGCCGAACTTACTTTCATAATTTCTGCTAATTGAGAAGTTCTTACGATTTGATCAGGTTTTTCTGAATGTAGTTCAAATATTCTTTTTAGATACATTTCTTCAAATTCACTAAGTTCTACCATATTATTCACCATCTTTACTTGCCATAAATTCAGATCTACACGCTGGACAGCGCGCCCTAACTGGTCTTTTTTCGAGTGGTACCTTTAATTTTTGGCTACAATCTGGGCAATCTAGCATATCATTCGAAGAATTAACGATTTTTATTTCGCTCAAGGAATTATCAACAATTATTTTTTCATTCACGACTTCTTTGATTGTATCATCATTATTTAAAAATATATTAGATACATCAAAATTTGTTGTACAAGATGGACATTTTACTAATCCTAAATGTGATTTTGGAACATTTAATTTTTGTTCGCAAATAGGACATTTTATCTGTACGTTAATGATTTCATCAAGTTTTTGATTTTTAGTTCTAGTTTTCCTCGGCATGCGTAAAGCTTTACCTGGAGCTGTTGAAGGAGTTCTATTTGAAAATGCACCGATAGCAACCTTAGCTACTAGTACTATTGAAAAACCTGCTACACTACCATAAAATAACGAAAAAAAGTCTATGCTATTAGAATTTATATCATCATTTTCAGAAGAAGTAACTATTATCCAGTCTAAACCATTAAATCCATCAGAATACCATGTTAAAGTAGCATTTATGTTTTGCCCATAATTCCATTGATTTATCAAAATGGTGCCTGAATAGCTACTTCCTGATTGTAATTGAGGAAGTGTTTCTTCATGTAATATTGTTTGATCTGGCATTATTACACGTAATAAGCCAATTGAAGTTTGACTTTTTCCATTATTAACGATCGTAAATTCAAATGTTATATTTTCCCCCCTCTCAGGAGTTTTGGGATAATAATTATTTAGTGTTATGATCAAATCTGGATACGGACTTATTATCTCCAAAGTAGTAATATTTAGAGAATTGGTCATATTTGGAGTCCAAAGATATGGAATTGCTTCAATTCGGATTACAGAATATTCTGGATTTCCTAAATCCACATCAAAAGTACGATAACCACTGTCAATTATAATTCTAGATGAGTATATTGGATTATCGTTGGAGGGGCCGCCATAAATATTAACAACTAATATTCTTGATTTACCTTGAGTGAGTGATAAAGAAAACTTAGCCTCAAGAGAGTTTGAAAGATCCCAAGAATATGAAATTGGAGATAAAATTAGAGTTTGTGGAGGAGAAATAGTTAACTCAAATATGCCATTTAAACTTGAATCTACACCTCCATTTGGACTGTAAACAGACCATCTAAACTCCAAAAAACCAGGGTAATTTGGCGTAAAAGTTACAGAAATTTCTTTACTTGAGCCGGGAGATATTTGAACATAATCTCCCATAAAAATTGAATCATTGTTTATCTCTTCAATTATTAATTTAACAGAATCAATGAATTCACCGGAATTATGTACTAGTATTGTTGCTTTACCAGAATCGCCCATATGGAGAGGTTCTCCTATAATTGCTATATTTGAGGAACCAGCATTAGTGAAATTATAATCATCATTAGCATAAAAAAATAATGAATTCTGAAGATTGGAGGATTTATCTTCATTAGGTTCTGTCATAGTGTAATGCGAGGATAATAAAATAATTATCATAATATACACAAAGGAATTGGAAATAAGGTTCGTATTGACCTCCATATTCTAGGCCTCTGAGTAGCACCGTATGAATGAAACCCTTATTGGTTTAGTAATAGAGACATTTTAATGTTTAATTTATTCCGAGGGGCTATGGAAATGGTCGACCTGTTGAATGTAAGTCCGCAAGATATTTCTGCTGCATTACTCATGAGAAGAAAAATACTAAGAGATCAATTGCCAAATATTGTAAAAACCTTAGACAGTGAATCTGAATCGATAGCCCCTAAAGTCCAAAAGATGAAAGGAAAAAATGATATTATCAAAGAAGAAATATCAAAACACAAAATTAACAGAGATTCATTACAAAATGAAGCTAGAGTAATTTTAAATGAAATAAAAACTATCCATGAAGAATTGACCAATTCTGGAACTATGATAAATCTTGATCCAAAGTGGAAAAAGGAACGAATGTGGGAAGAACTAGAAGATATAGAATTTAAAATAGAAACTATGGCACTAGATCAAAAGGCAGAAAGAAAAATGATTGATGCCAGGAAAAAAATTCTCTTTCAAAATGAAGAGTGGCTTAGGGAACGTAAAAATTCTAATCCAAAAATGGCTATATATATTGAAAAAAGGAAGAAAATGAACTCACTATACAAGAATGCAGACAAATCTCATCAAGAAATGATTAAAAGAGTAAAAAAAGGAGAGCCGATACATCAGAAGTATATTGCATTGCGTGACGAATATATAGATATTAATAGGCAGAAAGATAGGGCAAAGGAATTACTCAAAAATTCTGATAGAGATATAGCATTCTGGGAAAATTTAGGTTCCGAAGGATTGGATAATTTGATGGGTCCTGCCAATCAAGTAAAGTCAGGAGGAGTATCAAGTTTTGTATCGAAGAGAAAGGTCGGCGATAATGTTAAATTTAAAAATAATAAAAAAATGGAGGTAGAAGAAGAATGAAAATAGATGCCATAGGAAAAAATTCAATAGAAGGTATGGAAAAAGTTGAAGTAATTTCATATAAAAATGAGTTACAAGGTCACTTAGAATCATGTGAACAAAATTTCAAAGACTTAATAGAAGACAGAAGGAATCAAATTACAATAGTAAAAACTCTCAGAATCGCGATGAAGGATTTAGATTCAATGGATGGGGGGAGACGTAAATTGTTGAATGATTTTCATGGATACAGAAAGGCTGCTGAAGCCTCCAAAAATAAAAGAGATGAGGTCAATAAATTAATACCTCCACCAAGTGATATACTTGAGAAATGGATATCTAAGTCTTATACCAGTCTTACAACTATCGATAATGATTTAACTGTAGTACCTAGTTTGAATCAAGAAAAACGATTATTTAAACAATTTTTTGAATTACAAGTTTGTATATCGAAAAAGAAAGAATCCGAAGATGCACACAAGGAGTATGTTAGCAATATAAAACAATTAAAAGATATTTCTAAAAAATTAGATATGCATCAAGAAGAAAAAGAAAAAAATATGGCAGAAATGACAGATGGAATGGAATTGGAGGGCAGCACGGTATCAAGAAAACAAATTAGAAAAATAAGTAAAAATATTACTGGAATAGATAAAAAACTAGATTTGTTAAAAATTGAAAGGAATGATATTAGAGCAGAAATTAATAAAATAAAGATAATTTTAAAGGATCAGTTTTCCAAAGTTAGGAAAATAAATATAGAGGAGGTACACGAAAAAATTGAAGACGGCGGGACTTTAGATACGTCAGAATTCGCTATTTTATTAAACAAAGGTAATTTATCCAATTTAGATGTTAAAAAGAAAGATAAAGGTCAAAAAATAAAAAATAAAAATTCTAATAAGAAAAAGAAGAGGAAATTAGGGGCAGTACAACGAAAATCAAGACGAGGTAGCGCTGCGGCACTTAGAGAGAATGAATAAATAAAAAATAATCGATTAGTATTACCTTATATGAGTTTGCAAAGTCCCAATGACATAACAGGTGCGTTAAAGTGAATTTTGCAGAGGTAGGAGAATTATTTAATCCACTATGTGAGAGTATAAAACTAGAATTAAATATTAACAAAGACCAACGTGATGAATGGAACAATCGAGTTAGAAAACATCTTGACATGCGTAATGATGTAAATGTGCAAGTTAAAGAATTGATTACTGAAGTTCAAAAACAGAAGTTACTGAGAGATGAGGCTAACGTTAAAGTAAAGGAATTAAAGGATTTAAGATTTGAAAAATCAGAAACCCTGAAAATAGTGAGAACAGAATTAAGAGAACTAATAGAAAAGATTGGCGAAAAACCAAATATAAAAGTAGGTCCAGATCCACGAAGATTGAAAGCTGATATGGATAAATTGGAAAAAAATTATGAGAGAGGAGCATATTCTGGGAAGAAGGAAAGAGAATTTTATAGCAAGATGAAAGATTTGTCTAGGCAATTAAAGGAAGCTAAATCCCAAGATGGTGAAGACAACGTTGGTACGTTAAAAAGAAAACAAAGAGAAGCAAAATATGCACAAGCGAAGGCTCACGATGAAGTAGTTATAGCAGTTAAAAATGCACAGGAGGCACATGATTTAATGATGGAATTATCTGAAGAAGTTGACAGATTAAGAGAAATAGCTAATAAGTCTCAGTCAGAAGTTACAATTTCAAAAAGAGAAGCAGATATAATGCATAATAAATATGTAGTTTCCCTAAGATGTATACACTCTATGCAAGATATTCTAAACCAAATGAAATCTGATGAAGGAGATGATGATAAAGTAGGTATTTCTGATTTAATGTCCAGATTAATGTCTGGAGATACCTTATCTACGGAAGAATTGATGTCACTACAAAGGAATTAATGTTGGTTTGTAATTATTTGACCAGTTAATCCATGAATAATTACTCCTCCTTCAGTATTTAATGACCAACTAGGCACATATATCGAAGAAGATTTTATTTCTGCTGATTCTTTTTTAAAATTCCAATTTTCAAGCATCATACTCCTCGTTAATGCACCACTAAATTTTGGCTGCCCTTGTCTTTTTTCATCTAGTAATGGGGGCAATGAATTTAATAGATGTGATTTTGATTTCCAATCGGAATTTTTAGGATCTAGGGCTCTTAACAATGGTGTGTTTTTCAGGTACTTCTCATCAGATAATTTATACAAAAGTTTGCACCATGGATCTTCTATTATTAGCCAATTTTTATGATCTATATCTCCATTAAGATTAATTAAATCTCCTTTTATTTCCCATAATTTACATTTTAGTAGCATTGGATTGCTCATATTATCAGAATATGCATTATCTTTTAGCCATAAATTTATATCTATTCTCGGAATTAAGGTCAAGATTTGATTTAAATCATTATTTTTTTTAGTTTCAGAATGATTAATATTTAAATAAATTTTTTCATCAGATAGGCTAACTATGCCAGAAATTAGCGCATTTCCTAACCATAAAGCTAAATCGTCTGAAGACCATATCAATATATTATGTTCTTTTAATAATATATTTTTTAAGTCTATATGTACATCTCGTTCCGACATGAATAAGTGACATCCGGTAGGTGAATCTACAGTCCACCTCTCAATCTCAGATTTTTGCAAACTAATTATATCATTAGGAATATACCAAATATAAATAGAAGTTTTTTCAAAATAATTTAAATTAGGGAATGAATCTACTAAACCAATTGGAATAAATTGGGATGATTTTTCATAATTATTTATTTCTTTAAAATTTAGGCATGATGCTCTAACAATATCCGTTATAATCTGCCTCACGCTCCTTGGGAAAGAAGAGACTGGTATGAATAAATCGATATTTCAGTGTAAAAATATCTATTTTGAAGAAGAATTATACATTTTGTATTAATGTAAGTAATTCACTTTGTCCAGGGTTGACTATGCATAAGGCACTTACTGGGAAAGGCTTTGCACATGCAGCACCTAACTGACGGTTAACCATCATAACTTGGTGTACAGTGACATCAGGGTGACTATTCTTTAAATTAGAGATATAATTACTTGGGCAATTAGCTGCTACTAGAATCATTCTTGCTTCACCCTTAGAACATGCGCTTAGCGTTTGCCTTTGGCCAAAAAGTAATATTCCAGTATTAATTCCTATTTTTAGTTGACGTGTTAAATCCATAATTTATCCTCCATTAATTCTCCGGTACATAAAACAATTCAACACTACCAGTCCCTAGTGAAACAGGTTGCCCTACGATAATATTCTCAGTAACGCCGCTTAAATCATCTCTTTCCCCTATTATTCCAGCTTTCAAAAGGTGAGTTACCGTTACTTCGAAGGCCGACCTTGCTAGAATCGAGTGTTTGGTACCACTCACTCCGTGCCTTCCTATTGCTCTTACTTCACCTTCACTGGTCATAACGTCTGATACCATTATCAAATGTCTGATATCTACATCAAGCCCAGCTCCTGCCATCGTATCAAATGCCTCATTGACAATTGCTTGTCGGGCAGCTTCAATGCCTAAGTAGTCATATATTTCACTTACGTTATTTGTATAAGTCCTACCTCTGTCAACTCCAGCGAACTCGCTAACTTTGGTTAAATTTGATCCAATAGTTGAAATATAGTATTCTCCATCTTTATTTGGACCTTGGACATTGGCTCTTGAAATTCCTGGTAATCCTTTTAATCTAAGTTTTTTGATTTTATCTTCAAGTTGTAATAATGCTGTATATGTAGGAGGATCATTAGCTAGATTTTGAAGATCTTCGGCTTTGGATATACCGGGTATAATTTTCAGTTCTTTAGGCCTATCTTCGTTGTCTGATTGAATGTAGAGCCTTAATGCACGAGATAATTTATCCAAAACTTCTGCTCCATTCATATTCTTTAATTTAAGATTGGCAGGTATTAATTTTAATGTAATATGTCTTTGTGTAACTTCAACATCAATCGCTGCAATATCAGTTGCAGTTGTTGTTTCTATGGCCGCCGCTAATTCTCTAGCTAGTTTTTCATTTGTCCTTAATGGCTTACCCTTAGAATTTACCTCTTCTAAGTATATGTTCATAGTAGGAGTTTTGGGTACTTTTCTAGCGTCAACGATCTCAATGATTCTAGGTAAACCTTGAGTAACGTTAACAGTTGCTACACCAGCATAGTGAAATGTCCTCATAGTCATTTGAGTGCCTGGTTCTCCTAGTGATTGTGCTGTAGTTATTCCTACTGCTTCGTGTGGATCTACGCGTGCCTTAACTAGATGTTTGTATGCTGACTCTACAACTCCCGTTAATTTTTTTTCTGTTAACTTTTTATCTCCCCTACTTTCAATACCTTTGACCAAAGTTTCGATTACCAGTGGAGTTAAAAATAGGCCTAACTCTTTTGACTTGTTTTCTATTTGAATAAATAGAGGATTTTCGTTATCTAAATCTCTCATGAGTAGACTTTCACTTAAGTCTTCATCATATGTCTGAATTGGGAGTAATGTTTTCTTTCTTCTACGAGATACTGTTCGCCTCCTTACAACGGTTTTTTCTGTCTTAGCGGCTGCAGCCCTTGCAGACTTACTAGAACTGGCCATAACATGATGAATTTTTTGCGCGGTACCAGAATCGATCCCACATATTTGAGCTATTTGTCCTGGTGAGAGTACCTTAACGTCATCCCATTTCTTATCATCAGCCAATTTATGCGCATACTCTTCCTCGATTCCTAAGTCCATTAGTTTCTTTTTAGTTGCACTCTTTACTACCATTACTTTGCACCCCCAAGTGCTTCGTCGAGAACTAAGTTAACGTCAAACGGATCACCTTTTCGACTTCTTGCCGGATCTACCCGATCTTCTCCATATTGGAATTGAACAATTCTATTACCAGTATTTCTTACTGAAGATTGGTCATCTGTAGATACTTTAAGATCGTCCATTGCGTTGATTAATCTTCTTTGCATGTAACCGGATTTACTAGTTCTAACCGCAGTATCGACGAGTGATTCTCTTCCCGACACAGATAGCATAAAGAATTCAGTAGGCTCTAATCCTCTCTTGAACGAGGATGAAACGAATCCTTTCTCTCTTGCCCCTTTGACGCCTCGTGGGAAATGAGCTAGAACTCTGTCTTGATATCCTCTTTCTAGTCTTTTACCACGAACTTTTGGTTGTCCAATTGATCCAGCCATCATAGCTAGGTTATCCATTGATCCTCGAGCACCAGATGTAGCCATTAATACAGCAGCGTTATCTTCACCAAGATATTCCTTAGCAACATTACCGGCTTCAGATTTTCCAGTATCAAGAATTTGTAAGATATTTTCTTCGAGTGTCTCTTGAGGAGTTCTTCCCGGGCGTGCTTCATACTTTCTTCCATCTTTACCATATTTAGCTAATTCTAGGTCTACATTATTGCTAGCATCTTTATTTATTTCATCTATCTTATTTTTTGCTTCGGGAGGTAGGTCTTCGTCATCTATCCCTGTTGTGAAGCCTAATGAAGTACAAGCAGCAATAGTCATTTTAGTCATTTCATTAATAAATTTAGCTCCACGTTCATTTCCATGAGTTTGTACGACAGCATCAAGCAATCTTCCATCTTCAGCACCAATTCCTTTCTTATCTATGGCTCCTTGAACATTTCCTTTTGATATACTTACTGTATCACCAGATCTATTTTTATAGTCTAATTTGAATCCGCCTGGAACGATTAAACTCAGAACTTCGGCCCCTCTATATCCTATGATTCCGTCTTCTTCTATCTCTTTCGGTAGTTCACCTTCATAATTAATAGATCCTAATACTTCTAGAACTATATGTTTCGGCAATATAATATTGTCATGGGTTAATAAATAGGCCCCGGATATATGGTCATGGATTCCACCTATTACGCTACCTCCGTACCTTGGAGTGATTATGTGCTCTTGGACCCTCATGAGTATCTTGGCTTCTGCTCTTGCTTCTTCACTTTGTATTACGTGTAAATTCATCTCATCTCCATCAAAGTCTGCATTATAGGGAGTACAATCAGCTAAGTTAAATCTGAATGTCTTACCTTCCATAACTCTAATTTCATGCACCATCATTGACATTCTATGTAATGAAGGTTGTCTGTTAAAAATCGTAACATCTCCGTCTATTAGGTGCCTTTCTACAACAATTCCGGGTTTGGGATTGCCATCTTGATCCCATGTGCTAAGTCGGTCTTCACTTTCAGTTGGATATGAATTTCCATATTCATCTTCTTGAGCCGGGCTACCGCAATGAGGGCAACGCACCTCAAGGTGTTCTGGAAAATATTCGGTTGGATTTTCTACTTCCCATCTCCACCTATTGTGTATTAATGCACTTGGATCATCGGACTTCAGGCTTCTGCCCAGTCTATCTTCACCCCTAAGATTGGAGATAGTGGCTTCTAAATCAATTCCGTTGACTTCTTCTAACTCTCCAATTTCATTTCTTCTCATCTCTCGCTTCAATTCTAGACCTGGTAAGAAATTAGGAGCGGGTAAAACTTCATTCATATCAGGTCGATAACCTGAATAGGGCTCTTCTTCACTTCCGCTGTGGCATTCAGGATTTTTACATCTGAATCCTGCCCATATATATTTTGTTCTATCTGTTATTCGTACTCTTAAGGTATCTCCCCTAATGATATAATTTACACCAGGATGATTATCAGGGCCACGTAGTATCATTTGCCTTAATTGTTCACGATTTCTACTCGTTACACGTATAGGTACTGTTAATTCTTTAGCAGTGGATACGGGTACACCAACTTCATTTATTCCAAGATTTGGATCAGGGCTGATTACGGTTCTAGCACAAAAATTGACTCTTTTTCCGGATAAGTTGCTTCTAAATCTTCCTTCTTTACCTTTAAGTCGTTGAGTTAGCGTTTTCAATGGCCTTCCTGAACGATGTCGCGCCGGAGGTATGCCGCTTGTTTGATTATCGAAATACGTAGTACAGTGATACTGTAATAGTTCCCATAAATCCTCAACTATCAATTGTGGTGCACCTGCATCCCTATTTTCTCTCAATCTTTGGTTGATCCGCAAAACATCTACTAATTTATGTGTTAAGTCATCTTCTGAGCGATCACCGCTATCTAATGTTATTGATGGTCTAACTGTAATTGGAGGTACCGGTAAGACCTTTAAAATCGTCCACTCAGGCCTACATACATCTTTATTCATTCCAATGAATATAAGATGGTCATCTGGTATTCTTTCTAACCATTCACGGATATCACGAGCATTTAGTTTATGTTCGCCTTTATCTGCCTTCTTTTCCTTGAACGTTGAAGGTTTGTCAAGTATAATCTTACCTTGCTCTGACCCACAATGCATACAAATAGCTCTTTTGGCACTTGAACATTCTTTCTCTATGTCTTTGATAGTTTTATTGAATTCTCTAGAACCAACCCCGTGTTTTATCATAACATCATGTACTCTTTCCCTGTAGTAATCTTGTTCTGATTTTTCTGGATCCAGCGGGTGAGTTTCGGGAGAACTATGTAGCAATATTTTACTACATTTATTGCAAGTGTTCTTGAGAGCCATTTTAATGAGTCCTGTAAACCCTATGTGCATTACAGGTAATTCTAACTGAATGTGCCCGAAATGCCCTGGACTTTCATCATACTTACAATTGTCAGTTGGACATACCAGTCCTGGTTCAATTACTCCCATTTTAGGATCCATTAAACCTTGCTTAAATGCGTGACCATCGTCCTTGTAAGTATCAGCAGTTTTAACTTCTACAGCAGACATTTTTCTTATTTCATTAGGATCCATTAATGCGAATCTTATGCCAGCAATTCTTTTTGGAATTAATGTATTACTATTTCTTCTCATCTTTGGTCCTCCAGTTCTAACCTCATGGCCACACCTAAACTTTTCATTTCGTCAAGTAGCAACTTAAATGCATATGAAGTTTGAATTTTGTAGACCTCAGCACCGTCGCCATGAATAGGAGAAACATATGTTCTCTTTCTAGGATCATACCATGCAATATGGCCTGATTGAGCACAGACGAATAGATCAATTCCGTCAGATTCTCCCAATAGTCGATCTTTTATGACCATCGAAGCACCGTGAGAGATTAAGCAGTCCCTTTCCATTTCACCAAACCTTAATCCACCTTGTCTTGCTCTTCCTTCAGTCGGTTGTCTTGTCAGAATTTGTACTCTACCTCTACTTCGAGCGTGCAATTTACTACTGACTAAGTGATGAAGTCTTTGGTAGTAAATAACTCCGACGAATACTTCAGCTGGATACGCTTCGCCTGTCTCGCCATTAACCATTGATTCCCTGCCTGTATGATTGAATCCATTTCGGAGAAGTCCTGACCTTAGAGATTCTTCCTTTTCACCGGTAAATGCAGTACCATCTATTCTTCTTGTTTCCATAGAACCAACTTTTCCACCTATCATTTCCAGTACGTGTGCTACTGTCATCCTTGATGGAATAGCATGCGGATTGATTAGGATATCGGGAATAACTCCATCTTCTGTGAACGGCATATCTTCTTCATTAACTAGTCTTCCAATAATTCCTTTTTGCCCGTGTCTACTGGCGAATTTGTCCCCTAATTCTGGAATCTTATTACTTCTCAAAGTTATTCTAACTAGTCTTCCAGAATCCAAAGATTCTGTTACGAAAACATTGTCTACCCAGCCATATTCGCCATGCCTGACGTTCATAGATGATTCTCTTCTTTCTTGTGCTTGTAGGAATGCCCCATGCGCTTCTTCTAAGAACCTTGGAGGACTTGTTTTACCTACTAAAACAGGATTTTCTCCTTTTGCAGTTGATAAGAATGTTTCCGGAACTGGTAGTCCATCCCTTTCAAGATGAGAGTAGGAATCCCATGATTTTAATCCTTTAATTTCATCTAATCCTGTTCCTGGAATTTCTATTCTTTCTTCTTGCCCACCAGGGAATCTCTTATTTTCAGCATTATATGTCCTCATGAATGATGAACGACCCATTGATCTTTCAACAGATGCTCTATTCATCACTATTGCATCTTGCATATTATAACCATGGTAACTCATAATTGCTACGACTAAGTTCTGACCTCCTGGTCTCTGATTGAATTTTGTGGAGTCCATAGCCCTAGTACCTACAATCGACCTTTGGGGATAATGCATTATGTGGGCCCTTGTATCTGGCCTTAATCTATAATTAGCACTGGAAAGTCCAAGACTTTGCTTAACCATTGCAGTTCCACCGGTAACTCTTGGAGTAGAATTGTGTTCAGGATATGGTACTAATGAAGCACAAACACCTAGAATTAATTGTGGATCTATCTCAACATGTGTAAAAATTAGAACCGTATTGCCTTTCTTTTCCTTTCTTTTCAATGCTTCGACATCTTCTTGGTGGTAATTCAATTTTACTTTAAATTTCTCAATTATTGTCTTTCCATTGGGCAGTTGTATTTCAGCTGCCAATTTTGCATGAGAAATATCATGTTCACCTAAATTGAGCCATTCTACTTTATCTGGATTAATAGGCCTTAGATTTTTTGGAGATAATGAAGGTAAATCATATGGTCTTGGAGCAATCAGCAAATCTTCTTCTTCCTCTGCATCTACCCATTCTACAACGCCTCCTCGTACTAAATCAGCAAAATCTATTTCTCCAGACCTTATTCCATCTAGATGAGATTTAGATAGTGTTAAACTTCCATTATCAATGACAAGTAATGGTCTAAGAATTCTTCCTCTATCTGTATTAATGAAGACGTCCTTGTTCTCAGTATCATGTCTGATACTTACCTCATGCCTTATTTTACCTTGCCTTCTTCTACGTTTAAATTGACTAACTAATTTCTGTGGTCTTTTGTGAAGTCCGAAAATATCTCCATTTACGTGAACTCTAGAACCGTCGGCCCATCCATCTGGATTGTCATTAACTCCAGTCTCCTTAAGTAATTCTTTGACATCTCCTTCTGCAACTTCTTCTGAAACATCTATCATTTGAGCGGCATTTTTAACTAAACCGCAATTTTGCCCTTCTGGAGTTTCGTTAGGACATAATCTGCCCCACTGAGTAGGATGCAAATCTCTAGCCTCGAAATGAGGTTGACTTCTTACTAGTGGACTTGTTACTCTTCTCATGTGAGAAAGCGCAGATAGGTATGTTGTTCTATCGAGTAATTGACTAACTCCTGATCTCCCTCCGACCCAATTACCTGTTGCTAATGCATGCATAATTTTAGACGTTAAAACATCTGGCCTTAGGCATGAGTTAATTTTTAATTCTCTTTTTCTGTTATGATGCCTTTCTAATTGATATTTTAAGTCACGTGCGAGTTGTTGCAGGCTTACTCTAAATAAGTCCTCAATTAAATCACCTGCTAATCTTACCCTTTTATTGGCATAATGATCTTTATCGTTTGGATCTTTGTTATTTATAGCCATTTCTAAAACTTGTCTAACAATTCTGCCTAAAAATATAGCCTTTTTTTGCCTATGCTCGTAAGCAGCTCCCAGGTGTGGGAGTAATTCCTTGTCAAGTAAATTTTGAATTCTTGATTCTCGATATTCTTTTTGCTGACCTGCTGCAAACTTCTTTTCCAACCATGCTAAAGCCTCTTCTTCATTTTCGACACCATATTCTTCATTATCTTTGACATCATTAAGATTTGCTACAGTATATTTCATGGCCTCGACTGGTCCAGCTATTGAAGAAAATATTTCCCGATCGTTTGACATCCCGAGGGCCCTCATCAACAGAACCACTGGTATGGCAGTTGTTCCGGCGCTGGGAATTTTTACCATGAGCATTCCATCTCTTCGTTTTTCAACGTTTAATGGTTTACGAACACCATCTTTTTGTGAGAATATTTTCGCTACTTCGGTATCATGAGCATATTTTTTATTTCTTTCAACTGTAACTCTATTCGGTGCTAAGTCTTCCATAGAAATCAAAACACGTTCAGTACCATTTATTATGAAGTATCCACCAGGGTCAACAGGATCTTCCCCAAATTTTCTCAATAATTTCACATATTGTTCTGCATCTTCCGGAGAAGTATCTGGAGAGAGCTTTCGGTTAGAATCGATATTGTTAGCATGCAAATTACATCTCGCAGACCGTACCATGATTGGTAAATTACCGATATGCACATTTTTTTCGTCCATATATCCTAAATCAGCACCAGGTGAGGGAGGAAGATCATCTCTATAAATTCTAAAATCTAAATAAACAGGAGCGAAATATGTTAATTTTCTTAACCTACATTCCATAGGAGTTGCAGGATGTTCGGCTCCATTTGCCTCCCTAATTGTTGGTTGACCCAATCTAATATTTTTTACTCTAACAACGATTTCTTTTTCTAGGACGTCAAGTTTTATTAATCCTCCTTCTGTTTCATCCACTTCATAATCGTCACTACCAATTCTGATATTTCTTACTATATTTTCCATTCTACTTGATTTCCCATCGGATAAAGGTATACAATCGTTGTATGATGCAAGTTGGTGATTTACTAGACTTCTTTTACTAAAATAACTTTCGACAATTTCTTTCATTTAAACAACTCCCTTATGCTCTCTCCACTACTAATCTGTAGGCGATACTTGTGCCTGCAGATCTACTATATCTTTTGATTTTCATAACCCTGTTTGTTAGCCATCCTGCCAATAATGTGTCATCCTCTGCCTCTGTCATCTCTTTGATTGCTTGAACCGCTGGGTCCGTGATTAGAATCTTAGGCAGGAGTTCTTTAGCTAGACGATCCTTACCGTCGAAATCTTTCTCCATTAGATTCCAAGGAGATAATTCATTTTCTTCATCTTCGATAGGAACTAATTCGTGATGTGGGACTAGTATATGATTAAGAACGTTAAATCTGTCTTCACCCTGAGGTATGTCCTCATCTAGTAGTGCATTTCTAGATATAGTGATTCTTCCACTTCTACTGCGTTTCCTTGACGCCATTTGTTCTCGAATAACTGCCATAATTATTTCTAAGTCAGCGCTTCCCATTTCCAAATCTACTTTCTTAGCGACCTGTTCTACAGTCATTCTTTTTATTGCGTCCATATTTGCATCATCAGCTAATTTATGTGCCCTATCTTCAGGGACACCGAGTTCTATAAGTCTTTTTTTGGTTGAACTTTTTACTGCCATTTTTGCTTTCCCCACACCCGCAAAAAGCATGAACCAGACGCTTAGTCAGGCGGGCCTGACGGGATTCGAACCCGCGGCCGACGGGTTAAAAGCCCGTCGCTCTACCTGACTAAGCTACAGGCCCATAGCATATGCTGGGCTATCACCCGTCCTAGGAGGGGTTTAAGAATCTAACTAATCAAGCATCAAAGGGGGCCAAGGATGACCCCGGTAATGCAACTGTCACTAGAGCATCATAAGGCCATTAATGCATAAGGTTATCGTTCTAATCAGGAATAATATTATGGAAATAAAATTAAGAAAAGAATCATTTAATATTTCTGGGACGTGTTCATGGGTTTTGGAGATTCCAACAACAGTTTATCCACCTCGTGAAGATACGTATTTACTCGCGGATACGATAATTAAATTGGAAATAAATAAAGGCATGGCAATGGAAATTGGCTGTGGATCCGGAGCATTGTCCTTATTGTTGGCGCACCTAGGTTGGGATGTTTTAGCAACTGATATTAATCCATATGCCGTGTTGGCCACTAGAATTAATGCTACTAATTATGGATTGATGAATAATATTCAAATATATGAAAATTGCATTGAAAATGGAATAATTATTGGTTCCAAAGTAGAGCTTATTATATGGAATTTACCATATTTAAATCCTTTAAAACCAGATGATCATTGTTTAGAATTAATAGAAGATGCTGCATATATTGATATAAATGATGGCGGATGGTGTGATAAATTATTCAAATATTTGAAAGGCAATGATGTATCAGACCATTGCGTAATACTTCTATTGTTTAGGACCATACCTGAAAGCGCTAGTTCGCCCCTCACTGGGAAGATTAATGGATGGTCTAGTAGATTGATGAATAGTAAAATTATCGGAGATGAAAAATTAGAGGTACATGCTTTTTGGAAGCCCGGGTACAACTCAAGACCTTTGATGCTAACTGACTGTGAAAGTACAATGGATGAAGCAAAAAAGATAAAAAATATTGGCTGGAATAGAGTTATGACTGATAAACAATATTCAGGTAGAGGACGAAGAGGATCTGTTTGGGACTCCCAAGAAGGAGATATGATGGCAACATGGATAATTTCTAAATCACAGTTTGGCGATATTTCAATTGGGTTAATTCAAACAGAATTAGGTTCGCTGGTCGCCAATGCGTTGGGAGTAGATTTAAAATGGCCAAATGATATAATTTCATCAGATTTTAAAAAACTTGGAGGAATCATTATGGAATCAGGTGATTTGGAAAATGTAGTTAGAGTAGGAGTTGGAATAAATAGATATTCTAACAAAAAATTAGACATTGATACTGCTGGTTGGAGTGACATATATCCTGATTACAATCGTGACGAAATTTTTTCCATAATAGATGCAGCACTTTCTTCAAGATATGAGATAAACGAAATTGGAAATAATTTTAATTCCATTACATCATTAGATACCTCATGGGAAGCTCTCTCGAGACATATCTCTAGAGGTGTTGTGAATGTGATTGACGATAATGAATATCGGGTAACAGGATTAAATATTGATGGCTCCTTAAATTTTACAAATGATGATTTAATCATAAGTAGTGATTCAATTGATGAAATTAAGTGGAAATATTTTATAGATTTTATGAACGAGTGATTTGTAGCCTTTGACGAACTAATATGATTTTTCCTGAGCTGGTGATAGTTTCTAATAAATCATGAGAATTTATAATTTTAATGTATTTCTTATGCGATTTTAGTTCCACTTTTATTATAGATAAAATATCATCTTCCTTTTTCATATGTACAAAATCATATAATTTCCAAGTTGAATCTTCTAATAAATTGCTAAGAATACTACTAAGTTCTTGCCGGTTTTTAATTTTTGAATTTACTAAAATTCCTACCCAGCGATGCTTCCCCCTTTTCGCCTTGGTAAGACGTACCATGGCTTACCCGAGGAGGGGTTTAACTTAACCAATGGTGGTACTTCGTATGTTCATGGAGGAAATTTCCCGAGACAATATTACTATCCGCAATAGGAATATTGTTGAACCTTCAACATTGATTCATTTAGTATTTCTATTAATTTCAACAGGATTATTATATATTTCAATGAAATTGAATTATGGAATTATTGGTGAATTTGGTAGTTCTATTTTCCTATCCTTAACCATTACTTACTGTTCTGCAGCATATATTTTCACCACTACAATCGGGCGAAAAGTAATGACAATTGAGGATAAAGGAATCGGAATATTTACTTTGGAATATTGGATTTTAAGTTTAAAGGCCTTGATTCCGATCTTTATTCTTTGTATGATTAATATTTTAATTATAAATTATTTTTTCGAAAGGGATCAAATTGATTATTTCATGAGTGGACTATTCATAGTGATGTCGATTGGACAAGGGCTATCCCTAGTAGTTGGCTGTTTCCAGTATTATGAGAACAAGGATATAAACAGCAATAGTCACACGTCAAATCACTATGTCTACATCAGAATGTTAGTTATATTACTAATTTTCTTACCCCTCATATGGTGGTTCGGATATGGTGCAAAAAACGCGTCAGATCAGAGTATGAATATAAATTTCATATGGTTTATTTTTACTATTCTGATTTGTGTAGTGACCTTTACTATGGACAAATATACTTCGAATATGAGACATGAATTAGGCTTCAAGGGCGCAAAGGGTGATAGATTTATGTTCTTAATGATTTTTATGGCATTATGGCATCTTATGAGTGCCTGGAGGAGAAACCCTGTTCTTGCAATATCTGCTGATAATCTAATGTTTTTAGAAGAAGCAGTTTTAATGATAATAACGATTCTATTGGCGGTGTCTGCTTTGGTTAAAAATGGTAAAAAAAGAGGTTGGAGCATATTCCAAGGTAACTCATCCTTGTTCTGGGGGATTGCATTTGGCTATGCATATGCTGGAAGTATTAGTTCTCTGACTATATTATCTGCAAAATTTACTGAAAGCAGCTTACTGCAAACGACCGCATTGGGGCATCTCCTAACATCTTTAGTGATATTAATGATAATACCCTACACAATACGTAAAATGGGAGTTATGGAAGAGGAATAATTAATTCAATTAATTCCACTTAAAACCGCAACTAATCTCAATTTTCCTAACATTTTTTTGCTAGATCTGGCTCCAAGAATAACCTGACAATTTGGGTCCAATATGGACAAAAAACTATCAGAAACTTCATGTAAATGAGTAAGTGTCATGTCGGGTCCGCCTTCAACTTGAATCAAGCATCCTTTTGCTCCTTTCACATCAATATCAAATAAGGGAGATTGTTTTGCCATTTTAACAACTTCTTTTGGGTCTTCGGTTGTACCTGTCCCAACCACAAGCGTTGTATCTCCAGATTTATTTATTATGGTCTTTAAATCCATTAAATCAAGATTTATTTTTCCAACTTTTGCAAGAGTAGTTACTAAGCCCTCTATTAATTCCCCAATCCATTCGGAACCCAATTCCCAATCAGAATTTCTGCCTCTTGCTTGCCAAGCCAATCTTTCCATACTTACTTTTATACATACATCAGATTTTTGTTCTAATTCAGGTAAAGATTTTTCTGCTATTGCAGTGCGTAGCGGTTGCTCGGCAAATGGTAGCCCTACCATGGTAACTACAACGCTGGCGGATTCCTTAGCCATAGATACTAATTCTGAAGATACCCCTGTTCCTGTCCCTCCTCCTAATCCTGCGAGAATAATGACTAATTCCGAGGATTTTAATAAGGGTTTAAATTCATCTATACCATCTTTTAATCGGTGAACAGCCATTCTGCTGAGGGTCGCTGTGCCTTTGTTATGTTCTCCTAAGGATAATTGAAGGCAATGTGCAGAATGTATGCCTACGAATGATTCGCTATCAGCATCAATTAACAAGAGATCTGCATAATTTTGGCATCGCGAATGGGCTTGACTTGCCCATTTGCAACCAATGCCTCCCGCACCGATAATCAGTATGCTTCCACGCTCCATAAATGTACCTATAAGAGGTTGATTATATTATCCTAATCGTAGTTGAGATACCGTTGATAACGTCTTCGTTCATCCCTTGCCCATGCATTATCCGGTTCAAGTTTCAGAACCTGTTCATAATAAAGTATGGCTTGTTCAAAATCTGATAGATATCTACCTTGCATGTGCCCCATGACACATAGTACAGGAATACAATTTGGATCCTTTGATATTAACGCAGTCAAGATATTTTCAGCATCAGATAATTCCATCATCTCCATATGGTCTTCAGCCAAACTTAGTTTCTCGATTTGATCTTCATTTAGATCGTATGTATTTTTCCAAGTCGGTCCAGTCACTGGCTGTGCTAGAAGGGCACAGTTTTTATTCTTATTAGATTAAACATAACTAATTAGAAATGAGATGTATTGAAAGCCGCCTACTGGAACCTTAATAGTCTCTAATCAATTGGACTAAATCATCATAGGGGTAGAAGTATGAATAATGCGGTTTTATCCTCAAAAAGAGTCATAGTTTTATCTCTTTTTTTGATGTTTATGGCAGGCACTAGTCAGGCGATTCATAGCGGTGTTGGAGGAGATGCAAATAATCAGGGAGAAGTTGCGATTGCCGGATGTACATGCCATGCCTCCGAACCAGATAATTCCGTTACAGTAATTTTAGATTCAGTTCCTTATCATTACTCTAATTCAACATCTTACTCAATGGTAATACAACTTATAGGAGGACCAGATGTTCTCGTTGGCGGTCAAACTGGAGGATTCGCCCTCAAAGTTAGTACTGGAACTCTATCCGCTGGAGAAGGATACGAAACCCTCGTGCAGAACTGGGAAGACGATGTATCAACTCTAACTCACACGACGGCAGGATCTAAGGTTGATGATAGAGCTTGGCACGTAATATGGACCAGTCCTGATTCCATAGAAGGTGAGAATTTAGTGACTTTTTGGTTGGCTGGAAATTCAGTCAATGGTGATCAAATACCATCCGCTTTAGACAGATGGAACAGACTTAGTGTAACTCTAGAACAAGGTGAAGATAACGGATACACTAGAACTGTATTTTCAGGAAATGGGGACATTAATCCTCCAGCACCAATATCAGAAGAAATTGATCTCCACCATATGGGGGCCAAATTGAGAGCACATTGGCTAGGATTACTAGGTTTTGGAGCCGTAATAATAGTGATAGTATTTTGTGGATTATTCTTAAGGTACGGTTTTTCACGCCATTACACTGGTCGAAGTAATTTACTAAAGCTAAGAATCAAACATCTTAGGAGAGGTGATCAACTTTGAAAGACGACGTGGTCATGAATCTTCTACGGGATGTTAGTAATGGCATTGTTTCTGTTGAAGAAGCTCGAGATGCGCTTGAGGGAATTGATATTTCAGAAGAAAATTATGCAAAAGCCGTAGATCATGGCGTATTTAATATGCCAAAACCAGGCACTATTGTAAGAGCGAGTATCTCGCCATCTGGTGATTCTTGGCTCATAATTTTAGTAGGACTATGGGGCATAATATGGACACTATTTTGGGGGGGATCTTTGTCGTATGGATTGTATAATAAGTGGAATCAACAAATTTTAGCATTTGATTTAGCAATGACATTATTGACTGTAATTATAATGGGCATAGTTTACCTGAAATATGTCATGCCTGATGTAGTCGTTGTAAAGCACAGAAGAAACAAATATATAACAAAGAATGACCCAGACGGTTGGAAGGAATACGAGGCATAATCATGGCTAGGAGATTTAAATTGAGACCTTTGCCGGGAGTTACTGACGGAACCACGGAATCATTAAAAATGATAGATCGGAGAGAATTCATGAGGTTATCATTCAATACGGCAGCGGGGCTGATCACAATGGCTAGTCTCGGAAGTGTTGGTTTTGCGGCCCTACTGATGGGGCAACCAGAGGCTGATGGAGGAGATTCCGCAGTTAGATTCTGGGTGCCTTCTGGCGCAGAAGATACAGCTTGGTTTGGAGATAGACACCTAGAACCTATGAGTTATAGCGCATTTCAAGAAGCAGCGGCCAATACTAATACTGGAATGATAGGCGCTCAGGGTGTTTGGTCAGGCCTTCCAGTAAATGTAGTATATGTGCCACATGATGAAAATAAAGATACTCCATTAACCCCTAACAAGCCAAGGTTTCAATATTTAGAAGGTTATGATTTGGGAGGCAATTATGTCGGATCAGGAAGAGAGGTTTTAGATGATGCCACCTACTCATCATTGTCTATTCATGATAATATGGTAATAATTTTCTCAAGATGCCCACATCTTTGTTGCATTCCGGGATGGCAATTAGTTACAAATAACTACACAGGAGATAATTGGGCATCTGGAGGAGGAGATTCTGGAGGCGATAAATTATTTTGTATTTGTCATTCTAGTAGATTCGACCCAACCGCTATAGAAAAAAATAGCATGGGCAGAGGTGTTCCGTTTGATTTCATAGGAGTTAGAAGAACAGGGGGCCCGGCGCCTAATGGAATGCCGTTAATTCCATTTACAGTAAATGGAGACGTAATAGAAGCATTACCAGATTTCAAAGACTGGTATGCTTACTGTGGTTGAGGTAGATAAAATGATTCAATTTTGGTTCTTATGGCTTTTCATAGCAATTGTAGTTGTAATAGTAGCATTTACACTCAGAAAAGAAAGAGACGATATGCCAAGAAAGGATATATTGAGAGCCGTGGAATCAAATGCAAGCAATATGGGATTAGCAGAAAAAGGATTTTTATGGGCATTTTCTTGGTTAGATACTAGGTTTAGAATCCAAGATTATTGGGGAATGAGTAGAGATGCTTTCCACAGCGTTCATAGGCAAATGCCGCTCACACATGCAGAAAAATATAAATTAAGAATAATTTGGTATTGGTATCCTCTATATTGTCTCGGTGGAATCTCATTCTTAGCATTTATAATTTTAGTAATTACTGGCACTATTCTTGGCCTATATTATGTTCCTGGAGGAGAGGGAGATCCTACTCCAGCATACAGCAGTCTCGAATTTATTATGACAACCTTGCCGTTTGGATACATAATAAGATCAATTCATCATTGGACAACACATTTTATGGTAGCAGCAGTATTTTTACACATGTGTAGAGTATATTTTACTGGTGCTTACAGAAACCCTAGAGAATTAAACTGGTTAATTGGAGTCGCATTGATGTTCTTCACGATATTCTTTGGATATTCTGGTTATCTGCTTCCTTGGGATAGTTTGGCTTTTGGCGCGGCAACAATTGGGATTAACATGGCTACATCAACGCCCTTAATAGGAGAATGGATGGCAAATATACTGTTCGCTGGTTCCACGTTATCAGGTCAGACAGTAACCAGAATGTACTTTCTGCACGTATTCATACTACCCGTTCTAGTTACTACACTTATACTAGTTCATTTATTCATCGTATGGGTACAAGGCATTGCTGAGCCACATTAGGAGATATTGGAATGGGATTAATAGACAGGTTTGGACGAATTGCTGATACATATGTCAGCGAAAGGGATCAACTGATTGAAGCCGAGCAAGAAAGAAGAAGAGTTTTTGTTGGCCATTCATTCTGGCCTACAGAAGTACTTAGAGATACAATCATTTTAGCAAGTATGGTTATGGTAATATCATTCTACTCCTGGATAGTTCCGCCTCCGTTGCACAGCGCGGCAGATCCTTTTGCTCAAGCAGGATTCGTATTTCCAGATTGGTATGTTTTATTTTCATATGGTTACCTAAGGTGGGGAGAATACCTTCCACAGTTTACGATTCCAGCAGGGCCCATAGGAGATTTCTTTGGTCAGCCTTTCATTTATTGGAATGCGGCATGGTGGGGGGCTGCAATAACTGGAATTCCAGTAGGAATATTAGCGTTGCCGCCATTCATAATAGGGAAAAGAGAGAAAAGAGGAGTAGAAGATCCATGGTTTGCTAGTGCTGGGGCAGCTTACTTAGCTCATGTGTGGTTCATATCTGTATTTTCGATAAATATATTTTTAGAGTTGTATGCAAAAGATTTGACAAGTTATTGTTTTAAAGATTCTCATGATTATTTTTTCTGTGGCCGTCAGGCTCCTTGGACTGCGACTATTTTTAATGCCATTCCTTGGATATTGACAGCATTCTTTCTCTTTGTAGTGTTGTATTTTGGCGTTAGGAAATTTTTATTAAACACGATGGGAGCTAGGGTTACTCCGTCTCTCGGAAAGCAAGTAGCAATAGGAACATTGATAATTACAGTATTAATTTCTACAGTTACATGGCCTATTTATGAAGGAGGATTTTGGAATTATGGAGGCTTAGGTGCTATGGATGATGTATCTAAATTAGATGAGATGCGAGAACAACCAGAAGATACATTGGTACACTATGGTAAAGGAAACGTCTGGAATACTTGGGAAGACGAATGCTTATCTCACGAAGAAAGTTTTGAACTAGGAGTTTGGTCAGGGATTGATGAAGGAGAATATGAAGAATGGTGCGTAATAGCTGCATCTAACTGGATAGACTGGGGGATATATCAACCGACAAAATATACAATAATGGATTTCTCGGGCGCTAATGGTCATGCTGACTATGAAATTGGCAGAAA
This sequence comes from uncultured Candidatus Poseidoniales archaeon, assembly GCA_963968165.1. GTDB lineage: Archaea > Thermoplasmatota > Poseidoniia > Poseidoniales > Thalassarchaeaceae > MGIIb-O3. The sequence continues at coordinate 10,699 of CAXAFE010000004.1, read as the reverse complement.
TAAAGCATACTCAGCATTGACCTATGAAGGAGAATCGGACTCTTCTGAAGTTAGAGTTGCAGACTCTAAAACCTTCACTGTCGAAAATCTTGGAGTCAGTAATTTACCCACTGATGTTGGATGTAATTTTAGAACAACTACGTATGGCGTTGGCGAGCATACTCAGAATATGTACTTAACAAATTCCATTGGAGATGAAATTTGGAGGATGTCAGGCGATTCCTGTGCATTGGAAACCATCTATCTCAATTCTGGTGAAACATATGTGCTATACTATAGTTCTACCTCAAATGGAGTAAATGACTCAATATCTATGATTACGGACTTCACGGCTACCGCATACCAGCCGTTACTCCTTGATAGTGATGGTACTGCATTAGTTAGATCAAGTACATCAATGTCAATAGACGAATTGAAGGAAATGTCTATAGAAAATCCTACTTATCATAAAAATCCAAAGAGTTTGGATGCAAAATTAATTTATTCCTTGTTTATTCCATGTTTGGGCGTTGGAGCAATGGTGTTCATGCTAATGAGAAGTATGGCTCGAGGATATGAATGGGAAATGAACAAGTGTTATGGTTGTGATTTATGCGATGACGCATGTCCAGTCAGACTATTTAATGCAGGAGATAAATTAAATATAATATATAATACATGGAATAATGAGGATGACGGTGTTCCATTATATTCCTGTTTAACATGCAGTGCGTGCACCAATGCTTGTCCGCAATTAGTTGATTATGATTCATATGTAGACATAAGAAGAAATTTGATAGTTGGAGGGCCACCGGCTGCAGAGATTCCACATACAGTATTGCAAGCTGTCCTAGCGGCGGAAGCAGATGAAGATGAAGCGTTTATCCCCACCAACGAATATCCAATTGATTCCAATATTGGTTATTATCCGGGATGTGTAGATTACATAGATCAAGAAATGGTTTTTAGTCATGTTAATGAAGGATCAATGAACTTAGGAGAGACTACAACGGCAGCGTTCACATTGTTCGAAGAATTAGGGCAAGATGTGACATATTTAGGAAGAGACTTTCTCAAATGTTGTGGCCACGACCAAAAGTGGCAAGGATTAACAGAAGTATTTGAAAAATTAAAGTCATACAATCAGAAAAAAATTGGAGAAAGCGGAATAGATACCCTGGTTACTTCGTGTGCAGAGTGCTTCAGAACGTTCGCATTGGATTATGAATTAGAAGATATGAAAGTTATGCATACTACTGAATTCCTGACTGAAAATGGCTTTGATATGGAATTGAAGACAGAGGAAGATTTGACCGTCACATATCACGATCCTTGTCGAATAGGAAGGCAAATGAACCTGTATGATGAACCAAGAAACCTAGTAGAGTCAATCGAGGGTGTATCTTTAGTTGAAATGGAGCATACTAAAGAGGAAGGTTTGTGTTGTGGAGTTTCAAGCATGATGTCATGTAATGAGAATAGTAGAGGATTAAGGTTGCAGCGTTTCGATGAAGTTAATGCAACAGGAGCCGATATAATGCTGACAACATGCCCTAAATGTGTCAGCCATTTCGAATGCTTGAAGTTTGAAGGGGACCCAAGGCATGATTTTGAAATATTAGATGTTGTGAGTTTCTTGGCCCGACAAGTAAATGCCAAGAATGGAAATTAATTAAATGCAAGGTATCCAGATATTAAGGATAGTAATGCATTAATCATAATTCCATACATCGTTAATCTAGCCACTTTAGAATTTTGATAACCAAGAGCGGTTAACCAAAGGAATAATCCAATCAATCCCCCACAAGCAAATGATATCCAAGCTGCCTCAATACTAAGAAAAATTGCCATAAAGAGCCAAATTAATGCGCCTTGTGAAACTGCTAATATGGACATCGAGTCTTTCCACCATGGAGATAGATAGTTCATGTTAGTCCGAAAGCGTGAAGCGCATTATAACTGACGATTGATAAAGGGGGACCACTTGACATAATCCCGGAGAAGATACTATTGACTAACATTGATGATTTGACATCTAGAAGAAATTCTCAACAAAGAAGAATTCGGATGATGATGAATGCAGTTAGGTCCGAAGAGCGTGCTAAAATCAAAGGCGGTCCAGAGGCAGTAGCATGGGTAAAGGAGGAATTATGTATTGGTTGTGACCAATGTACAATAGTATGTGGCGATGATGCTATAGAAATATATTCAATGCCCGTAAAAAGTCCAATAATGATTGTGGATAACAATAAAAAGGCAAAAATAATCAGAGATCCATGTACGGGTTGCAAACTATGTGTTTTAGCATGCCCAACAGATGCAATAGTAATGATAGATAGGTGATTAAGTGACTAAGGACGACCCGTTGAGATTTGGAGCTGAATTCGGACCTAAGGGTGTATCTAATCCAAGTGGAGTATCTCTATCAACATTTAAAACATTAGTTTGGGTATCCAATTTGGGAGGATTGATTTTATTCGCAATAGGCCTAGAACTTATGGTAGTTCAACAATCATTTGGGCTAGGGTTGGCCTGCTTGGTTGCAGGCGTAATAATAGCATTATTTCCTTCTAACTATGAAATTACTGGAATGGAAGAAATTTCAGACTCAATTTTATCAAAAGGCATTGGTGAACAGGAGTAGATCCATAATGGAAAATTATGGATCAAGAGTTATTGATACCCCATTAGGAGAATTTACGATATATTCCTCAAAAGACGGTATTAGCAAGATTCTTCCATTTGCCAATAAGGAATTTGACAATATCGGAAAAGCCAATTTGGATGAAGCGGAAAAATGGTTTTTCAGTTATTTTGATAAGAATATATTAAAGATACCAAAGTTAGACCTCACAATTTTGACAGCATTTCGAAAACAGGTAACAGAAATTTTAGTAGCTAAAGTTCTTTTTGGAACAGTAACATCGTACTCAAAGCTAGCATTGGAGATAAATAATGAATCTGCCATTAGGGCAGTTGGGACTGTTATGAAAAATAATCCATGGCCGATATTAGTTCCATGTCATAGAGTAATAATGCAAAATAACCACATTGGGAAATATAATTTTCTCAACGGGACTGAAACCAAAAAGTGGCTATTAGAGTTTGAGGGTTCTTGTGTTGAAAATTATAGAGTAAATTTTTAGATATTCCAGTCGCCCACATCGTCCAATAAATCTAATAAATTCTTATTGATTGGAGGATTATCATGTGGAGTTATATGCAATGCATGAAATAATCTAATGCCAATAGCCATTTCAGGTTGTTTTTCTAAATGTTTAGACAGAATTCCATATTCATTTATCCATTCTTTTGAATGATTGCTAATCTCATGAATAAACGAACTAAATAAATTTGGTGCGGTGGCTGTCCCAGCTGGAAGTTTAGGTCTTTCAATTATTTGTTTTGGCAGATTAGTGTGCCGTGCAGCATGTCTTAATGCCATTTTTTCATCATGATCAGATATTTTCCAATTCATTGGTATCTTATGAGATTCTTCTCTATGTGCTTTCCCTAGAAAAGGTACACGCACCTCCATTCCGAACTCCATACTGTGCCTATCTGCTAATCGCAATTGGAAGTTAGAAAGTTGTCCTCTATCTAATTCGAATTGTAATGTTTGATTTACGGAATTATAATAATTACCAGATAAAATTAGTTCATCTTTCCAAGGATGGCCAGGCCCAGTTTTAATATCAGGAAGTAAATTTTTATCTAATAACTCTAGCCTATTTTTTATTAGTTTTGAGTGCCTATTAAGATTCTTATATCTTGAATAACCTGCGTGAAGTTCATCTGCCCCCTGTCCACATAAACCAACTTTTACTTTCTTCGACATATGTTCAAATAATGGTTGCCAGAATAGTACGGAAACATCTAGTTCTTCACCATGCCAGGCAAATTGCGATAATCCTGACCAAAATATATCTTCTTCCATGATACTAGAATTCAGTTTTAAGTCACTTTCACTAGCGACAAGTTGTGCAGCAATATAGTCAGGATTGTCTTCACTTCCAGCAATAGTCCAACATTGAGGAACTGGATTACTTGTTTCAATCGCTGCTTCGGAGGCAAGGGAAGCAATTAAGCTGGAGTCAAGACCTCCAGAGAGCACTATTCCGACAGGGACGTCTGACAGCAATCTATCTCTTATAGAGGAAGTAAGACTTTCCAACAATGGTTTTGATTGGTTTTTAGGATCCCAAGTTAAATCAGGAGAGATTATGTCTTTGGAATACCTACTTACACCAGTTAGTACAGCAAATCCTTCCTCATCAATCGACCATGTTTCTATTGTGCCTGGAGATATTTGTGTAACGCCCTCAAATAAGGTAGTCATGTCAACAGAATATTCATATGAGAGTCTAGCATGTAACGCTGCTAAGTCTGGTTTTGTAATAAAGTCAGGATGCGCAGCAAAGGCTTTTATTTCAGAAGCAAACATCATTGTACCGTCATCTAATATAGTTCTGAATAATGGTTTTACTCCCATTGGGTCTCTACATAGTATCAATTCTGAATTATTGGGATTCCAAATTGAAAAGGAAAAAATACCATCTAGTTTAGAAACCCATTTTATATGTTTTCTAGCATGATTATTTTCTGTATTAAAATTAGATATATGCCGTATTTTATTACTCTTCTTTCCAATATGTTTCGAAATAGGAGTGTTTGTTGATGGATTAGATTTGTTATGTAATGCCAATATTACTTCAGAATCTCCATTACTTCTCCAAGCATAATTAGGAATGGTGGACTTTATTTTTTTGAAATTATAAATTTCACCATTCTGAATTAATACTGATCTTTGATCAGATTCTATTGGTTGCTTGGAGCCATGAATGTCTATTATTGAAAGTCTAGAATGGCCGAGTGAAATTGATCCATTCTGAAAATCATCATGATATATACTAATTCCATCTGGTCCTCGATGGTTTAATCGAGATGTCATCGTTAATGCCAATGAAGGATCGGCATTACCAAAAATACCGGTAATTCCACACATTTTTATCATTTATTCCCTGTATATTACCTTTAAAATACCATTAACATCATAATTATATAATGTTATTTTTAAAAAAATCTAATCAATATCACGAGTGAAGCTAGGGATGCTATCGCCCAGATGAACATGTAAGTATTTTGAGATAGTTGAGGTTCGTCATTCTCAGGAGTCATAGTTAACGACCTAGGGAAAAGAAAAGTTTATCTAAAGATGACGGGTAAATATTCACACAAAGGGCAAGAGTATAACCATTGCAGTTAGGGGGAATAAAATCATAGTAGCGTTATCATCTATATATTTTAATTGAGGAATTTCACCAAGAACGGTCAAAGGTGCTAGTATTATGGACAAAATAATGGGAGTTCCTAGGAATAAGCTACATCCCAACCATATCGTATAAGAACAAATGAGTCCTGAAATTATAGCTACTTTCATATTCTTTTTTTGTCTTTTAATCTCTCCCATTAGTGGATCTACAAAAGTAACACCAAAAATTAATGGAATCCCGAATAAACCTGACTTAATACCACTTAAATCACCTTCAGGAGCTATTAGAAATACCAATGAGGTTGATAGCGCTCCCCATGCTAAAGCAGATACCTGTTTGGATTCGTATGATCTTTGTCCTATGACTACTATTTCAAATTTTAACCTAATAGCCTCTAGTAAAAGTATGGTGATGCATACTAAACTTACTAGTTGGTGTGTATTAACTTGAATGGCAGCCGCAACATTTTCACCCTCAATATAATAAATTATAGGTACTAAAGACATAGACAAGTGCGTTATCCTTCTAAAAGCATGACCCCTAATTCCACCAACTGAATGTTGGGCATGATCGAATAATAAATCAGATTCTGATGCATTATTTATTTTAATCACCGCCTACATTAACATCTTTACTGAGTACCGCCAATGCATCTTCAATTGTTATTGTTCCGGCATTTATATTATCTATCATATTATTTAATGAAGGATGAGAGAGTAGTCTAGAATCCCAAGCAGAAAGTAAAAGTTGCCTAATTTTAATAATATTTGTGTCATCGGATTTTGGGCATTTTTCGATTGATGATAGTAGTTCATTAATACCATCACCATTTAATGCAGATACTAAATGTATCAATGGGGGATTTTTGTCTGAATATTCCATTGATAATTTGATAGAATTGAAAGCATCTTTTGATGTTGGTATATCAGATTTATTAATTGCGATTATATCTGCTAGTTCCAGTATTCCTGCTTTTTCCGCTTGGATAACGTCCCCTCTATCGGGGCCCTCTACCAATAGTATTCTATCAGTAAACGCAATAATTCTAACCTGAGATTGACCCGATCCTACTGTTTCTAAGATTATTCTAGTCCACCCTGATGCAGATAATAATTCAATAATTGGTCCTATTGAAGAGGACAGGCCCCCGGTATGGTTTCGAGTGGCAATAGACCTCACAAATACAGAATCTGAAGAATTTACTCCCTGCATCCTCATTCTATCTCCTAATAGCGCTCCTCCAGATTTTGGAGATGATGGATCAACAGCCAGAATTGCAACTTTTTCTCCTTTTTCTAACCATTTGGATGCAAGTGCCCCTATTAGAGTAGACTTTCCTGCACCAGGAGAACCTGTAACGCCTAGTGTCCAAGATTTAAAAAAAGGAATTTTTGGCCTATATCCGGATTCAATATGAGTAATTAATTTCCCAAGACTGCGTCTATTGCCTTTCAAGGCTGAGGATACTAGTTCTAAGTGCTCATTCAAGCCAGCGCCATCCTTTTGTTTCACCTACTCCGATAGGATCTTTATTGGATTTACGAGATGATATCTCTGTAACAAAGTCTGTGATTGAGTGTGAGTAGGTTCCTGGACCAAATATTGCTCTTACACCAGCTTCGTATAATTTTTCATGATCTTTTTGCGGTATAATTCCTCCAGCGAAAACTACAACATCGTTTAATTCAGCTAATCTTAACTTATCACAAATATTAGGAATTAATACTTGATGGGCCCCTGAGAGAGAAGAGAGCCCTAGTGCTGAAGCATCTTCGTCTATTACAATCCTAGTTATCTCCTCCGGAGTTTTGCGAATACCTGTATATATTACCTCATGGCCTGCATCCCTAAGGATTCTAGTTATGACTTTAGCACCTCGATCATGGCCATCAAGTCCTGGCTTGGCTATTACTATACGCATGCTTAACAATTACCCGGACACCATTGCTTATTTTCAAATATACCCTCCTAAATTGAATTTTCTATATACTTAGACGGAATGCTCAAGGGCGGCCTTACATAATGCCAATACAGACATGAAAGGCCGAGATGGTAAAACCGACGAATTAGAACGTAAAAAAATACGATCTGAAGCTGGTGGAGGTAGTGCAAAGGTAGCATCCCAGCATGCAAAAGGGAAGATGACTGCGAGAGAAAGAATAGATTTTTTATTAGATGAAGATAGTTTTATGGAGATTGATGCATTAGTTGAACACCGGTGTCATGATTTTGATATGGATAGAAATATAATTCCTGGAGATGGAGTTATTTGTGGTCATGGAACGATAGATGGTAAATTAGTTTATTGCTTTGCCCAAGATTTTACAGTTTACGGAGGCTCATTAGGGGAGATGCATGGTTTAAAAATATGCAAAATTTTAGATATGGCAATGAAAACTGGGGCTCCAGTAATAGGCATGAATGACAGTGGAGGTGCGCGTATTCAGGAAGGGGTAGCAAGTCTAGGCTCCTATGCTGAAATATTTTTTAGAAACGTAAGGGCAAGTGGCGTAATTCCGCAAATATCTGTAATTATGGGGCCATGCGCTGGGGGGGCAGTATATTCTCCGGCAATAACTGATTTCGTCATAATGGTCGATAAAACATCACATATGTTCATTACAGGGCCAGAAGTAATTAAGACAGTTACAAATGAAGAAGTTACATTTGAAGACCTAGGTGGCGCAAATACTCACGCATCAAAGTCTGGAGTTACTCATTTTACTGCAGAGGATGATAAAGACGCGCTAATTATAGCACAAGAATTGATTAATTTTATGCCTTCTAATAATCTCGAAAAAACAGTTCCGAAGCCCACAAGTGACCCAAAAAATAGGTATTGTTATTCATTAGATTCCATCATACCAATTGATTCAAATAAGCCATATGACATAATAAATGTAATTGAGGAAGTCTTAGATGACGGATTATTTTTAGAAGTTCAAGCAGATTTTGCTCCAAATATAGTTGTTGGATTTGGGAGATTGGGAGGTCAAACGATCGGCATAGTGGGCAATCAGCCAAAATACTTAGCTGGATGTTTGGATATAGATGCATCAACAAAGGCTGCTAGATATATAAGATTCTGTGACTCATTTAATATACCACTCTTAACATTTGTAGATGTTCCAGGATTTTTACCTGGTTCACAGCAAGAATGGGGGGGAATAATTAGGCATGGTGCAAAATTATTATATTCTTATGCAGAAGCAACAGTCCCTAAATTAACTGTAATTACTAGAAAAGCATATGGAGGTGCATATGATGTTATGTCATCTAAACACATTAGAGGCGATTATAATATTGCATGGCCTAGTGCACAATTGGCAGTAATGGGGGCGGAAGGAGCAGTTCAGATAATTCACAGACATAGAATAAATTCAGCAGGTAATCCAGACCAAGAGAGAGATAGATTAGTTGATGATTATAATGAAAAATTTGCTAATCCATATCGTGCGGCCGCTTTGGGATATTTAGATGATGTAATAAAACCTAATGAAACTAGAATTGTATTGATTAAAGCATTGGGAGCATTACTTGAAAAAGAAGAGGTTAGGCCTTCAAAAAAACATGGCAATATACCATTATGAGGCTTACTAATGGAAAATAATAGAGAATTAAAGTTGATGGCAGCCGCAATTGCTGCTGTGATGCAAATAGAATCTGGAGGTGAAATAATTTCTCATTCTAGCTCGAGGAGAATAGGGACAAAATGGGCCAATGATCATAGAAGAATGGCATCAGGAAATGCAAGTAGTATTAATTATAAAAATAAAAGAAGTATAATGAGGTGATAAATTGGTAGAAAAAAGGAAAGTTTCTGTCGATGGAGAAGATTTTGATGTCGAACTTGAAAAAAAAGGAGGAATCTGGAATGTTAAGATTCAAGATAAAATGTACAAAATTAAAGTAGAAAATAAGGAATATAAAAATGCTAAAGTGAAAAAGAAGAAGATTAAAAGGACTTCTAGCGGAATTATATCTTCTAGCATCCCTGGTAAAGTCATATCAGTGAGTAAAAATATTGGAGATAAAGTGTTTGAGGGAGACGTATTGCTAATTTTAGAAGCAATGAAAATGCAAAATGAGATAGTATCACCAGTTAATGGATTTATAGTAGACATTAAATGTTTACAAGGTGATTCAATTGAAGCGAATGTACCTCTGGTGATAATAGATAATCAGGGTACCAATAAATGAGATGACGTTATTATGTGTGATTATCCTGATTGTGATCTGAATGGAATAATAAATTCAAAATTATCAAAAGATGGACAATTAATAATTAATGACGTTGATTCAATGCAGATTAAAAATAGATATGAGAAATTTTCATACTGCAAAGTGCATTATGAATATATAATGAATAACGTAATTAAATAATTAATTAGTGTTGGTTAATGAAATCGATCAAATTAACCCAAGTGCGTCTTCAATTCTATTCAATTCAGGGCCAGTAGAACCAGATCCAACTAAAGCATGAGAGTCGCTGGATGTACATCCTGCGCCTACAAAGGGTGAACCAAATGTAACAGTTCCCACCATAAGAGGCACATCGAGAGTCGATTCAATCAATTCAACTTCTTTCGGTGTAATATCTGGGTGGGCCAAAACACCATTATTATTGGCTACCAGTAAGCTGCCTATCGAATCTTGGTGAGCGACAGTGCTAGTTCTAGCAGGGACGCCTAAAACATCCTCAATCATCTCTAAGCCAGAATCAGGAACTATGGGGCTTACTATAGCTCCTTTGTTGTTACACTCAATTAGGTTTCCAGCTGCATTAACGCCACTTTGCATAACTATTACATCACCAAAACTTGTTAATGCATCTAATTCAGATTGAAAAGCGATATCTGCTACAGCAATACCATTTTTATTACCTCTGAGTAAACTACCTAGTAATGCAGAGCCGCCTATTAAGAAGGGTTGTAGTTCCATTTCAAATGATTTTTCCAAGAGCTCAACCGATTGTTTATCTAGTGATTGTGGATAAAATAATACATCATTAATGATGCTGAGGTGAACTCCTATCTGAGAATGGCCGAAAAGGCCTCCTGTTGTGATCGCCATTATATCTAATCTCCTTTTTTATGGCTATCGCATGTTTTAATGTAATGTTTGCGGGGATAGAAAGAAGAGAGGCACAGCGACGATCTTTCCCGTGGGCTTTCGCACCACAGTACAGGAAATGACGCAGGAGGGCTTGACTTCCGGGTTCGATATGGGACCGGGTATTACCCCTCCGCTATGGCCGTGCACAACTCTTTTTTCGAAAATATGAATTGATATGCGCTGTTGGACAGAGGCCCACATAGGCCTGGATTAGTGTAGAAATTGGATGCTCGGGGGGTTAGTGCAGCTGGGCTGAATACCTCGGGCGAACCCTCGGTACTTACACCCGCTGTCTATCAAACTCATCTTCTATGAGTCCCCTGAGATGCCTC
>CAXAFE010000003.1:0-122347 GCA_963968165.1 uncultured Candidatus Poseidoniales archaeon | reverse complement strand
GTCACGACCTTCTTCGGCTCTCGAGCCGAGCCATCCCCCAGTCGGGTTGTAGCATCTTAGATTTCTACAATCCCACCTTATGTGAGTCCTCTGGTGTCCAGGCATATCAATTCTGGTATCTCAGATCGCTCCGTCTCCCCGCGGGGCGGAGCAATCTCAACCACTTACCCTGATACCTGATAGTATCAAAGTGCACTAAAAGCAATTCGCCGACCTACCTGTGGTATATGAATTAACAGGATGGACTCTTAATATTTACCACTCTTGTTTATGTTGTAATACTCTTCCAAAAACCTATCAATTTGGCACATAATCTACTCCAAATGGTATACTCGTAGAAATAGAGTATTGCGGCGCATTGGCTATGCCGAAAGGTAGTAAAATATTTTCAATTAAATTTTCAGGAGGTATCGTCATTTTTTTTATTGTTTTTTTATCCAATATATTCTTAGAATTTGATACAAAATTATCATTTTTATTATTTGAATTTAACCCCGTAATTTCATCCAAATTTGAGGATGTTTGCTGATCCAATTTACCTCCACAGAATTGACAAGATGAACCACTATCTCCGGCCATACCACAAGTAATGCATACCATCACAGTGCGGGGGAATAGTCATTACCCTTGGAGGTAACTCTTAATTCAGAAATATATTTATTCAGATTCTAGCCCAGATTGGCTGACCATTTCGGTAGTAGTGTCCCTATATACAAATGGCGTTAATGCCAGGCTTAATATTGCCATTGAGCTAATTATTACTATTGGATAAATGTCTGATGGCCATGTTATCGTATATCTAACAACACAATAAACAGTAGCTATTAAAACTGTAAATATCATCATAGGAAATCCTGTTTTGAAAAACGTATTAAATGAAATATCATTCCCCGATTCTTCAGCAAGTCCTGCTGCCACAACATTTGCAGAAGCACCTATTATAGTACCATTACCTCCTAAACAAGCACCTAGGGCTAATGCCCATGCTAGCGGCCCCAGTGGGAGTCCTAATTCGGGATCTGAGCATAGAGTAATTACTACGGGAACCATGGTCGCAGTATACGGGATGTTATCTATGAATGCAGATGCAATCGCTGAAACCCATAGCAATAATAAAACTGCAACCATTAACCTGTTCTCTTCGGATGTCTTAGAAATAGCGTCAGATATCATATCGGCTATCATGTCAATTAGTCCCATATATTCTAGGCCATGAATCATGATGAATAAACCAGCAAAGAATATTATTGTCGTCCATTCTACAGAATCAAGTTGTTCCTCTACATGATGAGGAGAGGTGATCAGTAACATTGCCACAGCGCCTCCTAATGCAATAGTTGCTACAGATAATAAAGGGTGTTGGAATGCGGAATGGGCAAAAAATAATAGAATAACTATTAGCAATATTATTCCTGATTTAATTAATAATTTTTTATCTTTTACACCATACCTTAATCGTAATAAATCTACATTACGATGCCTTTCACCAGATAGTCCTGAATTATCAATTTTCCTTAATATCCATAATGATGGAATCATGCAGATTACTATTGCTGGTGCTACATGTATTATAAAGTCTGTAAAACCAATACTTGAGTCTTCTAGAGCGGTTCCACTAAGTGCTTGAGCAGATAACTGGGCCCCTATTATGATATTAGGCGGGTCACCTATTTGAGTTGCTGCACCGCCAATATTTGAAAACATGACTTCAGCAATGATCAATGGTATTGGTTCTAAGTCTAATACTTTGGATATCTGTATTGTTACCGGCACTATTAATAAGATAGTAGTTACATTATCCAAGAATGCAGAAAATACTGCGGTTATGATACATAGAATAAACGAAAGACGCCAAATTGACCCTCCGCTTTGGGCATAAGCTTGTACCGCTGCCCATTCGAAGATTCCAGTTTTAGATAGAATATTTACTATAACCATCATTCCTATTAATAATCCAATAGTTTCCCAATCAATCCATGTCATTATTGTAGCCAAGTCCGGACCATTACCTACTATATGTAGAGATACAACTGCTGCAATTCCACCAAGCGCCGCTGCGAGTGCTCTATGAACTATTTCGAAAACTATTAGTGTATATACCGCAAGAAGAATTATGATAGCTAAAGGAACACTCCAACTCGGCATTTCAGGTGCTTGCCATGGACTACCAGAAGTACTGGCTGCAGTGACATTAGGAAATGATAAAATAGTGAGAACAAACAATGTAAATCGTCTCATAATTATGGTATCTACTTTGGCCCCACCTGACGGTCGCATATCGGTCCGTAAGACAAACCCTCTAAATATATCGCGATAGAAATGCTACTTTTAGTGGATTTTATAGTTTATTTACCAGACCAATAAACTGCAGTATTTCCCCTACTAAAGACCAAGATAGAATTCGATTCTTTCTCCAATAAAATCAATAATTTTTTCCTCTCCTCCGAATTATTAATTACGCCTTTATTAATTTTTAGTTTAATCATATATCGACTAGTTAGTTGATTCTTTAATTCAGTGACTATTGATGCGGACAGGCCGTCGTGCCCTATTCGGACTGTAATGGGCATATCTTTATTTTTAGCATCATTTAATACATAATTTGGTATTTTATCCATAATATTATTCTCCATTTAATAATTCAAACTTCCTACGTCGAATTTTCCCACAATTTAAGCAAGTACTTTGTAAGAAATTATTTGATACACGAACTCTTAGTGTTCTACCTGGTATCAAAACTTTTTGGCAATTACGGCAAATTTTTTTATACAAATTTTTATTTGGGCGGATACCATGTTTTTTACCAATTCTTAGTATAGATCGTGCTACGGAATTCAATATAATATCTGGATGGCTATTATCATCAATTAAAGAGCTTAAATAATTTACAGATTTAGTAGCATTATCTTTACGTATGAAAGATTTTTTTCTATTCCTCTTTCCTGACATAATATCTCCGTTATTTGTTGATAATTTTTTCAATTGTTACGGACACTTCTTCAATAGATTGGTTGCCATTAATTTTTATTAATAAATTACGTTCAGCATACCAATTTGCCAAAGGATAGGTTTGTTCGTGATATGATAAAAGACGTGTTTTAACGGTTTCTTCATTGTCATCTTTTCGCTGTATAAGTCTTGATATTACTTCAGGTGGAGCAATTTTAAATGATATATGATAAATTTCACCAGTTACAGGGTCCATCCTCCTGCCTACGATTCTTTTCATTATTTCTTCATCTGGAACTTCTATGCTGATGACTGACGATATTTTTACTATCTTAGATAATGCTGCAGCTTGATTTATTGTCCTTGGGAATCCATCAAATAATACGCCATCAGCAGCATCATCTTGATTCAATCTTTGTAATATTAAGTCAATAATTAATTGATCAGGTACCAATAAGCCAGATTCCATAAATTTTTTGGCTTCTTTACCTAATTCAGTATTATTTGAAACTGCATCTCTAAGCATATCTCCAGTTGAAATTTGTGGTTTACCAGTAATTTTCGAGATATTTCCGGCTTGTGTTCCCTTTCCTGCTCCAGGAGGTCCAAAGATAATTATTGAGTCTGCCATATAATCAATTCCAATATACTCAATTATATTACTGTAATGTCTAATTACCTTTTATTTTGTTCCCACCACATATGCCCATATGCGGCCCATTGTTCCATCGACCATCCATCCGGTAAACCACCTAAAGGCAGCATAGGTGCACCCTCTGGGGCCGTTTTTAAAGTTGGCATTGTTGAAGAGAGTGCTGCATTTATCTCATCTTGAGAAACAGAACCGGATAAAACATCGCCAGATAAAGAGGTATCTAGGGCTGCACTTCTACGATCTGCAGCATTGCCTGATAATAATGCTGAACCTACTGGTATGAGTTCTTCATCTGTACGGTTAATTGATGAATTTTTTCTCATATTTATTCCAATGAACACTATGCTCCCCAATAAACCGACGAAGATTATTCCCATAGACCAAGCAGGGAGACCGGCATCTTCCAATATGCCTGAAATGCCTCCACTACCTGTATCTCTGGCCTTACTTACTTTGAGAATTAATGAAGAATTTGTAATAGAGAAAAAATCTTCTGATGAAGAGTTAGCCAATAAAGTGAATTTTTTGAGGCCACTGGACGAAGAATCTGATGGAGTTGCAGAAACTAGTATCTGCACTTCGTAACCTGGCTCAATATCGTCTATTTTATTTTTATCTACAGATATATCCCAACCATCTAACTCCAGATAATCTATATTCACATCTGTTTTGATATTACCATCATTCCTCAGTATTACTTCAAAAAACGTATTATCGTTTGCAACAATGTCTTCAATTTGAGTCACAGAGGAATCTAAATTTATCCAAATAGATGGTTTTACAGTAACTTTCATTTCTACTGTATATATATTTATATCACCACGGGGAGTTGTGGATTGAACAATTATTGGAATAGCTTCGGGCTTTAGTCCCTGTGCTAAGTTAGGTGGTAGATTTAGACTTATTAGGATCAATGCTTCCCTATTCATATCCATTGTGAAGTAATTTCCGGAGAGAAAACCAACTTCCCATAATTCTGGTATGGTGCCTATACTAAGTGAGATATCCAACGGTACATTTCCTGAATTTTTTAATTCAATTTCAGTAATTCCAATATTTCCTAGAGAAACTTCAATATTAGAAGATTCAGTAATTTCTAACGTGGCAATTTCTTCTACAATTAATTTAGTTCCATTGCTGATAAGAACACCTGCGTCAGAGGTTGTTTTAATTGAAATAGTATTAGATGTGCCCTTTTGAGAAGATAGTGGGACTATCGTATTTATTATAATTATAGAATTTTGACCTGGTGCAAGATTAATATTGAGATAATCTACAATATTTATGGGTACTACCCCCTCAGTCTCGTAGATTTGAACAGGCCAAGTATTAAGTGAAGATAAAACTTTAATATTGAAGCCTATATTAACGTTTCCAAGATTAGTTATGACTAGGTTAGTTGACACAGTTTCTCCATTAATTACGGGGCGATTTGGAGCAATAGCGGCAGTTACTAATTTATTTCCATTTTCATCTGTTAGGCCAGTAGAAAAGGACTTGCTCTCCAATACAGTAATTACAGCCCATTCAGTGGTAAATATAGATGAGTCAGACATAGACCTAGTTAAACAATTAATTTGTTCTGTGACTCCTGCTAAAGGTTGGTTCATATTGGATTTAGGTATTTTTACTCTTATTGGCAAGGGTAAGAATTGGAGTCTGCTTAGAGGATCTAGAGTAAGTTCAGAAGATTCAGTGTTTCCAATGTGAATCACCCACCGATTTGGAGTTTCGCAACTAACTTCATATTGTGTTGGACCATTACCAATATTTCTAATTGATAAGGAGAATATTCCGAATTCACCAGGTTTTGCTGATAAGTCAGTCTCACCCGCGACAACAGTAAATAGCCCTTCTACAATATCAACAACAGTGGTTAATCTTATGGAATGCGATATAGTGGGAGCATTTTTATCAAATAAGGTCAAATCAGAGACATATTCTCCAGGCAAAGAATATCGGGCTAAGGCATCATTTGATATATCAGCATCCCTATTAGATAAATTTAATGATATAATACGCCTATCACCAAAATCTCCGGATGGACTTAATACCCATGGCCCTGATTCGTTCAATATTTTCCACCATTCATCCTGGGGCTGATTGAGTATTCCTTGATCGCTAATTACTTGTAAAGGAGATACTGTTAAATCGACAGTGATTTGTGAAGTGCCATCATTTTTTATTTCTAATTGGAATATTATTGATGTGTCTTCTCTCGGATCTAGGTTTCTATTTTTCGCTTCATTTATTTGTTGAAATCCAGACGGAATATTTCCATTTTCCAATAATGGTGTGATTCTGACCCCTATTTGAGAGACATTGAATGAATAATTGAATATATTGTTATTTATTCCATTTAATTCATCATTAAATTCAGTTACTTCGTACAAATAGTCAAGTCGTAGTTGCAGTATATGTTCGCCCGTAGTTTCGAATAAATGTGTAAATGATAAAGAGGCAATTTGACCTGCTCCAAGTTCACTCATTTGGGAAGATTTTATCAGAGAACCTGTAGTAATATCATGGACAGAAATTGAATACTCTCCTGTTGCAAGTGAAGCCCTATTGGACCATTTAGTATTAATTGAAAGTAAATCTCCTTGAAGCGGATTGGGAGTAATTGAAGATATAGAGCCAGGAATTATAGACAAATCTGAACCAAATGTTTCATCTATAAGTCCAGTAACTATCAATGAATATTGTTGATTATTTCCTTTTGAGTTTCCTATCTCAACCGACCATGTTCCTTGTTCAGCAAAATTTATTTTTATCCTTTCGACATTATTTTTATTATCTTTTTCACCACCATCAACACTAAATCCAGATTGGAAATTATTTCCCTTGTAAATTAATCCGTTAGGAGACGTTATTTTCAGGTCCAAGTCATTAATTAATTTACTAATACTCTGATTTCCCGTTACAGAGCCTTCTTTATCGTTCCAGACCAATGTAGCGTCTAACTGTGAACCGGCTGAAACTTCCAAAGTATACAGAAAACTATGCCCGGGAGATAGTGATCGAGAATAGTCGATGATTGTGCTAGAACTAATATCCATATTTTTTGGATATAAGCTCTGGCTTAGGTTTAGCTGCCCCCATCCTTCAGATGGATTTGGAATATTGGAAACACCCAAATCAGTAGCTCCATTGATTAGAATGGCACGAATTAAATCTGACCTTGGTTCGGAAATATTAACTTCTTCCCTGAGAAATTGACGAGTCATTGCTGCTGCTCCTGCAACTACAGATGTAGCCATAGAAGAACCATTGAGTGTCATGTATAATGGAGTGACGCCATCTTCATGCGTGTTATCTGAGCATGATTCCCCATTAGCAAATTGGGCCTCCTCTGCTCTAGCTGAACATATCATAACTCCGGGGGCTACTAAATCTGGCTTTATTCTCCCATCTAATGTATATCCTTGAGATGAAAAATTATATACATTTCCCGCCTCAATACTAGAATAAGCTCCAGTAGTAGATGCTCCAATAGTCATTACATTTTTGGCAGTTCCAGGAGAACTTATTCCAGATATCCCTGCATCACCGGCTGAAAATAACACTAAGAATCGGGGTTGATCTTTTACAAAAGAGTCTGCTGAATGAGAATCTGAAGTATACTGCCCTAAGAGATTACTTGAACCCCAACTATTGGTTTGAATTTTAGCATCTTTATCCCATGCATGGTCAAACATAGAATATAGGGACTCCCATCTTGCAAGTATACCAGAGCTATCGACTTCTAATTGGTAAAATATAAACGTTGATTCCGGCACTACCCCTGTAGCTTTAGAATCTCCATTTCCATCACCAAGTAAGGTAGCAGCTACATGAGTCCCATGTCCACTATTGGCATCATTTCCAGAATTATCAGGGCCAAAATCATTGTAAACAGGATTCCTTAATCTTGTACCAAAATCTCCATGATCGGAGTCTAAACCTGTATCAGAAATTGCAATAACTTCTCCGGTTCCATCTAGTAAACCTTCTGACAAGGATAGTGCCTCATCAATGTTTGATAGAACCCTCGCATTGTTATTATTAATTTCGAGAAGTGGGGCAAGTTCAATTTTTAATATTCTTTCGTCCATTGCTAATAAAGGAATAATAGATGTATCTTTATATGAAAATTTACAAAGAGAAAAATCACATATATCTCTGTAATTATTATTTACTGAAATTTTAGAAAGATCATCATTTAGAGAAGTAATTTCATGATTCGACAATCCTGGAGTAGGCATTATATGGAAATCAACATTATTATTAATATTACTTTCTAATGTGAATAAACTCGTGGATATTTTCCAAGCGATAGGGAGGTTTCCAACCCATCGGACATTAGGAAATTCTTGAATTTCTTCTAGGGTTTTAGTTTTGTTTTCTGAATGAATTTTTATGACATATGCATCATCGGGAATTGTATCAATTATATCTATCTCAGAGTCCTCTTCTAAATACATGGTTAAAGAAGTCATATCGCTACTATCTGACTGGACGATAACCATTTTACTTGTAATTAATAAATTAGGATCGAATAAATTTTCAGGACCAAGCGGCATAAAGTCTATTTTTGGATCAAAAGAGCCGAAGGGAGAATGAATTATGCCAGAGGTTTTTGAAATATCATAACTCAGTGGTACGGGACTTTGAAATTCTGACCAAGAATTGTCATCAATTACATAATAATCATTGCTAGATGATAAAATATTATTATTTAAATATCCATCAATTATAAGTGAAAATGGAGTAAAAATGATAAAAACGACTAGAGAAACTAGAAGCTTAGACGAACTCACGGTATCGACCGGAGATATTCTTCCTTTTGACTATTAACACCAATTGCATAGTAGATGCTTAGATTTACAAACCATAGTATGAAGAGATTGATGAGTCAGTCAAGGTAACAGATTTCCTCCAATCTTTTTCAACACCCATCATTGCCCTTATACAATCAATATTCTCAGGTATTACATCACTTTCTTGATGTATTGCTTGGAAATAATATAGTCTGTTGCCTTTTAATGAAACTCCGTCTTCCCATACAAATATTTCATGTAAATCTCCCCATTTTCTTCCAATATCTCTAGCCATTTCCATAACTTCTGCTGTTGAAGTTATTTTATTCTTTAAACCATTCATAACTATAACTCTCGGTTGATTTTTCCATAATTTTATTATAGATTCTGTAGTTAAATTATGGCCATTGGGCAAATCTGCTACTATTGAATGGACATGCATAATAGTAGTTGGCACGGCAACCGCTAGACTATTTATTTCGATTTCAGGTTTCACAGTCATTAAGTCTATCCCATGGTGGCTAGGGACTTTTAAAACGGGCTTTATAGCATTTATAGGCCCTCTAGATGAATCGCCCGGATCGGCTGCCCTGCGGATCATTGTACATTCTACTCTAAGGCTACCACATTTATCGTAAAGGGGAGATAGAGTTCTAGACAACCCAGTAGTGTTACATGATACTACTCTAGCAGAGTTGGCTTTGAAAGCGTCTGCATGATTGGCAGAAGAGGAGTAAGAGAGACCTGTTAAATCATGTTTTTCGCCACCTTGGAATATATACTTAATATTTGCTTTATTATATTTTTCAGCATTGGATATACCCATTTTTCCCGGTGAACAGTCCACAACAATGTCGGCTATGCTGAGTAATTTCGATATTCCGCCATGACATTCATACCCTTCATTAGAAAATGATAATATCATATCGTGTTCATCACTTGTGCAATAAATTGGAAATTTTTTCTTGACAGCTAAATCACAACCAAAACTTGGTCCGGTTTTGGTTACTCCTATTATTTCCATATCATCTTGTGCGTCTACCGCATCTGCTACCCTTTTACCAATAGTTCCGTAACCATTTATTGCTACTTTTATCATACAAATCTCTCCGCCTTCTAGCCTTATATTTTAGTGGCATTGTATAAACTCTATCAACATAACCATAGAAAAATAAATTATTGAATAAAGGATATCCTTTTTTCTACACGGTCTGTGGCGGTACTCGCGAGCGACAAAAAAAACAGATAAGTGGAAGTATAATATGCGTGACATAACAAATAAAAGTGTTAAATTAAATCGCCAATTAGATGGACTATTGATAGAGGCAATGAAAAAAGATTTATTGGTTAAAATAGGATGGGGTAGAGAGCAAGATGAAAAACCTCGAAATGGAGAGATAGGTGCTATTTCGTTACTCCCAAATAAGTCAAAAGTTTTGTTACTTGGAGATTTGGGAGAATGTGCTGGAGCAATGAATAAAGGTGGTATTTTTACTCTTCAAGGTTCGGCTGGATCTATGTTAGGAGCATTTCAGGAATCAGGAAAAATAATCGTGGAAAGGGATGTTGGTCCAAAAGCGGGCTACAGGATGAAACAGGGTACCATCATCATACAAGGTTCGGTCGCTAATGAGGCCGGAGCGAGTATGTTGGGAGGGAGTATCATAGTCAGGGGCCACGCTGGCGATAGACTAGGTACGAATATGAAAGGAGGATTGATAATAGTGTTGGGCTCTACAGGCACTGAACCTGGGATTAATATGTCAGGTGGTAAGATAGTCATAGCTGGTAGTTGTCCTCCTCCCGGTGAAGGCGTAAATATGCGATCAATTACAAAAAAAGAAATCGATGAGTGTAAAAATCAATTAAAAGGACTTGGTTTGACAATATCTGATGATGCACTAGTCCTTGAGGCGACCAACGAAATAAAAGATAATTCTGGTTCAAAATTAGATTCATCAATTTTAGAAGGTTTTGATAATATATCATTAATACCCGATAATAGTGAAAGAATACCTCCGCACAAACCAATCGATTCATTTACTTTGGTATTGTCTAGAGATTTAGAATCTAAGGGGATTTTGTTTCCAATACCTTGGTTAATAGGATGTAAATCTGCAATAAAATGGAATGGTGATAATGCAAGTAAACAACCTGCATTGGTAGATGAGAATCCGAGATCTATAGATTTAGTCTTGATTAATGAAGACAATTTAGGAGATTCTAAGAAGATGATCAAGGAGAGTGCAGGTATAGTAATCGACTTAAAAAATATATCTAACATGAATGATGCAGAATTAGAAGCGATAATTGTTTCACTGGCGAGTAGAATGGAGCCATCATCCCTAATTTTCTTAAAAGACGATGTAAATAGAGTTCAAGAATTATTTAGGCTAGTGGTAGAACTTGATTTAGAAGGTGCCATCGTTGATACCTCGGTGCCAGGTGGCGGAAATATCCCTGCTTCTTTACCTTTAATAGGACTGGCATCAAAGTCATGGGAATTTAAGAAAGGTAATCGTAGTATGTTTATACAGACTGATGAAATGCCTGAAGTTCAGGATATGTTAATTGCAATTGCATCCGGTTGTGATGGAATTCTAGGACCATTTGAGGGAGATTCAATAGAGGATGTTCTTGAGACTAAAATTATAAATATGAAAGAATGGATGATGGAGTTAGGTATAGATGGACTGGAAAAAATAGGTAGGAAGAATTTGAGAGCAAATAATCATAATATCGCCGCTATTTCAGGACTTAGGCTCATAGGATATAACAGACCACTCCCAATGTGGCTTAGAAAGTAGGTGATATGATGCCGACTATAAAGCTTGAACATTCCATAATAACTAAAATTCAAAAGATGAATAATATAAAACATGATAAAAATATATGGGACACCTGGCTGCCAAAAATAGGGTGCCCAGTTGAAAAAAATAATTCAGAGAATATTGAAATAGAAGTTTTTCCGGACAGGCCAGATTTATTAAGTCATGAAACAATGGCAAAGGCGTGCAGATCTTTTCTAGGATTAAAGAAAGAAAGTTCTGAGATTAAAGTAAATGATGGAGTAAACAAACTCAGTATCGAACAAGGAATGGATAATATTCGTCCAATAATAGTTTCTGCAATAGTTAGAGGCGTATCAACGGGCGATAGTTTAGATGAAAAAGAAAAATTCATTCAAACATTAATGGACCATCAAGAAAAATTACATTTAACTCTTGGTAGGAAGAGAAAATTTGCATCAATAGGCGTACATGATATGAATAATATTAAAGGACCATTTAGATATACTAAAGTAACAAAAGATTACAAATTTGTCCCGTTGGCAGGAAGTAAAGAAATGAGTATTTCTGACATTATTCTTAAAAATCCTAAAGGGATAGAGTATTCTCACTTAGTTAAAAAATTATCAGAATATCCTGTAATTCTGGACTCAAGAGATAATGTGATATCCTTTCCACCGATTATCAATGGGCAACAAACAACTGTCACTTATGATACCAAAGACTTCTTTATTGATGTAACGGGATGGGACAGGAGAGCTTGTGAAACTTGTTTGATGTTGATTTGTCTGTCCCTAGAAGAACGGGGTGGAGAGATAGAAAGTGTCGAAATCACCAATTCCGAAAATGAGGTCATAAATACTCCAAACGGGAAAGCAATTTTGCATAGAGTTCCACATAATTTAATAAATAAAATACTCGGTTTTGAACTTTCAGATTATGATATAAGTTCTTCAATAGTAAAAATGGGGGGGGAATTAATTGAGTCCAGGACAGTAACGGATGGTCCAAATGTAACAGAACGATGGTCCGATTGTGTAATTGGTGAAAAGGAACACATAATATTGATGCCAAGATGGAGGAGCGACATTATTCATCCAATTGATATAGTCGAAGATATTGCTATAGGGTACGGTTATGATAATTTACCAGAAGACGCGTCATCAATACATCTTGATGCATTGCCACTTGAGTCTGCTCAACGGAAAAGAAGGATAAGAGAAAGTTTACGTGCCTTAGGTCTGCAAGAAATTCAGAGTTTGACGTTATCGAACGAACGTGATCAATTTGAAAGAATGAGGATGAAGAAAATTGGAAATGTTACGCACATATCTAATCCGATAAGTATTGAACATACCATACTCAGACAATATGTTACTCCTTCTTTGATGCAATTATTAGCTGCAAATAGGCATCAAGAACTCCCTCAGAGGATTTATGAGCTAGGTCATGTAGTGATAAATGGGAAAAACAAATATAATTTTGCTTGGGCATGTGCTGAAGTTGGAGGTGGATTTACAGAAGCAAAGGGATATACTCAAGCACTGATGAGAGATCTAGGGATAAATCTTGAAGATGTGCATTTTAAGCCAATGGAACAGAATAATGGACCATGGTTATTTGGTAGGGGTTGTAGAGTATTAGTTCAGGATATAGAAATTGGACAATTTGGAGAGATAGATCCATTGGTGAGTTTTGAATTTGGGTTGAAATCACCAATTCACGCAGGGGAATTTGATATAGATAAAATTAGAAAGATATCTAAAGATCCGTTAGTATGATTATTATTTATCTTCATCAATAATCTTCATTGCATCAAGGAATTTTTTGCTTTTTAAGTGACTATTTGTATCCTTATTTTTGTCAGTTTTTTTTTCATCATTTCTTTCATATTCCACTATGTTTTCTGTAAACTTATTACTCTTCAATCGTGAAACCGATTTTTTTTTCTTAAATGGCCATATCGGAGACATGTTAGGAGAACACGGGGAGATGAAATTAAGATTTCCCTTTATTACATCAATAAATACCATAAAGAGGATAATTACAGATAGAAAATACATGGGGTCAAGAGTAATTGGTGTAGATGAGGCTGGGAGAGGCCCTGTTATTGGTCCATTGGTGATTTGCGCTTTTAATATCCCTAAAACAGATTATTCAATACTAGAAAAAATAGGGATAAAAGATTCAAAAAAAATTACAAAGAAAAATAGACAGAAAATATATGATATATTAATTGAAAATGGGACATTAAGAGATTGGCATATTACGGTGAATATTTGTAATGCATATGAAATAGATATTAAAAGGGAACAGATGAATATTAATCTATTAGAGGTTAAATTATTTGCAGAGACTATTTTAAGTGTGAGTATAAAGAGATCTGAAGAGGATATTTACCTTGATGCATGTGATGTTATTGAGGAAAGATTTGGTAAATTAATAAGAACTAAATTAGGAATATTATGGGAAAATAATATTATCATCTCCAAACATAAAATGGATGAGAATAATTTGGTAGTTGCTGCAGCAAGCATTATTGCCAAAGTTACTAGGGATCAAGAAATTGAAAAAATATCAAAAGGGTTAGATTTTGAAATAGGATCTGGATACCCATCTGATCCTAAAACTATAATTGCAATTAGAGAAATGGTGAAAGGTGAATATCCTCACAAAGATTTAAGATGGAGTTGGAAGACTACAAAAGTAGCGTGGGAAAGTCAACATAAAAGTAAGGTTCCATTAAGAAAGGCAATATTTGATAGTGGGGCAAACTAGATTAAGATAACAAAGTTGATGATAACGGTGAAATGGAGATGATTAGCGGTTGGCAAGTGTGAACGAAGGTGATGGTGAGTTGTGGAGCAAGGATATTCATGAGATAGTGAGAAAATATGCGCTTCAGAATGCCTTAGAATATGATGGTAAGGGTAAACCAGGTAGTGTTATGGGCAGAATAATGTCAGAAAGGAAAGATCTACGCCATAAAGCTAAAGAATTGAAGAAATTTGTCGAGAATGAAGTCTTTGATGCGAATAAACTTGCTGAAGAAAATGGAGTGGACGTAATAAAAAAAATTTTGATAGAATTAGATCCAGAAGCCCTAGTTAGAAAAAAACAAGTCAAAAGATTTGGCTTACCTGATTTAGAAGTACAAAAAAATACCCAAGTCATCCTCAGGTTTGCTCCTAATCCGAATGGTCCTTTGACATTGGGGCATTCAAGAGGAATTGTTATTAATTCTCAGTTAGCATTAAAGTATAATGGAAAGGTAGTATTACGATTTGATGATACAGATACTAAAGTTAAGCCACCCATGATGGATGCATATAATTGGATTGAAGAGGAATATCATTGGGTTAGCGGCGTAAAGCCTGACCTAGTCATTAGAGCCAGTGAAAGAATGCCTATTTATCTGAAATATGCAAAAGAGATGATTGAAAAGGGTTTTGGATATGTATGCAGATGTAGTGCAAGTGAATTCAAAATTTTGAGAGATAGTAGTTTGCCGAGTCCTTATCGCGATAGATCGGTTAATGAAAATTTAATCGACTGGGAAAAAATGTTATCTGGCGAAATGAAAGAAGGAGAAGGAGTTGTGAGAGTAAAAACTTCAATCGATCTTCCAAATCCAGCATTAAGGGATTGGCCAGCATTACGCATTCAACATCATCCTCATCCAATAGTTGGTAAAAAATATAAAGTTTGGCCATTATTAGACTTTCAAAGTGCCGTAGAAGATCATGAACAAAAGGTTACTCATATCATCAGAGGTAAAGATCTGATGGATAGTACAAGAAAACAAAAATTATTGTATAAACATTTTGATTGGGAATATCCAAAAACGCTTTACTGGGGTAGAGTCAAAGTGTTTGAGTTTGGTGGATTTTCTACCTCAGGAATGAAGCAATCCATAGAAAATAAAGACTATGAGGGATGGGATGATTTAAGATTACCAACAATAAAATCCCTAAAAAGAAGAGGATTTATACCAAAGGCAATTAGAGATTTTTGGATAGACTTAGGGCTTAGTCAGAAAGATATCTCAATATCGATGCAGACAATTGAGTCTTTTAACAGTAAAAATATTGATTCAACAAGTCCGAGAAGATTTTTTATTAAAGAACCAGTGGAAATAAAGCCTGTATGGACAGAGGAGAATATAAACATTTTAAATTCCATAAAGTTCCCTAATCATCCAGAAAAAGATAAGATAGATGGATTCAGGAAATGGGCAATTAAAGATTCTTCAGAAGTTATATTTATAGAAAAAAGTGACTTTGGTACTACTAGCAAATTAAGGCTAAAAGACTTCGCAGATATATCCATAGTAGACAGTATCGCAACAATAGAATCCATAGTAAGAAAGGACAAGAGACAGATTATTCATTGGCTATCCAATTCTATGGCAATTGAAGCAATATTATATGTCCCTAATGGAAATAATATCAATAAATATGTTGGATTAATCGAAAATTTTGAATTGGTGGAGGGTGGTGTTTATCAATTTGAACGTGTCGGTTTTGTAAAAATAGAAGAGATAGGTGATGATGGTCCAATTAAATTAATATGGCTTCATGGATAATCCCATAATATTTAATTTTGGAGGGTTTTTGGAATCTTATAAGCGGCGCATTCAAGGACATGATATCATTCAGCCAACAAATGACAACGCGAAATAGGGCTACCTCATTATCATTATCCATACTTATTACAATGATAATTTTCACTCCTATCTTTGTACAGAGTCAGGTTCCTGTAGAATGTTGTAATCAAGAAAGCTTCAATCTATACTTGATTGATGAACCAGATGAAGGTGTATTAACTCCTTTTCATTCTGAGTTAGAGGAAGAGCCGCAAGAGGTCAAAGTAACGTCATCAATAGGAGGAGAAGTAAAGATAGCAACATGGGACGTTGTATGGAGAACTGAGGGCGAATATATGGCAGAAACGTGGTCATTTTCAATACCTTACAGATTAGATGGAGCGGCTGGCTTCACATTAAACGCTACTTTAGAAGTAAAAATTGGCGGTGATACTTACGAGGGTTCTTTGGATACTCCAGATATACTACTAACAGGAGAAGGATTGTTAGAATTACCTATCTCAATACCACAAGGTGAAATTTCGGAAGGGGATTTATTTGAAGTAACATTAAATGTGCAGAATTTAGTATTTACAAGCCCAGGAGAAGATACAGGAGTTTTCTTTCTCTGGGGATCTGAGGACTATGATGCAAAGATAATGGTAAAATTGCCACTTTTAGAAATTATAATTAAAGATGCAAGTGTAACTGGTAATTTAGCATATTTACCCGTGATGATAAAATCTGGTTTTGATATTGATATGTGGTCAAAATCCGAAGGCGGTGCTAAAATACAGAATATAGATATTAGTGAAAGTCCCATAGCTATCCTTAGGGAAAATGGTGTTGAAGTCACATTTGTATGGGAGATACCAGACAATTCAGATGGAATATTAAAATTTGATTTTGAGCTTAGGCCCCAACCAGGATTAATAATAGATGCAAATAAAACACATGAGATTGTAGTGGGTGAAGATAGTGGGCCCGGTGATTGGTATCCAGAAAATGAACCATTAAGAGATGGTGGATCAGACATTGAAATAGATATAGATTCGAAATTCAAAGGAAATGGAATAAATAAACAAATTTCAATAGAATTTGATGGCGCTATGTCCCAGTGGATTAGATGGGGATTAGATAATATAGGAAATAATACTCTAGACTCAAATAGTTGGTGGAAAAATCTCAATTCGTACTCTGATTCTGTAAAATCATCTGAAAAGCATAATGGAAAGGTAGATGATTCAGAAATATTAGCTCTGAAAAGTCATCTGACTGGATCTAGATCAGACTTAAAATCATTTTTTGCCAACGGCCTGTATTTGGATATAGAGTCTATTATTGGAATAGATCCTGTTGACCTCGGACCTACAGAAATAAATATAAATATGGGTAAAACAAGGGCATTTAGTTCTGAAGAAATGATAATAACCATAGAGACAACTTACACAGTACAAGATGATGTTACACAATTGCTCATTGAAAATTTTATTAGACCTAGTATGGAAAAAATTTGGAATGAAATTTCTTTGAATGTCATAATGAAAACAAATATGTTGACTGGCCTTGGAGTTATTACAACAGATGAAATTGATTATAATTTAAGAAGATGGGTGATAATGGAAGCCATAAATATTGAAGAAACAAATATGGATTCTGATTTAGAATTTAGAATAGAGTTTACACCACCAAGTTCTATATTTTTTAGCCCATTAGTATCGGCAATGATGTCAGTATTAGCCCTATCAATAGCATTGATGGTGGGTATGGCACTTACCAAGAGAAGAGCTAGAGTTCCGACTATGATAACTGTATTAGTATTGGGATTATTAGCATTTACAATATATTGGATGGGTTTACCCATGGAAATTGTTTTAGGAATAGTTTCCACAAGTGTTCTTCTGGTATTTCCAATTTCACTAGTATCTCCAACATCTAATACTATGGAAAAGATAGGGAAAAAAATTGGTGGACCGCATGTCAAGTGTCCATCCTGTGGAAGCTCTAATCTAGTACAATCAACAGTGAGGCCCTTGAGAATACCCTGTTTAAAATGTAATAGCATCTTAAGAATTGAAAGTTAATTAAATTATACCGGTTTTAAGTAGATTATCTATTAATAAATTCGATAAAATGTTTTCATTGCATTGCTTCCAATTATCTTTTATGAAATTCAATTGTCCGGCTATATCTCTATCCCACCCGGGACCTACAATACAATTCCAAATAGATTCTTCTATTCGTGCTGTAGAAGGTTGATTTTTACTCAATACTTGAAGGGCTAGTAAAGAAATAGATTGTTCTTTAGACTCTATATTGAGTTCACTCCATGATGATTGTATTTTATTGAAATATTCCTTATTAATCCAACTTAGATTATCAAGATAAGGATCAGGGATCTCTGTTATTGGTAATATTCTAATACTTCCATCTTCCTTTAGAATTTCCTTTAATTTTGAAAATACTGGATCATAGGTATTATCTAGAGAATCTTGTAACCAATTACCCGATATCATCCATGGGCGCATTCTACGAACCCTTTGACTTTCTGGGCATATTAAATCTGCCAAAGCATGTGCTTGAGATATTTTCGTGAGAGGCCCTTTTTTAGAATCTCCAGAGATTCCAAATAAGCCATCTACAATAATATCCAAAATTTCAATTGATGAACCATTAGATTTTAGATATGGCCCAGATATTTCTTTAGAATTTGATATACTTATGGAAGGAGAATATAAAACTGGTTCTCTGGTGAATCTTCTCCTATATGGGATATTGCTATCCAATAGCGAGGCTTCTATTGGCGCAAGTGCTAAACAGCCTGATATATCTGGAGAAGCTGTAATTAGAATAGATTTTTTATTATTTTTTATTTTTTGATTGAATTCTAAATATATCTCCGAAACAGATGCGAACAAATCTTCATCTAGAAGTTTCCTCACATTATGTCGAAAACGGATTTAGATTCAAAACTTTCGTTTATCTTTATATTACTCAACCATTAATCTTAGCTGGTCTCTTTTATATGTCCAGGAATCAGAAATATTACCATTTTTTATGTAATATTTTGATAATCTACGAATTTTTGATTCACAAAGTTCTAATTGCCTACGGTTATGTATGTCTTTAGAATTAGAATTCAAATGATCAATTAATCCAAGTGCTCGACGCATGAGGTTCATCATATCTTCAGGATATGAAGTAGTGATATTATTCCTCGCCAACGTCTGTGAGATTCTTTCTCCAGTTACCAATCGGGCATCTGGAACAGCATGACGGTCCCTAAGTATAGTTCCAATCGAAGCAGTCGAGTTTCCCTCGTTCGACAATTCTACTATTAAATTCTCTACTTCTGTTTTATCTTTATTGGACCAAGTAGGGGGAGTTTTAGAATTAGGCTTATTTGAGCCGCTACTACCTTTACCATTACTATGCATACGCGCCATTCATAATCACCTTAGACGGTCTTGCGACCTGCCCTTCCTCTTTAATCGCTACGGAAAGAGTCTGATCATAAATACATTAAATTCTATGTTGGCCTTTGCCTAACCGTCCAGGACCATTTGGCCACTCCCAGCCAGGCGCGTCTGCTCTTGCTGAACCAATTAATTGTTCATTTTGATAAACCAATACTTCATCACCGCGCCTTATATCGCCCTTGAAACTTTCAACATTAGTAGAAAACAAATCACCTTTCCATATGTGATCATCATATAAATAAATACGTGAAAGAGTATTATATTTATCTAAAATTGGTAAACAAGATTTTGAAAATGCAAATCTAGCACTACGCGGGTTCCACTGCGCTAATTGTACACCATTTTTCTTAATTGTAAAAATAGGTGGACGCCCTTCGACTGATGTGTCATTTAACCATAAATCTGTATTATGTTGGAATCTTGAGAGGGCTTTTAATTTCCCTAAACGGTGTAAACTTTCTTTCATCTTGGGAATATTATAATCTTTAATTGCTTTATCTATTTCTAGTGAAAGATTGGATAGTGATTCCGTAGATCCTGCCGTTAGGCCATTTCTTGTATCTACAATGTCTACACCTTCTATTTCAATTACTACACCGGAATGATTGATTATTCGGGAATAATTAACTCTCTTTGCAAGTTTTTCTACCATCGACCTAATTATGTTTAATTCATCGGAATCCCACTCTCCCGTAACTGGAATATCATAATTACTTGCTGGCCATATGTCCTCTAATTCTCTTGGAACTAATCCAAGGGGGGCAGTAACCATTACTTCATGAATTCCACGTGTATTAATTGATTTAGAAAATCTTTGATGACTTTGCGATAGCCTATATGGCTTTGTTGCCGAACAAGGAAGTAGCAACAATACCTCGCTTTGGTGATTAGGTGGAGTATGTAAATTTGAGACTCTATTGTGCCAATCCTGTATTAAGACATCGGACCGGCTGGTATAAGAATTACATCTGAGTATAGCTTTATGCCCTAGTATTCTAGCAAGTCCTGCCTCTCCTCCTCCTACTTTAGCCATTTTAATATCATGTAAACGAAGGTGTTGAACAGATTTAGGACTAGACGTACTTTGACGCTCAGCTAATTCCCTAAGTGACCCTTCTCTAATAGCAGCCCGAGTTGCCGCAATTGCGTTAACCCATTCTTGACATTGTGACTCAATATCAGAATTTTCATTAGTCGTATAATCTAATTCCCTCGGCCCCATAGTTGTGAGCATAACGCCAGCAGCGGCAGCGTTCCTGGATCTAGATAAATCGAATAAATCAACCCCTAGCCATGAGAGTAAAGAGCAATTGTCCGGACCCCCAATTCCTGGGGTCCACAATAATGATGAAGGAAATTTTCGTCGTATAATATCTATAGCGTTTATTAATAATTCTTTACTTTTGACCAATTGAGGTGCGTCCACGAGCACTATTATTGAAGGTTCTAGTTCAGTTTTATTTAGTTTGGCATCATGATGTAATGATTGCCAAGAAACCAAGACTACTTCTGAACCAGAGCTAAAAATACCAGAATCAGATTCTGCAAGGCTTGGAGGCAAGACTAATCCTTCCTTAGAAATCCATGTTTCTTTATCCTCGAATGGGTAGCAAAAATTCCCCCTAGTAGTTATTGAAATAGAAGCGGGAAGTGTAGATGTATCACGTTTAGATAAGAATGGAGCTATAGAAACTGGTAAACTTGGATCATCGGGCCCTAATATTATTCCGGGAGACCAAGATTTGGTATTTTTCCTATCACCTAGGGAAAATATACGTGAGAATCTTTGTCTTTTTTCGACTCCGCGGGCCAATGGCCTTTCTTCCATAAGCTACCCAGTGACGCATTTCGCTTGAAGGATTCTAATGTAATGTGGTTTCCGAGGCGTTGTGCGAAGAATAGTGTTGGCGACATTAATTAGCATAGTCGCTCTTATGAACATGTTATCAGCAGTAGTCGCACAAACTGAAGATGAGATTATCTTAATAGATGAGAGCGAACTAATACATGGGCCTATTTCTGTAGAATATACGTGTCAGTTAATTGCTTGTGAGGATATGGAATTAAAAATTATTGGTCTTGATTATCAGTTTAATATTACAGATTTACATAGAGTTAGTTGGGCGGGATTTGTAAATGGTTCATTATCATGGCAGTTAATAGTTAATCATGATATAACAATGAGTCAAATTAAAGAGAAAATAATAATTGGAGATAATGTTAATATTGAAAAAGAGGATTTGCCGAATAATATATTTACTGATAATCAGAATACAGATATCCCTACGTTAAATCCTATTTCTGAATGTCAATTAGACAGATGTCATAATGTAGAAGGCATAAGTGAAGGTATCTTATACACGGGAGCATTAGATTCTGAATTAGATAAAGATGTAATCAAAATAAATGGAAATAATGGAGATATCATATTAATTAAAGACATGATGTCTACTATGCATATGAATATTCAATTGTGGAGTAGTGAAGAAGAAATTAAATTGACTTTCGACAATCTATCATTTTCTGAAGATAAAGAGAGGTATTTTGAATATCCAAAAAATAATTTATGGCTGAGGATAGTTCCATCCGAAGTAATGTCTTATTCTCCTTATCAATTTAAAATAGTTCGATATGATGCAAGTATGGAATCTCCAGATCAAAGAGAATTAAACAATCCCTGGGATCATGGGCCATCATTAGATTTTGGTAATTATTATT
Organism: uncultured Candidatus Poseidoniales archaeon; assembly: GCA_963968165.1. GTDB lineage: Archaea > Thermoplasmatota > Poseidoniia > Poseidoniales > Thalassarchaeaceae > MGIIb-O3. Next base: position 100,373 of record CAXAFE010000003.1, on the reverse strand, counting down.
TTGGCCATATTGGTTCATCCGATATAAATGGAGATTCTGTTCAGATTAATGTTGGAAAAAAAATGACTATATTCCCAGTATGTGAGTTTACAGAAGAAGTTAATATTGAAATAATTATCCATGAGATAGAAAATAGATTGAAGATCTATGACCAAAATACTAAATTTTGCCCCGAAGAAATATATTTAGATGATAAAGTTGAGTCTATAGAATTTAGAATAAGAAGTAATCTGTCGATGTCGTGGATGATTGGATTGCAAACAAATACTTTTGGAGATGGGGGGAAGATTGGAGATGCTCCAGACCAAATTTGGGTTGACGGCAATATTAATGATAATTGGACGTTGATAAATTATGATACTAATAACTACATAGGTACAATGGGAATTAATGATGATATAGATATCTACGCATTTGAAGTAAAAAATACAAATGGCTCCTACGTATATTTAAACGAAACAGAAGGAGAAATAAATATTATTATTTTAATTCTAAACCAGGAAACTGGAGCGATAATGAATTATACTAATGGAACCGAAATTATTGCCCCTGAGGGAATTCATGCTTTAAGAATAGAAAAAGTGAATGGCGATACTAGCTATTTGGAATATAGTTTCATAATGCCTGAAATGGAGGATTATTATTATGACTCAGCAGAATTAGAAGATCTATCAAATCTATTTACTAATTTCTATATTTTTGTTGGAGTAATGTTCCTTTCTCCAATGATAGTAGTTATTTGGTGGAATAGGAATGATATAAGAGGAGAATCAAAGAAAGTCATTTTAGAAGAGCATGAATTAAATCGCTTGACAAGTTTGAGAAGGAGAATATCGGATAATTTGGACAAGGAAGTTATTATTTCGTCGCTACATCAACTTGGCGATAGTCCATGGAAAATAGTGATTGAAGAGTGGGGTAACCCGCTTCTTAGTTATATGACGAATCAAATTGAAATATGTATGTGGAAGATTAATTCAAAAAAAACGGATATACTGTTAGGAATTAATACAAGTGTCAAATGGGATATGGCCGCAATAAGAATATTTGCATCAGAAGGTCCTACGATAGAAATAAGTGAAGTCACTCCGGAAAAATTATTTGATATGGATGAGATATTCCTAAATACGTTGTTCAAAAATTATAATATCTTCATCAAAATTAAACTGAAGAAAAAACCTCGAAGAATAGATTTTCAGTTGACGGGATTAGTTGATGGGAAGCCCGTAGCATCATCCTCTAGGCGAGCAGTGACTTGGAGTGAGGAGGAATAATTAACTTCCTCTTCTTTTATTTGCTTCTTCTGTTATCCTACTCTCCAATGTGGATGATTGATTTGTGATGTCTTCCCTTAATTTTATTAGCTGTTTCTTTATATTCTTAGTAATTTTATCTGGCATTTCTAACTTTAGTAATATAGTAACGGACCCTTTGCCTCTACTCGATCTCATATGAGGTAGACCCCTTCCATGAATCGTTATAGTATCTCCTGGCCTCGATTGTGAGGGAATTTTAATCTTAAGATTTTTACCGTCTACATGAGGAATTTCTATAATCGTACCCAATAAGAGGTCAGAATAATTGACAGGTAAGGCCATTAAAATATCAGAATCATCCCTTTCGAACCAGGGGTGATCTTCAACTTCTATTTCTATATACAAATTTCCATTGACTCCATTTTTTCCTCTCGCTGCTTCGCCTTGTCCGGTAATTTTAATTCGATTGCCATTTGAAATTCCCCTGGGCACTGAAAATTTGATCTTCTTCGATTGATTATGTCTACCCTCTCCCCTACATGAATCACATGGATTCGTCACAATAGTACCAGTGCCATTACAAGAAGGACAATCTGAAACTACTTGTTGAGCGAATGGCCCTACTCTTTCAACTCTCTGAATTCTACCACGGCCATTGCATGATGGGCAAGATTTTGTTGCATCTGGATTTTTTGTTCCTATACCATTACATTTTGTACAAGAAGTTAGGGCTTCAATCTCTATTTCATCATCCAATCCATCGATAACAGCTTGAAAGGGCACTATATGACGGATTAGCAAATCTCCTCCTCTGTTTCTCCTATTTGATCTGGAACCCCCGAATATTTGTCCAAAAATACTTTCAAACCCCCCACCAAATAAATCATCTATATTTATATTTACACCTTGAAAACCTCCTGGACCAAATGGCGAACCGCCTGGCCTATTATGGCCATAAGTATCATACTTAGTACGTTCCTCGGGGCTCGAGAGTATTGCATATGCTTCTTGGATTTCTTTAAATTTATTTTCTGCATCGGGATTATCAGGATTTTTATCAGGGTGATACTTTCGCGCTAGACTTCTAAAAGATTTTTTAATTTCAGAATCATTAGCATTTTTAGAAATCTCCAATACTTCATAGTAATCACGCTTGTTAGCCATAGCAACTCAACCCTCCAACCCATAGGGACTTTTTTCAACCGTTCCCCTTCAGGAAAGGTAATTCCCACAAGAATCGCAGTAATTATTGCCTAAATAATTGAGAGATTTGCACACTTCACATTCAACCACTTCTGAGTAAGACGAAGGTGTTTTAACACCCCATTTATCATTAATTTTTATATTATCTACTTTTTTTGATAGATTATTTTCATTTTTCTTATCATTATTAAATTTCTTTAATGCTGCTTTATTTATCATTTTATTAAATTTACTCTTAATAGTTATTATCATACTTGATATTAATTTTTTGTCATTGTCTAATGTTTCTTTATCAGATGATTTAATATATAAATTTTCAAAATTTTCTGTAGTTATATTTTCAATTATTTCTTCATTCATTTCTTTATTTAGAGAACCAATATTTCCTGACATTAACGTATCTATTTTTTTATTCATTCTTATAGAATTTTTTTTAATTCCCAAAATTTTGAGGTCAGATATACTATCTTCTTTATTATCCCATGCACCTTTTTCATCTAATTTGTATGATTTAGATAATCTACCGATTGCTTTTGATCGGTGATATTCATGATCTTTGATTACTCTGTATTTTGATGAAATAAATAAGCCAATTAATATTGCAATAATATATGATAAAAACTTATAATAAATATCATTTGATAATACTTCATCAATAGTTGGGAGAATTGACCGCAAAGAAATTAATGAAACTAATGGAAATAAAAATAGTCCTAGAGTAATTAGCGGGGAGCGCCTTTCCATATTTCATGGATATCTATTTATCGTTTCAACTGTTTGCATAAATGAATCTTTAAAACTAATTAACATCAGGCCATAATGAGGAAAAGAATTATGAGTTTAATCATTACAATCAATACTAAAATAATGCCTTATGAAGATTCAGATGCAGTCATATCATCTATAACAAATATTTTTCCTGATTTAAAGTATGATTTAGTCCCCAATGATGAATCATTTCCGGCAAAAAGAAAGATAATTAATTTTACTGGAATTTCAAATAATTTTGGTATCTTTAAAGAAGCAGTTAGTAGACAACAAATATTAGATACAGCATTTGATGTTATGACTAAAAATTTAAATGTAAATATAACCACATTTATGATTTCCAGACAAGCCTCAATTAAAGGGAAAATTAGTTTTATTCTTGATGGAAAGCCACTAGGAGGATTACTGAATATTACGCTCGAAAAAGATAATTTAGAAATTTGGCTAGAGGACCAAACATGGCATCATGGAAGAGAAGATATCCCAAGGCAAATGGATGATGAATTTGCAATGAGAGGGGACGGGGAGCCTGTTGAGTGGTTTGATAAGTTTGGAAATCCTACTATAGCGAAAGATTCCGAAGAAGAGTGACTCATTATAGCCTAATTGGAGGTTAAATTGATTGCCAACGACTTCTTCCGCATTTCATGGAAGAAGAGTACACAGTAAGTCTACAGCCCTCTGAACCCAAGGTAAATCCTATTGGGGTGTTGGGCGTTATTTGGCATGAAATGAGTGGCGGGATAGGGCCTTGGGGAACTTTTAGGCCAATATTCTCCATATTAATATCGATAATACCATTTTTATATCTTGGGCAACACTTTAACGGTGAAAATAATAAAGCATTTGGTTGGACTTTGATACAATTGCCATTAATATTGTCAATAGTTTTATGGCCAATATTATATATTTGGTCAATTATAGATTCATGGTGGATTTCAAATAAGATAATTGCTTCAAAACAAAGATAACGATTTAAAAATTTTCTGGCAATTCTATCGGACTAAATAAATGGCCAGGTTTTGTAGATTTAGATAATTGAGTTATAATCAGAGATTCCCAATCCTTTAGTAAAGATATTACATTGATAAACGGAGTTTCAGTAGAATTAATAATTGTTCTAATTATCGTATCTAGTATGTCCATTCGTTCCACATCAACATTTTTTAGAACTGTTTCCATAGGGAAATTGAATTTTACATCTGATTTTGTTTTTAAATCTATATTGGGATTTGCCATTTTAGAATATGGGATTTCTTCATTTTCTTGTTCTGCTTTAGAATCTAATGATTCAGATAAGATTCTGATATATTTGGAAACAACTAATGATACTTCAACAAGTGGTAAATTATATTGATTAATGAAATTAACCATATTTTCTTGTAAGAACAATAGTTTTTCTTCAATGGGAGAGTCTAGTGGTGGTATGGTTTGAGACTCATCCATAGAAGGTCGCAGAAGTACGACATTAATAGAACTCTATGTCGTACGATCATCATATCTAATAGGAGAACCACTATTACCTCTGATTCCATCCAATAAGTCATCATTTATCTCGAAGAAATCATTTAGCCAGTCTCCATCAGTATCCCAATTACTTGGATCTGTACCATCTGCAATCATATCTCCATCAATATCGATATTCCACCACCCATATACAAATTCTCCAAGTCCTATGTTGGGCAAATGAAATTGATCGCCTGCAAACCGATTGTATTCGTCAGACCAAGCGCCATTTGTTAGAATTATGTCATTTGTAGTATTGATTATTTCATAATTTTCATCATTATCATTAATGATTAGAGAATACAAACTATCATCATTATTTATTTTATTCATACGTAAATAATTAGATATTACAGAATTACTACCAGAACACGTTCCCAGTAATGATTGACGTAATTGCCACCATTCCTCCACAACATCTCCCCTACAATCATAGAGGCCTGCGGCCCTAACGAGTGAGGGAGATGACAATGTAGCGTTAACTGTTGCATAATATTCTTGAAAGTTTGTATAAGGTATATAATTACAGATTCCTGACGAACAATCCCATTCTCCGTCATTATCTGCATCTTGTCCAGCGTCACTAGAATCTGTAGGATCGTGAGTAAACCAAGTCCAATTCAAGTTAGGACGAGAAATGTATCCTTTGGATACATCGACAGGTTTCCAATTAGTCGGTGTAACCTGATACCAATCTACGGCAATTTTTAACAAAGAAGACCAATTATCGTTTGTTTCGTTCCACCCTCTATAAAATTCGTAAAAATCAGGCATCATATCTCCATCTGTATCATTATCTAATGGATTTGTTCCATATTTGAATATTTCACGGCCATCCGATAAGCTGTCGTCCCTAATATAATTCAATAATATTCCATTTTCAAAAATTGGTACCATTAGTATAGAGTCTGAATCTGTATCGCTATTCAGAGGGTTAGTACCATTATTGTATTCCATTAAATTATTGAAATATAGTTCTAATGTTCCTTGACTTATTTGATTATTGCTAGGGCCAATATTAAATTCCCTACTCGACCATGTTCCTTGTTCTGCAGGAATATCATTAATTTCTCTATCATACCATCCATCAGCATCTGGGTCATAGTTTACATCTAATGGGTTAATTGGGTTCGTTGACCATCTATATGCATTTAGTGGTAAAAATTCGCCGTAAATAGAATAACAGTACTCCCAACCATCGGGCATCCCATCTCTGTCCGAATCGCTATCGTTGGGATCACTTATTCCAGCTAATGATACATTGAAGTTATTATAATTCATTTGATTTATCAATCCGAGCTTTTCTGATGAAGCTAGACTTTTTGAAGAAAATGTTGAATATAAAATAGCATTAGCTGCATCTTTTGATAATCCATTCTCTTCGATCTGGGCAATAATAGCATCCATCCCATAAGAAACTAGTCCGGAACCGTTTGGCATTGTATCAATTGCTATTCTCTTCCCATATATCCTCGCATCATATTCGGCCAAATTATCATAAGATTCTGAATCAGTAATCTCACCATCACCGTTACAATCATATGAATCTAAATCTGAATCTATATTTACATCATGGTCACTTAAGGGATTCATAGACCAAGAATTTTCCTCTAGGTTCCATGTTGTGAACCAGTACTCATATCCATCACTCATTCCATCCCTATCCGTGTCAACAGAGTTGGGATCTGTCATTCCGAACATGGATTCAATAAGCGGCTTTGGACTATTTCCAGATTCCCAATCTATGAATTGATCCATCGCTAGTGAGGCCCTACCTTCTTTGGCAAATAAAATTCTATAAATTCTATTTATTGACTCTTGAAGGTTAATTGTTTCTGCTTCGACCCAAAATTTAGGTGCATCAGAAGGAGATAGCCCGCCATTGGCTGGATTGTTATAAGTCATATTTAATTCCACTATATCGGAGATTCCATCATAATCAGAATCATAATTTCCATCACCCGGGACCAAGGGATTGAGTGTCCATCTTCCATCGGTAGAATTCCATTTTGTAAATATTAATTCTATTCCATCTAATATCCCATCACCATCTGTATCTGGATTATTCGGGTCCGCAGTATAACCTGATTTGTTAATTTGGCTATGAGAGATAAAATTACCAAAAGATAGGGGCGACTCAGCTCCGATCCACGGCATAGCGGTAAGTTCTCCAGCAACATTCATCAGGAAGAATTGAGGAGATGATATGGCATCATTGATTTCATTTGATTCACTTGCGATAGAATTATACTCCTCCCAATTATTCATCCCATCTCCATCAAAATCTCCTAAACTGTCCTTTTCATTGACTGGGTTTAGTGACCAATCTTGATCAAATAAACTCCATCTTGAGTGAAAGAACTCCCAACCATCTGGCATACCATCCCTATCTGAATCAGAGTTGAGAGGATTTGATGATCCAATATCATCTAAAATTATTCCATCAGTTAATGCTGAGTAAAAAAGACTGGATTGGGTGCCAAAAGAATTTGACTCTAATCCTTCCCATGAGAAATGTGAAAGATTGGTTATAAAATTATTAGGATAGGCAATTCCCGAAGATGTTGACGTTTCGAGTAAAATTTCTTTATTCAGATAGTATTCCATCCAATTAACCAATTGTTCATCCAAACTTAATATTCCATCATAGTTTACGTCAAAACCATCTTCATCGGGATTATTAAGGTAATCAGACCCATTCAATGGACTAATCCCTGAATTTCTTGATGGCCAATTACACATATATCTTGCCTCCCAACCGTCGGGTAGGCTGTCACCATCTGAATCGATATTATTGGGATCGGTGTATGACCAATTATTCGCAGCATCTGAAGATTCGCCATGAGATGCCAATCCTTCTCTTTTGGCCTGATCCAATAAATTACTCCACTCATACTCGCAAACGTTGTCTAATCCATCTCCATCTGCATCTTGATACGCATCATTTGGATTTAAAGGATCAAGGGTCCAAATATTTCCTCCGGTATACTCGTCACCAATCCATCTCCTGTTTTTAATCTCCCATCCATCGGGCATTCCATCACCATCACTGTCTGGATTGGTAGGATCCGTTGGCACATCTGTACCTCCTCCTGTACCGGAACCAAGCCAGCCTTCCAAATGTACTTTCAAAGCATCATTACCAGTTGATTCGTCACATATATAATCTGTATTCATATAATGGCAATCAAAATAAGTAGAGTCTGGAAACCATCCCCAATATTCTTCTCCATCTGATAAACCATCTCCATCAGAATCTATATTTCTTGGATCAGTACTATTTATACCAAGATCTGAAACAGGACTAAAACGGTATTCATCTAAATTTGTCCATAGTCTATCGAATAGAACTCCTTCCTCAGATATGTATTGTACTCCATCATTATCTAAATCGCGTAATCCATCATATGGATCTGTTGGATCTAGCCCATTGATATATTCCCAACCATCCGGCATTCCATCTAAGTCTGAGTCATTTGAAATTGGATTTAATGGAACTATATTCATAAATTTACCAGGTGAAATTCCTGCAAATATCCAATCTTCTTCATTGTTCTCCAATAGTGCGAATGAGGTGACCAATCCAGGGATTACTGATTGATTAAGGTACATTCCTAAGATACCTTGTTCAGCGTTACCTTCCAAACACCAAGATCCGTAATTTGAACCTACGAACACTTTGCCTTGATGTGAAAAAATCGATTTAATATCGTTAGCTCCGTCCAAAATATTTTCTATATTTAGCATCCTATCATTATTGAAAGCTTCAGTTGGTTGAGATATTATTAAATCTAGTTCGATTAAGTATAACCCTCCAGACATTCCCAACCATAAACCATCGAGGTCACTATCAGTCATTTCTTTTTGTATGATATTGACTCTGGATGTTGATGAAGAATCGTATAAATTTTCATTTACAAAATACTCGGCATTCGACCGATTAAAAATCCACCATGGATCTCCAATTGCAGTGGAACCATCTGTAGTATTCCATGCCATGAGGCCTGAACTCGTTCCAATGAATAATAGCGGTATTCTGCTATACATTTCTACATGAGATATAGCAGTTACCGATACATTTGATTCCGAAAGCATTTCAGATAATGGAGATACAAATTGACTATTATCGGTAAAGTGAGTATTTTCAAATCCTTCATATAGACTAATTTTCCAGATATTTTCATTACCACCAATTAATAAGTCTAAATTACCGCTTTGTGTTTCTAATTTTGATATCTCTGTAATTGGGCCTAGGTCAAATTCATATGTTGATTCAATTGATGGTAAACCATTTATCATTTTTAATGTTTGTAATCCAGTATTTGTACCTATGAATAGATAGCTAAAATCTGCGATTTCATATTTCTTAATAGTATTTATTTCTATTCCCGGCCCTATTTGAAACTGAGTAGATAATTCTCTGAAGGGGTCTAAAACAGTAATTCCATATTTTGAACCAACTATTAATCTATTTCTTTGTGTATCTGATATTATGTCAACAATTGAAGTATCGACTAACTTAGTATTAGAATTATGATTAAAGGACAACATAGATTCTTCGTTATTCAATAGATTCATACCCTTAATTCCTGGAGAAACTGCCATACCGGAGTCAAAATCAACTATATATTCCTCATAATTGCTGAACTCTTCGCCCCAATGAGATGTAGAGGTAGTTATATCAGGAGTCAAAAAACCATCACCATTCTCATCCCAACCGTCATTGTCCGCATCTGTTATCGAGTCACTGTAGTTTCTTGGATCTAGGCCGTTGTAAGCCTCCCAACCATCCGGAATCCCGTCACCAAGAATAGTTAGTTCTGATGCGATAGAATCTGACCATGAATAGTAGTCTGAATCTGAGAATCTAGGATCGGTGCCAAGCCACCCATCATCCATGGTTGGACGTTCATATTCTGATTGACATGAAGATTTACTGAGTCCTGGGATTTCGCCATAACACCACAACCCATCTCTTTCCGTCACCCAATTTTGAGGGGTCCCGAATAAATATTCTTCTGTATTTGTAAATTTCTCGCCGTTATCTATTATGCCATCTTTATTGAAGTCAAATCCATCTCCACATCCCCAGCTAAAATCCTTTTCACAACGATCAAAATCTTCAGTAAAATCACGATTATCCAATGGATCAAAATATAAGCAATCCCATGCATTTGTTAAAGGATTTAATGAACCAACGCCTCCACTTGTGCACATATAAATTTCATAGCCATCGGGCAATCCATCTCCATCGGTATCAGAAATTCTTGGATCTAAGTATTCACGTAATCCGGATTTGGTATCTTTGGGAGATTTACCTGTTAAGGAATTTCTTTTTTCTGAATCGAGACAGATGTCTAAGGTAAAGGGCCAACAATATTCCATTAATGCTGTAGCCCCATCATTGTCATGATCCGTGATATTATCTGTGGAATTATATGAATCAAGACCAGTTATGACCATATTGGTTGAACTTAATTCAAGAATTATGTCATCCCCAAAAATAAATTCATGCATATCTGGAATCATATCTCCATCTTGGTCAGTAATGGGTGGGCTACCTCCCTCAGCATCATTCGGATCAATTGAAGAAACGGATGATTGAGGCCTAGTCTGGGAAACAAATGCCAAACTGCTTAAAATTAAGAGAGATAATAAGAGAGCATTCATTTGTTTTTTACGCATAGCTAGCTACCTCTTTTACATTCCAAGGAGCGTATATTAATTTATCATAGTGATGGAGCGTAGTTCAGACGAATAAGAAAATTAGTATCCGAATATATTAGTTTTGATCAAAACAATGTTTAAAAAATAAATAGATGCAATTGATTGATAGACTAATTAAGATTCGGAACGTGTATAGAGATGAGTTTAGAAATAACCCACTTAGGTTCTGGAAGTAGAGGAAATGCCACACTTTTAAGAAGTGCAGAGACAAATGTAATTATTGATTGTGGTTTTTCTCTAAAAAAGACAGAGGAAAAACTAGCCAAGGTTGGCCTTGAAGGCCGCGACATAGATTCTATTATTGTCACACACCACCATGGTGATCACTCAAATTCTGCAATTAGAGCATCAAAAAAATGGGGTTCTGTTTTACACAGCAATATAGAAACCTCAATTAGGCTAGGTTGGGAACCAATAAATGTCTGCAAGACATTTAATAATCTTGATAGAGTTCAGTGCGGTGATGACATGAGTTTTATAGCAGTTCCTATACCACATGACGATGCAGATAATGTTGCAATTATTACTAATACAGGTAAGAATGAAAAAGCTGCTTTTATTACTGATTTAGGTGAGGGGACATTAGAATTGCAAAAACATCTACATGGGTGTAAACATATTTCTATTGAGGCTAATTATGATGAAAAAAGATTAATGATGAGTGCATACCCTGATTCACTAAAACGTAGAATATCAGGAAGGGGTGGGCATTTATCAAACTTACAAACAGGAAAGATCTTGGCAGAAACATTGCATCCAAAATTAAAAAGTATTGTTTTGTGTCATTTATCAGAAAAGAATAATGCTCCACATATAGCTGAAAGTGAAGTGCTTTATCATATCGATGATAGATTTAATGGTAGTATGGCAATATCTAAGCAGAATGGTCCTGAATTTACCCATTACCTAGGGGCAGAAGAAATAGAAAGTATAATTTAATGCCCCATAATAGCCCTATGAACAGAATTTTGGACATCTTTCATCCTGTCAACTGCCCCTAATTCTCTGAATACTGACAATGAACTTTGTAAGTAATTCATTCTCTGAGACCTATCGGTTTCGACGGCACCCAATCTGGCAAGGAGTTCTCCTTGCATCATCCTAAAATCATTAGCTTCTGCGACTGCTAGGCCTCCAAGATAATGTGTAGCAGCCTCATCATTTCTTCCTGCATCCATCAAAACTTGTCCAAGTAATATTGAAACCTCAACTACATTTCGAGGATTGTCTTGTTTTGATAATTCTTCTAATGCACCTGAATAGTGATGTAATGCAAGATCATTATCAGATATTTTTGCGTAATATCTACCAAGTACTGCACGAGAACGGGCATGGAGGAAATCTTGACCATTATTTTTCGTTTCATCATATGCGATAAGCGCATGTTCTCTTGATTTATCAAGTTCATCCATCTCTAAAAAGGCTGAAGAAAGTCTAATTCTAGCATCACATAATTCAGGATTAGTTTCTGATTTCAATAATTGTTCTACGTTTCCATATACTTCTAATGCGTGCCTTGTATCTTTCCTTCTTCGAAATATGTAGCCCATATTATTATATGATTTAGCAGCGCCTATAGCATCTCTTATTGAGATTTGAATTTCCAAAGCTTTACGATGTAGTTCAAGTGCATCATCCATTGCACCACGCTTTACTGCTATATCTGCCCTAGCAGAAAGTAATCTAGATAATTCTGTAATCATCTTGTTCTTACCAATACTTTTCATAGCGGCATCATATTCTAATTCAGCCTCATCCCATCTACCTTGTACCGACAGAATGTCTCCTCTTAGTTCACGAATAAGTCCCCAACTTTTTTTATCAAAGTCATCAGATTCGAGAGACTTAAGTATAGAGTATAATTCAGTATGTCCGGCTGTTACAAGATCATGCCCTTCAGATATTAAAATTTTGGACAAATCATCATTATTATCAGATAGGTGTAAATGATGAATATACTCTATTGTATCTGCCGCTCCTGTTCTTTTATTTCTGTACCACTTAACTGCATTAGAATGTAACTCGTTACGTAATGAATCTTCCATTGATCTAACTAAAAATTCTCTAACAAGATCATGGACGTCATAAGATTCTGAATCTGTTTGTCTCGCAAGGCCTTTTTCAACTAAATTATCCAGCATATCGGTTTCATTTTCTATCATATTAATAGCATCAAGTCTTACAGGTTCTCTGAATACTGCTATTGCTCCAAGTAATCTTTTCTCTGGACCTGATAATCTACTAAATATTTCTTGATCTACAAATGCTTCCAATGTGGAATGAAATTTCTCACCAACACTGCCTCGATTTATTAGTTCTAAAATAAGAGGGTGTCCTCTTGACAAGGTGAATATGTGGGAAAACTGATTACTTTCTAGATCGGGTATTGCAGTTAAAATTAATTTACTTGAGTCTTTATCTAGCCCTTCTAATGGTATAACTAGTGTTACAATCTTACCACTTGAGTCTGCTTCGGGGACGACCATTCTAAATGATCTAGAAAACATAACTAATCCCACTTCGGTCAGATTTGTTATTTTGAGTGTTAGTCCTCTCAAAAGTGAAATTAGAGTTTCATCCCCCACTTTATGTAAATCATCAATCACAATCAAGGTTGGAGAATCTTGTAATCCCTGACAAATCATATTAACAGCTATTGAAGATTGAGGCACAGGTGTTGAGGATATGTAGTCCGATAGATCATTACTACCGATCGCTGAAAGCCATTCTGCACATGCTTCCAGAAAGGCTCTAGAGCCTTCCCAGTCTTGACATCTATGGTATAGTAAATTACGCCGATGCGTAAATCTTTCTAATAATTTTGCTGCAAGTGCAGTTTTACCAATTCCAGCAATACCCGGGACTAATATTGAATTAGATTGATTTTCAAGTAATGCAACCATATTCTCTAATTCATTTTCTCGGCCAAAAAATCTTCTAGTTCTGGGAAGGTCATTAAGATATGATACAAGTTGCTTCTCAATATGTTTAGAGAGATCTCTCTCAATTAGTTCTGGAGAAAGTGATGATAAATCAACAACTCCATTATCGTCCATATATCTTAAGAAATCAACATGCCTTAAAGGAAGGTCTGAGATATCTATTGCATCTGATAATGTTAAATTTTCTGATCTTCCATCTGGTAGAATAAGCTTCACGTTTTGTTTTGAAACCTTGGCCCAAATACTATCTGCTACTTTGGCACCTTCGGAAGTTAGAAAATATGCTTTTCTTTTTCTAGAAACACCTGTAACATGTGCTTGACGCTCAATTAACTGACCGCTTTCTTTCATTCCTGATATTGCTCTTGGTACATTCGACCGTGCTATAGCTACCGCATTTGCAATTCCCATTTGCGATAGTGCAAATGGTACTTCGACTTTTCCAGAATGATCAATGTAATCCCTAAGGTGCAAAAAAATTCTTTCTTGGACCCCGGGCCTTGTCATCGGAGCTTGTGCCATATGGGCTGACTTGGTTAACCATTGAAGAAGGTTAGTGAAAGAAGTTTGTGCTTTGAACATATAAATAATTCAAATTTGATATTTAATCGTTTATAAATTCTGGATCTTGTACCCATTCTTCTTCCTTAGTATTCCATAACCAACCAGGATGGTCAGCATGTTTTTCTAAAATATCTTCATTAGATTCTCCAAAATTTGAATCGCTTTGAGTGGTTATTTTTAAATCATCATCTTTAACTTCTAATTCTACAAAGAAATATGCAAAGCTTACTAATCCAATGATTACAATCATAATAACGAATAAAATCCCCCACGGCAATCCTGATTCCTCTTGCTCACCCTTGAATATGGTTTCTACAGGTATTGAATCTTGTCCACCCATTGAAAATACTGGGGTCGCGGATGACCCTGGAATCCTAGAAGAAGGGACTCCTAATATCCAAGTAGAGTTTTCAAATACTACAGTACTATTTACTTGATTTCCACCTATGCTTACTGATATTGTTTGGCCGGGAAGTCCCGAACCAGAATATAACATAACTCCTTCTTCATCAACAATATTGCTATCTAATGTAGATATTGTAAAAACTACAGGCTCTACGCTGAAAGATACGGGGTCAGAGTTAATTTTCGAACCAAAGGAATCAGTTGCTACAAAGATGACGTCAGTAAGCGACCATGTTGATATATCGGTATCATAAAAGTTCATATCCGTAGGATTGTAAGTTGCAATACCATTATTATTTACTTTTATTACTATTCCATAATTATCATCATAATCTTCTTCACCATTATAGACAGAAATATATTGAATATCTGAATCTTTATCATCAAAAAATTCAAAAAGATTTATTTCTGAAGTTGTACAACGGTTAGATGATTTAGAGTTGATGTCACAATACAATATAATACTATCAATCCAGCCATTAGAGCTAAATGTTGGTTGGTTATTATCTGCATCTGGAGGATTGTCGGCTATAATTTGAAGTTCGGTCCAGCTACTAAAATCATATCCATCATACGATCTAAATCTTAATAGATATGAAGAATCATGCCTTAATTGAGATGAATCCCAAGAATAATCCCATTCTCCATTCTCAGTAAATTCTGAGATTGAATGTGCATGAATTACGATATATTCATTCCCTACATCCTTTATCTCAATATCAACTCTTGAAACACTACCATCGAAGTCACGAGCAACTCCAGTAATAGGAGTTTTTTCAGATACAGACAGTCTTATCCCATTAGTTGGCTCATTAATGTTAATCGTTGGAGCTAGGTTTGAATTATCAACTGTTAGAGAGAGAACTACAGGAATACAAATATCAATAATTCCATTGCAAAAATCAGAATCAGAAGCCCAAACTGTAAAAGTAAATGCTGCGGACGTACGGGGTTGTCCACTGAAATCCCAATCCCAGCTCCATGTGCCATCTTCATTGACACTTATTGGAGTCGTTACTTGAAAATTCGGACCCTCGATCAACATATATATTGAATTGATATCTATGTTACAATTCAGAGGACAGCCATAAGGGTCAAATGAATTACCTTCAAAATGTATTTTGTCATCAGAATGGCTAGATAATGATGTCGGAGTTGTAACAGATATAGTTGGAGCTTCGGTATTTAATTTGAAAGTTTTTGATACTATTTGACTATAATCTGTACCATCAAATGAACGAAATTCGAATGTGTAGTCGCCCTCTTCTTTATCTGACATATCGAGTTGATAATACCAAGAGCTAAATGGGTGATTGAATCTACTTACCGTTCCAATGTTAGTATTGCTGTCATCTACGGCAAATTCTACATCAGACCATTCATTTGTAAAGGGCCCTTTTACCTCTATATGGTGAACATAACCTTGCTGAGCCCATTGCGCCAACTCATTAGAAGCATAACTATTCGCTAGTTGCCCATCATGAGCGCTTCCAGTGATATTTATTACTTTCCTGAAAGAGTGCCCATTTGATTGAGTTACTTGTAAAGAAGGAGGCAGGTTCACTAAATTTATAGAATCTTGATACGTAGATTCATTTAGCGTAAATTCTCCAGCTGCATAACCGAATCCGAATCGATAAATGGTGTAAAAGAATCTAGATAATTCCCTCGTACCTGCAGAATAATCACAATCTTCGTCGTCCCCATCTAAAGTAAGGTCTCCATCGTTATCTAAACCATCTGAACAAGAATCTTCGAACTCATCATCTGCGAAACCATCGGGATTATCTCCGCCTCCTAATCCCCTGAAATCTAGATGAAAGTTGGAAGGGAGGGAAAACCAAGGAGTTTTTCCATCTGATTCTGTGAATATTGAATATAGGTCATTACCCAGTGCATCCTCGATTAGAACTAATGCGTCAGATACAGGCACACCATTGATTAGTGCTTGGAATCTTACAAGTTCTGCCCTGCTTACCTGTACTGCATAATGAGTTGGTTGAGATTCAATGAATATATTATTAGTATCCAAATTAGATAGATTGGAAAAAGTAAAAACTGTGGAATTATTATCCATTGATAAAGCAAGTGGAAAATTACGAGGAATTATATTATCGCATGCTGGACAATTTTTTACCGGAGGTACTGTAATGCTAGTTTGGAAGCCATTTGCTGGCCAGGCTTCTTGATCCGGCCAAGATAATCTCACAGGATATTCGCCGCTAGAAGCTGCAGGAATAGATTCAGATTGGACGGTTACTGCACTTTTAGTGACATTATATGTCATCTGTACATCTGACCACACATTCTGAGAGAAAAAGGCCAATGAGCCAAACTGTTGACTACCCGCATATCCATCGTTATAGTTTTTTATTAAAGCGCCCGTTAATGCACCATCAAAATTATTTCTCTGAACATCTAATAATGCTCCTTGGGCCATTATAGCATTTGCAGTTCCTGCAGAAATATCATTATCATGTATTGTAGCACCAGAACGGAAAACCATTATTGCAGGGCATTGAAATGCACCTCCCCACCATTTCGTACTAGAACATGTACCTGTACCATCGGTAGAAATCTCATTATTTACAAGATATAAATTCGATATAGATGTATCAGAAAAATAATACTCTCCTGCAATTACTGGCTCTTTATTAATATCATGAATTGTATTGTTTTCCGCTTCGACTTCAAATGATCCATATAGCCAAAGACCGTTGAAACCGCTGATAGGACCGATATCATTATTATGAATTTTAGCAACACTCGAAGAAACCGATATTCCGGATCCACTTGAGGCCCCTTGAACTTCATTATTTCTGATGTCGACTAAAGCGCTATTTGTAGTAGAAATACCTGTACCTTCAGAGGTAACAATTTGATTGTTAATTATATCTAATCCGAATGAAGTAGAACTAACAGTTCTCTTTCCCTGAACGCCTATGCCAATACAATTAACATCTATAGATGAATTTGTTATTTTTCCTGCTGAATCTCTAAAACTAATCCCGAAATCACCAACTTCGATATCTGCATTGTTAATATCAACAAATGACTGTTGTACCCATAATGCAGACCTTCCTCCTGCATTATTTTGGCAGCCATTGTTGGTTCCATCTTTGAATAATGGATTATTTAATGTAAATGGGGCTATTGAGGTTCCAGATGAGTAAATTTGTATTGCGGAACCTCCAACATTACTTTCCTGATCATTACCAACTGTAAAAGATCCATCAATAAGTATAGGTTGTGCTAAATTTGTAGTAACAATACTAGAAGTATTTACGTCAGAAAAATCTAAATTTTTCAGGGTTGGACTAGCCCCGTCGATAACCAAAGCACCATATCTCCATTCATTCACTGATGTTATGAAATGTGGAATTCCATAAGCGCCATTAATAGTGACGTGTCTCATCCCGGTAAGTGATAAATCAATAGAGCTCCGAATAAAAATCCCTTCATAGCATGAAGGATCTGTAATAGATATTTCTTGATTATTTTGAGTTAACCCGACACAATCACCAGTCGCATTAGAAATTAAAGGTTCACTCCATTGGAATATTATTTTTTGACTAGGATTAGCATTAGATGCAGCACCGCAAGATGATTCTCCAGCACAAATACTACCCCTTACATCTATATGTGTTCCATTGGACATAGATATAGTGGTACCTGGGTTAATTATGAGTTGCGCTCCTGTAGCAATTGTTACGTCTCCAGTTAATTGATGGACTCCAGACCATGTTTCGGTACCAGTTATTGTTCCAGATTCAGTTTCATTATTTGCAGAAACTATGGATGCTGGACCAATTAATAAAACGAGTATACTTGAAACCATCAAGAATACTAATAATGTACTATGTGCTTTAGTGTTGTCTCCCATATAACTCGGGGTAGCATGTGTTAATTTAATGATAGGGTCTAAAAGCATGATTAAAGAACTATGATTGTAATATATTATTAGATTATTTTATGTCAAATTCATCTACTATTTGGTTACCCCAATCTATGACGTTTAGTTTACCATAACCTCCCTGAAGGTCATGATTAATATCTGTTGAATTTAAAGCCGTAGATTTAGCAAGTGCTATTTTTACTCTTATAAGTTCATCATAACTTATTTTACTATCCTCTCCTGCTATTTCAGCACCATATTTTTCCAATAGTAATGCGAGTGCCCCAGTTACTAATACAGTCGAGTCACTAGTTCCAGATGAATAAGCGAATAGTTGATCTGTGGATAATGATGAATAAGTAGACAATAACCTAACTCCTGGAGCGGATATTTCTGGTTTTTGATTAGGAAATATTCTATCCAAATCAGTATATGGATCTGTACCTGCCCCGTTCGCACTATCTCTCCATATTGATCCTTGTTTATTTGTTGCTGCCACTGCTATTACACCTTCTATGTTAGCAGGTATTGAAATATCTTGTATTGAATCATCAAGTCCGGTATTGCCGGCTGCAGCTACAACAAATATACCATAATCAATAGCTTCTTGAACTGCTAAAGAGGTTTCTGATTCATCATCGATTCGCTCACCAGGGTTTGCACCTAAACTCAAACTAATTATATCAGCATCTTGAGTTATTCTGCACCATCTTATAGCCTGGGAAACCATTCCTTCTTGCCCGGATTTACCGGATGGGCCTAAAGATATTGCAACAGATAGAGATACTTTAGGTGCAGCACCAAATAAAGTTCCATTGGCAACAAGTAGTCCTGCCATCAAGGTACCATGGTAATTACTGCCTATGTCCCTTATATTGTAATGGTCTTGGGCATAAAAATCTCTAAAACCTGAGAGATTTAAGTGAGATAAATCAGGATGTTTGATGTCGATACCAGTATCAACCATACAGACGTTGATTCCACTTCCATAATAGCCTTCATCATGCATTTCCCTTATTCCTGTATCCTCAAAGGCCCATTCTGAATCTGGTAATGCTGCGGATAACAATGGATTTATAATCGGCCAGCTAATTATTAAAAATGAAACAAATAAGGTAAATACAATAGCGCCCCACGGCCATAAAAATTTCTTAATAGGTACAAAGTACCTCCTTAATCTAATTGCATCAATGTCACTTAATCCGTAAATTTCACCAATATAACCTGGTGCATTTTTATCAATAGCTGTCAATATGTTGGGATCGTCTGGCTCAGGCAGAAGTTCTAAGTTTTCTAAAGGCTGCAATCTAATCCCTTTCATTTTAATTTCTAGGGTTTAAAGATAATGACACATATATTCAAACTCAGAATGGAGCCCCGGGCCTTCTTGTAGAACGGCTAATAATGTATAATAATGTAATTAACAGCAATAATCCCATAATATAACCTAAAATTTTGTTTTCAGTATCATCACCAGGTGTCAGGACTTGCGCTTCCATAACACATTCTATGCTGTTACTAAGTAATTGACTGCAAGAAACAGTTTCCACTCTTGGTTGATCAGTAAAGTAGAATTGTACAAAGTATTTCTCTACATCGACATCAGAGAAATCCATATTAATATAGAAAGTTGATGCACCTCCTGCTGGTACATTGTTCACATCAGAACCATTTACGCCCATATAATTATTACAACCAATATCAGAGCATAACACACCGTTTAATTCTACGGAAGAAGCATCTATTAATCCAGTATTTTTTACTACTACCAGATAAGTAGCTACATCGCCGGAAATTGGACCTGTGTCACCGCTGAGGAGTTGTATGTCAGAGTCTGCTGATAATGATAATATTGGGCTTGATTTAACAATTAAAGTAGTATAAGGGCCATAGGTATTATTATTATCATCTGTAACTATTAACCTTAATGTGTATTCATCATCACTGATATTACTTGGAGGTAGTATTGATACGGATGTTGAGCCATTACTAAACGGTGAAGCTGGTTGGGAATTTATTCCAGATATAGTCCAATCCTCTGATGATTCAATAATGTAATCGAAGGTGAATACATCATCACCATTACCTTCATTTTTGAAAGGCATGTCTATACTTAGTAATTCGTTTAAAGATATACCATATATATCATTTGAGAATCCATTCGAGGTGAAGGAATATTTTTGGGGAACATTGACTAATACTACATGCTCATTAACATAACCGTCCAACGTGGCATAAGATATTTTTATTTGATGGCCATTTATCAAATGATGGGCTTCATCAACAGTTGGTGGAGTAATTCGAACTTCAAAATTAATTATTGAGACAGAGTTATCCAACCCCATATCAATAAAGGTATTCGGAGCCCATGTTCCATCTTCTTGTTTGAATTCTACTAACCATAAAGAACCATCTGCACCTGGTACAAAACCATTAACTGTATAATTATCATAAGACTGATGTCCAAGATATTCCAGACTCAAATTGATGAAAACAGGATCGTAAATACAATCAGATACGCATGACGTATCGGATAGATAAAGATCCATATTATTTTGCCCAGTGTTCGTTATAGAAATTTCTTGATTTTTAATAACAATTATTTCTAATGTGGTAACTGGTGTATCTTGAGAGGATCTAATGGTAACCCCTTTACCTCCTGAATAATCCATTACTCTATCTTTTTGAGTGTAATTAAATGAGCTGGAGGCGTCTATGGTCCCTTGAGGTAAGATCAACTCTAACATCCCGTTAGGATTTAATGTCTCGTCCCATGTTATTTGTGAGTTGGAAGAACTGAGGACAATGTTGTGTGAATCTAAATCCATTAATGAGTTAGAATTGCCATCATAATCTAGCCATTCTGTATCAAGAATTAATTTACCACCAACGGATAGGATAGAATTTGTAATTGCTCCATCTACGCCTACATCTATATAATTCATTGAAACTAAATACGGAGTATTATCTAATGAATCCACAGTATTCCACATAATCCAATCTCCGGGTTCAACCATAGCATTCCATTCACCATGCCAAATCATATCGTCATCAAGTACCTTGATTGGTATGATTCTGTCGCGAATAATTCCAGACGCAGGAAGCAATATCATTTCTATATCGTCGGATATAGTTTGTAGTTGAGTATCATCGATATATGTAATTGTGCCAGATATTTGAACAACACCGGCCACAATCTCTATATTTTTTACATGGGAATTATCAAGTAATGATACAGAGCTCACTTCATCACTGAAACCATCTAATTGTGTTGAAATTGACCATGTGCTAGCAAATGGTAAATATATATCCCAATTTCCTTGATTATCAGTTGTTAAGGATTTATACTCATCATCAGATGAGAGTGAGACAGATACATTAAACACGCCTTCACCATTGTTAGGTAGATTGTTATCATTTAAATCCCAAAATACTGTTCCTTTCAGTTGTACAAATTTATTAACATCGATATTAATGTCAGGATTTTGTCCTGGTGAGAGGAGATCAGCTGAGATTAGTGTTTTATTGATAATCCACATGATACCATCTATATCAGTATAATTAAGTTCAACACTCCAAGCTCCTGGTTGTATCTTTAATTCTATTCTTCCTTGTTCGTCAGAATAAGCAGAATCTAAACTTCCTAAATCTTCACTGGTTAATTCTAATTGTGCATTTACCAATGGTTGTTCTCCACTTGTTAAAATTATATTTGCAAGGGCAACCTCAGATGTATTCAGTATTAATGAATTTCCTGCAGTTTCACTAGAAATATCTATGGGGTATCTAATACTTTCATAAACACCTGTGCTAGTTTCAATAGTATCTACTGTAATTATCCATTCTCCTTCTGGGACATATGTTGATATTGAACCATTAGAATTAGTTATGAAGGAAAGTAGCCAACCTGATTCAGAGTCGATAAATCTTACTAATTGGTCGGGCATGATGCCTCCGCTTTCATTCATCAATGTGATATTAGTTAACCATTCAGGGGTGAAGGCGATTGATGTTGTTATTTCTTTTGATATCAGTCCTACATTGATTTTTTCATCAGAATTATGTAATGTATCAAATAAATCTCCTGATGAAGAGCTTGCCCTATCAATAATAATAGAATACGATCCTGGAGTTAAATTAACTTCGACGGTTCCCTCTGAGACCCAATCTTCGCTATCAAGAGAAACTTCATAAGTGGGTATAAATGGATTATCTGATTTTATAGCAAATGGATATTTTACTAATGTTCCATTCGACATATTACCATCTTTGCTGCTATCTAAAAAGAAGTCAATGGTGATCTTGCTTGATTCCGAATTAACAAGTAAGTCTACGTTCTTCGATGTATCGTTTATTATTACTACATCTTGGGAGTTCATCATAGATAAATTGAGAGTATTTTCTATACTGAAAATCCAATTTCCTTCATCTAAAAACATACGGAATGCTCCACTTTGATCGACTGAAGCCCTCCATGATGGATTAGAAATATCAATTGGATAATTCTTAGCAACGATTTCAACTTCGTTCCAGTCTAGAAGGTTAGTTGTGAGGTAATTACCAATTGCATCAATACTTAGTGTACCGTCCACGATAATAGATTTATTGGCAATTATATCCATACTTTGACTATCTTCTAAATCATTATTTACTGTGAATCTTACATTAGAGGAGTATGCATTATCCAATGTATATATTATTGATGCATCGACTACTGCTTCGACCGGGAGGGAAACGGAAAAATAACCATCTCCGTCAGTATCGACAGATGTAGAAAGACCTTCGCCCCAATAAAACTTTACTGGATGGTTTGGTAATGGATTCGTAAGACCATCAATATTAGTAAAACTTGCAGAACCGTTTATTAATTTAGAAACTTCAAATTCTATCTCCATATCTAGATCCTCTGACCCAACTTCTATAGTAGTCCATATTTGCTTATTATCGTCTAAACTATGACTAAGTATCCATGATCCAGGAGTTAATTCAATGAAATATTGTGAATTAATTGCATCGAATTTAGCATCTACAATATTTGTTGGTGTTGTAGCTAAGTATAGTGAAATATTCAGATTCTCCAATGGCACGTTTTCATCCAAAAGTGTAAAGTATATATCTGACGTATCTGGTATAGGTGAAGGAATTATCGAGTCAACAGGAGAATCAGGTGTAAAATCATAAACTACTGATATTTCTGACATTCCATCGGCGTCGGCATCTATATCTACATTATATGTGCCAGGTATTACAGGCCCAAAAGAAATTCTACCTGAGTCATCTGGATATATTAGACAAGGTGCGAAATTAATTATTTCACAGTCCTCAGTTGGATAAATATCACTTTCCAAATCATTAAGATGTGTTAGAGATATGGCTGTATCGACTACATCTCCTAAAGCATCTAGTAAATCTCCGGTTATTGTACCTCCGGATACCGATATAGGGGTGGATATAGGAGTATTTTGTAATTGAACAATGAACTGGGAGGTTAAATTTACTATTGTTCCATCCTCAAATAGTACTGAAACATCATAGGTGCCAGGTATCGCATTGTCTACGTTGAAAGTACCAGGTTGGACCATTGGGCCACTAAAAACACCGGATCCTGAGAACGTGCCTGAACCATTTATTATCCCATAGGTGTCAATAGAAGATGACGAATCAACTGAAAACAATCCAGATCCTATGACTGTTGCTTGGTCCAGTGTTTTAGTGAATGTTGATATTCCCTCAGAAGTAAATTTACCTGAAGCATTAAAAGCACCGTTTAAAAGGTAATTACCATCGTTTTTTATACATATTTCAGAATCTTCAGGAATAGAAATCTCATCTAGTGCCGAACATTCGGGAATTGTGACCTCATCATGAATAATCCCGTTAGACAATAATCCTACTCCCGTGAATAGTCCATCTCCAGTAATGCTATGATTATTGAAAACGGTTTGAGTATGATTACCTGTAAAATTGGAAACTGACAAAATACTGTCGGATTGGACACTTCCTATTCCGGTAAACAATACTTCTCCTGTTCCTTGAAACTGCAAATCTTCACCTTCAACAGTTCCATTTGATGTTGTTAGTGTGTATGGATCCATGATAATTTCATCAGAGGAAGGAGTCAAGATGACTTTTGCATCTTTAATTGGTTGACCATTGAAATCTCCATTACCTGACCACGTAAGGACTCCTGATGAAGAAGATGGAGTTACAACTAATTCCACATCTATAACATCTGCACCATTGCTGTGACCTTGGAGTCCGGAGACATTTACTATGGTTTCTGAAAGCCAAGTTGTTCCTGCAACATTTCCTAAAATTGCTGTTATTGGATTAGTAATTCTTTGGGTATTTTCTTCAATGGTCAATTCTCCCATTGTTGAGCCTACATCTGAAGTCATTATTGCGGCCCTAGCAGAGTCTAAATCTACATCACCGATATACGCCGATATACGAATTTTTCCTGCCGGAACTGTCAATGTAAAGTCTCCATTTTCATCAGCGTCGGAGTATCCTATGGGAATCCAATATGTCCTATCGTCTCTATCAACAACGTTATTTTGCAAATCCGCGACTTCCTCGCCACTAAACGCATCCCTTTCTACAAGGATACGTGCATTAGGAACAACGCCAATACCATCCAAAGAGACTGTTCCTTCAATGGTTGCACCACTATAATATTTGAGGATTTTAACAAATCTATTCGAATCATAGATGCTACCGCAGAGTGATGATGGGTTGTGTGAGAGTAATGAACCATTGTTGATATCCTTGGTGATACCCGTAACTCCGGATAATGTATTACCAGATTTACCAGTCCATTTTATTGAAATATTCCCATTTGGATGGTAAAGATATGCTCCTCCTTCCATGGGGAACAACGATCCATCATTCAAAAATATTGAAGAATCGCCAGTTGACGAGTTGCCAATTGTAGGACTTTCAATTAAATCGTAGCACTTTGAAGGATCCTCTAGATTGTCTAACCCATCATCATCATAATCATCATCATACCAATTTGAGATAACCATGTGATTCATCATAGCACCGGGTAAAGCCCAAGCGTTCTGCAAATATGATCCTGGGGCACCTGTAAGTCCTGTGGACTGTGGACTAAACCAAACGGAAGGCGTTTCGGCATCCCCTTGGAGTCCTAATGTAGACGTTCCATACCCTACATATGTTCTAGCGACCATTGTCTCGAAGAAGTTGGATGTATGCTGATAGTCGATGTCTGTGTACCTAATAACTTGTGAAGCATCAGATATTGCACCACTCTGTTGAAGTTCTAGATCTCGTAAATATGCATCATTAAATTCTTGGGCAGTCATTGGAACTATGGCATTATCTGCCCCACGTTGCGTTTGATACATCGTCTTAACATAATTGTCCATGTCTAAACCAGATAATCCAGTTGGTGCATGAAATATCCCAGTAGTTTGGCCATAATGATAAGAGTAATCGTCATAATATGAGCCACCAAGTGGATATAGTCTGTTATCGATTGCAAAATACCTGATTTCATTATTTCTTTCGATATTGGACCCTAAGCTATCTTCGTAATTTTGAATCGAATATGTGAGTGTTGTAGAAATAGCATGGTACATATCGACTAATTCATCCATTGTAAATGAAGATACCAAGAAGGCTCTTGATATGGCTAATTTAGAATTTGTTCTATGGATGGTGGTTGATGCCGACTCAAAATCATCTATCAAATCTGTTGTGTATCTATAACCCCCAATATCATAGTAAATGGGCGATAAATCAGACTCAGTCAAAGATTCTGACATTTGTCCTCCTTGCTGTTTAAAATTCGATATGGCAGCAGATAAATTATTGTCATATGAGGTAATATCTCTATTTTCAGAAATAACAATATATTCAGTATTTTCTGTTGGAATTCCGTCTGAGTCAACTATTGAACCACTGAGTAGTTCCACCCCATTGTTTATCGCTAATACTTTCATTGAATGGTCAATAACAAACGATGATTTTGTATTTGCCATAATATCTGCAAATTCTTGAAGTTGGAGTTCATTCATGTTATTAGATAATGCATCTAAAAATTCCTGACTAAGTACACCATTATATCTCATATCTCCTTGAGCTAGAGTTGTAATGAAAAGCGAAAGAGTATCTTCTTGCCCTTGTGAAAGGAGCATTCCTCCACTATGAGGAATACCTGACTGGAAATTGTCTGCTACAGTAGGGTGCTGACCGTGGGCTAATGCGCTAAATCCATAATCCCACCAAGAAACAAATGCTGGCCTTTCGCTGAAACCTATTTCAGAATCTTGTTGCTCAAGCCATGAATATGCGTCATTCCAACCATAACCGTTGAAACTTGGCCCGAATGTTCCAACGTATTGTAAACCGGAAGCAGTATTAGGATCATAATCAGAGCTATCTAGAATTGAAAAGGAACCTAGTAACTTTGTCCTCAAGATATCAGGAGTTATGTCGTATATGGTTTGATCGACATCAGAAGAATAATCCGAACCCCTGGGAATTCCAGAGTCAATTCCATATGTTACATGTTGAGAAAATACTAACATAAAGATAATGGCCAAAACTGGGACTCCAACATTACTCTTGGTAGCAGGCCATAATGAACGGAATCTAGCCCTAGGAGTCCCAATTCCTGAGTTCCGCCAATCTTTTGAAAATTTGGAGAAGTTTGAAGACTTCCAAAGCATCGATATCCCTATTCCACCTAAAATAGCCATTATTGGAGTTGCGTTTATGATAAATCTTCCTGCTGACCAAGCCATGTAGGTAGATATAATTCCCCATGATCCAAGCAGAGTAAAGGTACCATTGTTGGTTTTTGCACCTCTCCATAGGAATACAAATGCGCATGATAAAGCAATTAGAGCTACTATAGGGCCATATGATGCAAATAATACTCCTCTGCTTGGTGCTTGAGCCTCTCCGATAGTTCCGAAAATCTTATTTTTATCAAAGTAAAATCCTCCTGTGAAGAGTATGTCCCAACCTGCGTATATGTCTAAATCTTGTAATATAAACAAAATCAATAGAACAAAAGATACTAGCGAGGCCCCTACACCTAAGACTAGTAGCCACGGTTTATCTCTGAAAGAGCAAGTAACCCATCCCAGAATTATAGAAAATCCAATGATGTAGAATAGCGGCTGTAGTCCGTTTGGATCAGAAACTAGGTTTAAACCAGGCCATGCATAAAAGGGCAATGGAATTATTAATGTAGTCATCAGCATTTGTAAATTAGCTGAATTTAATTGTATGCTGTCTCTGGAGCGGAATAAATTAAATAATAACTGTAAAGAAAATACTAGGAAAATTATTGCTGGCCCGTAAACGAAACCTTTCCACCCTAATGCCATTATTGCAAATGATATGCCAGCCAAAGTGGCGTTTGCCATAACTTTGGGACTTCTTACCCATGATTCTCTGATGCCCGCAATAATATAAAGAGGGTTTGGGGAGGTTTTTTTGAAGAATCTATCTTGATTCATATGTGATAGAGAGGTTATCCAAAAATAGAATGCGGTTGATAATAGGAGAATAGCGTATGAATCGTGATCAACCATGCCGAACGTAGAACGGCTGATATGCCCCGGCATTAATGCAATGAGCCATGCAGATAATATTGCCGCCTTCTTACCTGAAATTCTATTTGCAATTCCTGACACCGGAAATACCACTAACGCTCCATAAACAGCGGGCATTGAGGCTAGGCTCCACCAGACAACGGAAGCGGTATTTTCAGATTCTAAAATCCAGGATAATAACATTCCTCCCAATGCGAGAGACCATGTAAATAATGGGGGCCTAGGATTAATAGCTCCCATAGGATATGCTCTATCCATATCGAATATCATGTGACTATTATTGGCGACTATGTAATCTACGACACGCTTCATGTACCAAGGATCGGAGCCACCAGACATATCCCAATCTCCGGTTCCTGATGCATTCATTGCAGGAATGACGTTCCAAATAATCCTAACGGCCAATGCAACAATGAATGATAAGGGTATGAGGACAGCGTAGAAGTTATTATTCCACCAAATCCTAAATTTACCGTGACTACGCATAGGAGCTATGTCTCCAAAATAGCCCCGAGAGGCTAACGTTATTACTCCAACATTTAACCAAAATGTTATGAAAAACCATGAAAATGCTCCAGCAAAATTTTCTCCTTCGAATATACTTGGGAAGAAATTATTTCCAATTTCTTGAATATGTGCTAAAGTATAAATAAGCCAATTTATTGCTATCATAGCACCTAATACATTCCATCTTTCAGAATAGCAAAATGCATAAATTATAATAATTAAGTTAGTAAATATTGCCCACCCTATTCCAAGAGATTGTTCATTTTCAATCTGAATTAATGGAATGAGATAGACTATTGAAATTATAGTAGAGAATAAAACAACTGATTTATTTTCGTTAAATGATGGGATTTCTGAAAATAAACCATCAACTCCTAAATGATCGAATTTACCTCTAAGGAAAAGAGTGAGTGATAACCCAATGGATATCGAAGAAATCCAGAATGTAATGAATGCCATACCTATCAATGTTCTTTGAGAGTCAATATCCAAACCAGCGTCAAATGAGATATTCGATGCGAAGGAAACAGCTAGATGGAATCCGATTACTAGAGCAAGTAAAACATTGGACTCTTCAAATCTTTTAAGTTGTGAAAATAGAACAGACAATATTCCCATAAAAACAAAAGTTACAATGAAGATATGATTGAACCAGTTTGGAGCAATAGCATTCATTAAAAATGCCATAAATATTATTCCAATAGATATTGACAATGATCGATATTTTGACATCTTATTCATTGGTAAGAATGGAGCAATTCTACCTATGGCAGATGCTAGAGCAGCAGCCAATGGTAGAATCAAGATGTTCGCATATCCGTCATTTTCTATCTTTCCATTAACGACAAAACTAATTCCCAAGTAAAGCACTAACAATGTAGTTATTATTACGGGAATTGGAGTAAAATCCTTGATAGAAAAATTACCCTCTGTCGCCTCTTCTTTATTGTACATATTTTATCACCAATCGTTGCAGCCTTAAGGCTCAACATCGCGGCGAATTGGCGGATTGTTTTAACGGTTCGTGGAGCGGTGATACCGAATTACGCGAACAATGGGCCTCAAATTCATCTCCGGAATGCCTTAAATGCTATGTCAGAGCGGAATTGAGAGCCTTTTAGGGATATATTATTCATAATTTGGTATGATGCCTCAACCGCGTCTTTCAAACTAGGAGCCACCCCTGTCGCAGATAGTACTCTTCCGCCCGAAGAAACGCAGTTACCTTGTTTATTTTGACTAGCCCCAGCATAATTAATGAATGCTGTAATTTCACCTTCTTCAATCGCAACATCATCTCCAGATAATAGTCTTCCAATGACTGGATTGTACGGGTAATTTTCAGATGCTAATACTACAGTTGCTGAATGTAAGTTATGAAAATTTACATCTATCTTTGACAAATTTCCAGATGCAACGGAATATAGCATTTCTCCTACGTCTGAAGATACCAATGGTATTGTCACTTGGGTTTCTGGATCTCCAAATCTAACATTGAATTCAACAACACTAGGAGCACCATTTGAATCAATCATTATACCAACATATAGGCATCCGCGATAAGGGATTTTTTGATTTCTAAGAAAGTGATGCATTGGAATAATTATTTCATTTTCAACTCTTTGTAATATTGAGGGAGATACCATTGGAGCGGGAGCATAAGCACCCATTCCTCCGGTATTGGGGCCTTTATCTCCATCAAGAAGTCGTTTATGATCTTGGCTAGGAGGGAGGCAAACATAATCTGATTCATCCATCATGACTAGAATGGATGCTTCTTCGCCTTCAAGAAATTTTTCAACTAAAACGTAACCATCTGTCTCAATGGCATCATTAATAACGCTTGATGCTACTTTTTTATCAGTTGTAACAGTAACGCCTTTTCCACCCGCAAGAACATCTCTTTTGATTACCCAGGGAGGATTAAAAATATCCAAGGTCTCGTGATTTTTTGCAATTTTTGTTATCACAGCGTAATCTGCTGTTGGAACGCCTAAAGATTTCATTAATTCTTTAGCATATTTCTTAGAGCCTTCAAGTCTAGCTAATTTCGATACAGGTCCGAAGCATGGAATATTTATAATTTTTAAATCATCTGCGACCCCGTCAACAAGAGGATTTTCTGGACCTATTACGGCCAAATCAATATTGAGTTTTGTGGCTAATTTGATAATATTTTTAGATTTTGAAATATCAATATCATGATTAGTACCAATTTTGGCAGTTCCAATATTACCTGGTGCTATGTGAATATTTTCTACCATAGAGCTTTCATTTAGACCTCTCGCTAACGCGTGTTCTCTTCCTCCATTGCCTATTATTAAAACGTTGATAGGTACCACTCGCTCCTCCGAAGATAATTTAGAATAAGAATATTCTTAGTGATTAGTATGGAACGTCCTTGAGGCCAAATTTATACCCAATTATATTAAAACCTCTGTGTAAAATAGGAGTTAATATTAGTAATCCAATAATAGGTAATACAAAGTCTGTCTGAGTCAAAGATTGTCCTGGAAACAATATAAAACTAAAGAAAAAGATGGATATTGCGAATGGCATGGTATCCAAAAGTGGGGCTTCTGAACTTACTTCTCCTTCTCTTTTAAGCCCCTTCCTCCGTTTTAGAAATGAACCAAGGGAGTCCCCGATAAGACAAGCAAAACCTAAGCTGAAGCCTAAAATAAATGCGGCAATATCGCTATTTAATATCCAAAACCAATCGCTACTATTTGTCAAAAATAATGGATCTACAAATGGCTTATCACCGTCTAGAGTATTATTTTTCCAAATATTATGTGAAGCGAGCATTAAAACTCCACTAAAGAAAGCCCCTCCCAATAAACCATTCCAAGATTTACCATCACCAAGAATTCTATATCCATCAGACCAATTATACCCACCGTCAATTATTATAGTCTTTATTCCAGTAGAGTCAGGAATCCATTTACCAAATAGCATTGCACCAGTATTGGCTAAATAGGCTGGACCATATAATATCAGAATTGTAAGTATGTCAATTAGTAAACCTTCGCCATTCACGCCTCCTATGACAATATGTTTTACTCAAAGAGTTGTCCTAAAACACGGAAGGAAACGAATGATTCATTGAGCATTGCTCACTCCGACAGTTTAAATGGCAAAGTGGCAAACAAGTTTTTTTATGACAATATTACTTTTATCATGTGTAATTGTTCCATACACTAGTGTTGCACAAGAAAATGGCATAATAATAATAGAGTCGGATGTAACTTGGGTTCAAAATGATGTTTTAGATGGAGATATTAGGATAATTCAAGGGGGTAAATTAACTATCGTCGATTCAGAAATACTAATCGCTTCTGATTCAAAGATAGATGTAGATGAAGGTGGACATTTAGTTTTAGAAAATTCATTACTAAAATCTGAAGAAATACCGACCGACTTAATTGGATATGGTTATTGTGATTTTTATAATAGATCGGTGATTATAATCAATGGAGGGCCTTATGATAGCGAATATGAAATAATAATAGAATCGTCTGAAGGTTATAATTTTAATGGGGCTGTAGCGTATATAGATGATGAGGTTTTGAATATGAATGGTACTATATTCAGCTATATCAATAACTTACCAGGTGCCCAATTAGAAATTGGCCTACATGGCTATGGATGCTCAACCCCATTATCGATCAGCGGCATAAAAATTATTGATGATGGCAATATAAATGAATTTAGAGCCACAGAAATGGAATATCGTAACATGATGGTGTCAGGTAAAAGAAATTATGAAATTGATATTCAAGGAAAATTAGAGTCAAATAATTCATATATCGTGGGTGCGAATATTAAATCAATAGGAGAAGTCATATTATCGAATACACAAATAGATAGATCTGGGCCAATTTTAATGGAAAGTGATGAATCTACAATAATTGTAAACGGAAGTACAAATTTTTCAGGTAGTTTGGATGATCATGATATTAGGGCAATGCCAGATACTAGCATAATATGGGATGAAAATGTTTCTGGATCCGGAGGTTTAACAGATAAATGGGAAAGAAGGATTAAGGGTCAGTATTTACAATTCGACGCCGTCTATGTAGAGTTTCAAATTTTAGGATTGTATGGAATTAATACATATACTAATTTTAGTAATGAGGATGGGATATCTTATATCGATGGAGGAAGAGAGAGAATTATAGAAATAGCATGGTCGAACGATAATAATTGGACAAATGGAGATATATGGAAAGAGGATGCAATAATAAACATAATAAATTATCGAACCGCCTGGAACCCTGAAAATTCCGATATGAATGATTATGGGGCATATGGAGTACCTTTAACTCAAGAAAAAGTAATAAAAATGGACCAAAATATACCTGAGATCAGTTGGATTTCCCTAGAAGTTTTGAATGGCGAATATGATGCTGTAGGTTCAGTCGATATGATTGCAAAAATTCTTAATTCTGGGGATGCTGCTGCTCATCTAGCAATATCTTGTAATCTTAACTCCTCGGGCATAATGGCCCAAACGGATAGCTATCCGAATGCTCTGATACTTCCTGGTGAGATTGGAGAGATAGTATTCAATTGGCAAAGAGTTGATTCAGGTGAGGAGCGGCTAGATTGTAAAATTTTAACCCCCACACAATTAGTAGAAGAGGATTCTTTTGGAGGAGGTAATATGGTAAGTGGGCCAATAAATTGGGAACAGATTAACGAGGAAGAAGGAGGATTGACATATATTATCCCGATCTTAATAGCATTGATATTGGGAATTATTTTCATGGGATATATACTGATAAATAATAGTCAGAAAGAGTATCAAGATAAACTAGAATATGAAGATAATATAATAAGCGATTTAAGTGAATAATTAAATCGTTATTATCATATAAAAATCATATTAAACCTTGTGCGGTCATTGCTTCCGCGACCTTCAAGAATCCGGCAATATTAGCCCCTGCAACATAATCTCCAGGCATTCCATATTTCTTGGCTGTTTCAAACGTTTTTTTATGAATATCAATCATTATCTTATGGAGTCTATCGTCAACTTCTTCTCGTGACCAAGATAATCTTAAACTATTTTGGGACATTTCTAGTCCAGAGGTTGCTACCCCTCCTGCATTAGATGCCTTTCCCGGGGCGAAAAGTATCCCATTTTTATGAAATATTTCTACAGCTTCAGGGGTGCATGGCATATTTGCACCTTCAGCGACTGCCATTACATTGTTATCAGCGAGCATCTGAGCTTCTTCAGCATTGATTTCATTTTGAGTAGCACAAGGAAGGGCAACGTCTACATTCACACCCCACAGACCATTGGAGTATGGTTCCGGTTCTGATTTTGTGTAAGTAGCGCCATCAAATCTATCAATATATTCACTTATCCTTCCCCTTTTATTATTTTTAAGATTCATAATCCAAGATAATTTTTCCTTGTTTATGCCTGCCGGATCATGAATCCATCCTGATGAGTCAGACATGGTGACTACTTTACCCCCCAGATCTAGAATTTTTTCTGCGGCAAATTGTGCCACATTTCCACTTCCACTAACACTACATTCAGCACCTTCAAAGGATTTATTTTTAGTTGCTAACATTTCTTTTGCAAAGTAGACTAGGCCGTATCCCGTAGCCTCGGGACGGATTAGTGAACCGCCATATGATGGGCCTTTACCTGTTAATATCCCTGTGAATTCATTAGCCAATTTTTTATACATGCCAAATAAGTAACCTATCTCTCTTCCACCCACACCTATATCTCCGGCTGGGACATCCAAGTTGGCACCTATGTGCCTCCATAATTCCATCATAAATGATTGGCAAAATCTCATAACTTCGTGGTCACTCTTTCCTTTTGGATTAAAATCTGAACCTCCTTTACCTCCACCCATTGGCAAACCTGTAAGGCTGTTTTTGAAAACTTGCTCGAAGGCTAGAAATTTTAGAATAGATTGATTTACTGACCTATGGAATCTTAATCCTCCCTTATATGGGCCTATTGCACTATTCATTTGGATCCTGAAACCTCTATTGACGTGTAATTCTCCGCTATCATCGTACCATGGTACTTTAAATTGAATTATCCTCTCTGATTCAACGATGGATTTTACAACGGGCAGATATTCTGGATGTAGTTTTATAACAGGAGTTAAACTTTCTAGGACCTCTTCAACGGCTTGGTGGAACTCTGGTTGATTGGGGTCTCTTTGCAATACTTCTTCATAAATTGATTTCATTATATTATCCATTAGATTCACCAATGTATTTTTGCAGACTTTTTCACCTGCTAGTCGATTCGCGGGACCGACTGATTACTTTTGAATAATTTCCCTATTAACTAATAAAAATAATCAATCTACAAGTTTCCAATTAATTCAGAAGATGATTCTTAATTAGACTTGACACCTTTGACATATGGCTAGGGAGCGTCATGACATAAACTGCTGATTGACTAACATGACGGCTTCTGAGAGCGTCTGCTATAGGAGTATGTTCCCGTAGCCATCTTATTTTTCCATCTTCGCCTATAATTTTTATATCTACTTTAGCCATTCTAGGTTCAGAAAGTAATAATTTGACATTAGGCATATCTATTATTACATAACCGGGCATTAGTCCTGCCCTAGATGCTATTTCATCCTCAAAGGATCTTCTTTTTGATGAATTTTGTGACATTTCTATTAATCTCGTCACTTGTAAATCCGATAAATCTTGGCGGCGTACACTTAAGCATACTTTCAACAAATTTCGATATTTGAATCTTTTAACTATATCTTTTGAATATTCGGTGGCTCCATTTAGGGCTCCCCATACTTCAGAATCTACATATTTTTGCATATCTAATGAATTTGGTAATTTATCGAGACTACGTTCAACTGCACTAGAAAGCATTACTTCGGTTACTCTAGTAACTCGATGGAAATATACGGCACTATACATGAGTCCCCTTGCCATCAACATCCCTTCCAAAGATGTAATTCCACCTTCTTTAATTGCAATATCTCCTCCTGTTCTAGCCATACTGGAGATAAGTCTCCTATGGTCGATTACTCCATGTTTTACTCCCGTAAAATGAGAATCTCTCATCAAGTAGTCTATTTGGTCACAGTCAACAGGACCATGGACCAAATGAGACAATGTATTATCTGCCTCAATAAAATTTTCTTTCCCTACCGTCCAAGAAAGTAATGAACGTTCGGAACCAGCTGCATTTGGACCACGTATCAAATTAGCAATTTCTTTAGGATCTAAATCATGGGATTCTAAAATATCAGGTATATTAGACCTAGAAGAATTAGATTTTTCATCATCCCTCATAATATCATACTCACCAAGAATAATTCCTTCGGTTATAGACATATGGTCAAGACCACCTTGTTCATGTAAGATATGCTCTAATGTATGTGAATATGGGCCGTGACCGACGTCATGTAGCATACCTGCAACTTCAACATTTAATTTTTCATAGGAATTTAGTTTAATTGAATCAGCCATCATTCCCGCTACATGGGAAACACCCAGCGAGTGTTCGAATCTAGTATGATGTGCGCCCGGGAATACAAGATGTGCCAGTCCTAATTGTTTGATATGGCTCAGTTTATTGATTTCTGGAGTATTAAGCAAGTCTTCTCTAACTCCTGAGATATTGAATTGGCCATGAATTGTATCATTTATTGTTTTCATAATGTACCTCCGTGCATCTCGGAGTGATGCTTTAGATTTGAAATACTCTATTTATTTAGAATAAATATAAGAAATAGCAATTATGTAGTACAATTGTCTTGCAATTGCATTATATTTATATGCTTAATGCTTTCTGAAGTAATCAATGAAGAGCCGAAGAGTGCCGGGTAACAGTCCAATGGTGTCCCTGAGATTACCAGAAGACTATCTTTTGGAGTTAGATCAAAGAATAGGTCTAGATGGAACTAGAAACCGATCTGATGTAATAAGAGAAGCAGTGAGAAGATTTATTTCCAATCAGCAAAACATGATTAATCAAAAGATTGAGGTTGATCTAGGACCTGATCTCACAATTAGGATGGAAGATTTTTGTAAATTACATGCGGATACACCTGAATATGTACTAAAGCAAGGAGCTAGAGAGTATATTCGTAAAGAAACTTTGGAAGGAGTTACAGTAGATAAGATAATTTCAACACGTATTGAAGAAATTCGTGAAAAGTATGATGGCGATTCGAACGCTCAATAGGTGAGAGAAATGAGTGAAGGTGGGGTGCACAAGAAAAATGCGGGGGAGCGTAAGGGCCGCTCCCTCGCCAACAATCTAAAAATAAAACCAAAAGTTGGATTTAGAGGTATAGCAAATAGAGCTAGATTATCAAATGCTGCAGGGTATGATGCAAAGGACGCGCCTCAAAGTCCGAAAGGAATACTAATAGAAAATAGGTATGGTAATGATTTTAAAAAAAAATTTAGGTAATTATAAAAATATTATTAAGTATTTTATATGTTAAATAAAATTAAAATTAATTTAATCGCTTATTATTTCAATTATTAAACCCAATCTTCTTGGTCGTTCTATTGTCACATACAAAGTATGAGCGTTCAGGGAGTGGGAGAACTTACTGAATACTTTGCACATAATCACCTAAGACCATCCCAAGAAGAGTTGCTAAAAGATTGCGTTAGTGTACTAACGGAAAGAGGATTTATTTTGGCTGCAGCGCCAACTGGAATTGGCAAGACGGCAGCATCATTAGCCGCTGCAATCAAGATAGTGAAGCAGTCTTCGGAAGAAATGAAAATTATGTTTTTAACCGGACGTCAGTCACAACATAAGATTGTAGTGGACACGGTAAAATCCATTAATAGTAAAATCAAAAGTAGGTCGAACGGAATAAGTTTGGTAGATATCATTGGAAGAGAAGGTATGTGTGACAATATACAACCAATGACGGGTGAATGTTCATGTGAAATTGATATTGATGAGAGGACCAAGAAAATAGGAAGAATCAAATTAACCAATATGATTTTAGAAGAACCCTTGCATGTTGAAGATATTATAAAAAGGGCAAAAAAGATGAATATTTGTCCATGGGCTACGGCTAGATTAGCAGCAAAATCATCAGACATAATAGTTTGTGATTATAATCATATATTCATAGAAAGCGTCATGGAAAGATCGCTTACAACTATGGGAGTAGCGTTAGAAAGTACTATAATAATTGTAGATGAAGCACATAATTTACCTGATAGAATTAGAAATGGATTAGAGAGAATTGTTTGGATAAAAACATTTCAAGATTCATATTTTGAAGTAGAAGAATATTTGGGAACTAGAGAGAAAGAAATTAAAAAAATAGATGTGAATGATACATATGGTTCAAAGGAAATTGAAGATATCAGTAAATTAAAAGTTCAAATTAACAAATTAAGGAAAGATATGAAAAAATGGTTTAGGGATAAAGAAAACTTATTATCTGATAAAAATGATTTAAAAATAGAAACCAGTGAATTTTTAGGAGTCATAAATGAATCATTGATGGAATCCTTAATTGTCGGGGAAAATGGTGATTATGCGATTATGAAAAAAATGGTAAATCAACTGTTTAATGTAAAAGTTGAGGTTGATGATTCTTCAGATTTGGAGCAAGATGAGAATACTGCATGCTCAAAACTTGGATATATGCTAAGTACCTGTATTGAATATAGGAATAGTCCTGCTCTGGCTCTTGTAATAGACAAAATTACTGAATCAGAAACAATTAGAGTTAGAAGTTACTTATTGGATCCAGGAGTGATAAGTGGTCCTTTGTTTGATAAAACGAGAGGTGCAATCATAATGTCTGGAACGTTATTCCCTCCTGGAATGTATACTGATATATTACAGATCCCTCTAGAGAAGAAAGTAATTGCAAAAGAATATAAATCAGATTTTTTATCTAATAAGCGACCTATCTTAATTGCTAGAGATGTAACAACAAAATTTACGAGTAGAGGACTAAAAAATACTATGATTATGAAAGAACATATTGAATCTGCTATAAAAAATTCTGTAGGTCATGTCGCTTTATTCTTTCCTAGTTATATGATGCAAGAAAAAATCCTAGAAGAACGATCCTGGATACCATGGGGCATCGAGACTATTGTGGAAAGGCGGATGATGTCAAAGGACCTAGTGGCTAAGAGTGTTGAAAGATTACACAATTACAGGAATAAGAATCAAAGATGTATTTTAATTGGCGTTCTAGGAGGAAAGTTTTCTGAAGGCGTAGATTACCCAGATAATATATTAGAAACAGTAATATGTGTCGGTCTACCTTTGGCTCCACCTAGCGCTAGACAGGATGCATTAAAGTCATACTATGAAGCAAGATTCGGAAATATTTTATCTTGGAGGTATACTAGTTCTCAGCCGGCGGTAAATAGTCTGATGCAAGCAATCGGTAGACCAATAAGGAAATCTGAAGATAGGGCGTTGATAATCTTATTAGAGAATAGATTACTTAATAGAAACTATAGATTATGTATGCCTGATTCTTTACAAATAACTCAGACTAGCAATCCAGATAGGACTAAAAAATTTACAAAATCATTTTTCCAGCATTACCCAAAACCTGGAATTTAGTGATATAGGAACAATGGGTTAATTTGTATCTATCATTTCGCAATATCATGGAGTGGGAACGAATAGAGTTGTCAATTTTTAAAAATAATTTTGAGGAGATAGGGGAAAATCCCGATATCATGGGGTTAGAAATTAATGCTGAAAAAATGCATGATATTTTTCTGAAAACATCAGGCCATTTAGATTTAGTAAAGGAACAACATAGTAAGGTCACAATGGGTGTATCTAATTTGATAAAAAATGATAATTTATCAAAAAGGGCGACTAATCTGAACTTTTTTTCAAATGGAAAGATTGACAATATATCTAAATTAATGCATAAAATACCGATTGAAACCAATTTTCCAGAGGGCATCATAATAGAGATTAATAATGAACATAATCTACTTAGAGTGCTGTTTCCAAATATGTCTGGAGGAGAAATAAAAACATTTTCTCTTGATGATAGTGAAAAAATAAAAGATGCTAAATGGGAAAACAATCTGTTAGAATTAACATATTTCTGATATTAATGTTCTGCAATTAGATTATGTTCTCGTTTTGGCATTTCTTCTAAATTTTGAATTTCATTGACGATAGAAGTTAATGCCATGCTTGCATTTTGTCTGTCCGATTCTCCTAAGATGTGACTAGAATATCTTGCCTCCTCGAATATTCTATCTAGCGATACTAAAGATTGTTCACTGATTTCAGGTAGCGCCATCCTAATAGCTAACTCAAATTCCCTAACTGTTTCAAAACCTCTACGTAAAAACCCTCTACGCATTAATACTTCACAAAGGTTAAGATAACATTCAAATATAGACGATCTGACTTCATCACCCGCGGTTAGTAGTTCTGACGCATAATTAAAAATACCTGCTATTTCTGATAATTCTGAATTCTTTCGACGGTTATATAAAACGAATGAAATGACGAGTAATGATACAATGAGAATGAAGCTAAATCCAAGTAATGCTGGCGTGAAAAGTGATTCCGTATTAGTATCTTCATAAATTATTTCAATATCTCCTTGCAATGCCAAATTAGAGAGACTAATGGGATCAATATAATTTGAATTTGAGGACAGTTGTACATTTAGGTTGCCCCACATAGATTTATCAGATAGTGGCGGCAGAGGAGAGAGAGCTTTGAATTCATAATTAAATCTACCATCTTCATCAGTTAACTTAGTAGTGGAAAAATGAGTTATTGAGCCATTAAGAAGAAGGGCAGACATTGAAACCCCAGGCAATCTTTCTCCAGTATCGTTTGCTGACAAATTTACTGATCCTTGAAGTATTCTCTGACCGATAGTTAATTCTAAGTTAGAAAAATCGAAATCTATCTGTACTAATACCATAATATCGATATCGATTGTTGCAGAATTTAGATAAAGTTCTTCATCGGCCTGGATATTTAATTTGAGTGTGTTTTCTCCAGGATACATAAATTCACGAGCTGTTGAAATTATTTGGAAATTTAATGTACCAGAATTTGACCAAGGATCTGACTTCAATGGTAAATTACTATCTTCCCAATATAAGTTCATTGTTAGATTTTCAAATATACTGAATTGACCCCCTAATTCTCTAATAAAACCCTGAATTTTAATTGGTTGAGTATTTGAACTACGTATTATTGTATGAGATATTGGCAATATTTCTATTTGAATATCGGAGTTAACATATGTAGTCATATTGGTGCTTGTTGGTAAATAAAATGTTTCGCCCGTAAAGAAGAATTTGATTTCATGTACTCCACGAGAAATTTGATATCCAAGTGAGTGACTGTAATTAAAAGAACCATCATCGTTTGTTTCTATGATTGATATTTCTACATTATCTAAATAAACGATTATATTTCTTTGATTTAATCCTAATTGATATGGAGTATCTCCCTCATACAATCTACCACTAAAATTCCATTTATTTCCTCTAGTTGAATATTGAGAGTCGATATTTATAGAAATCACACTATGATATGCAATTGTCAAATTAGTATTCGTGGCCCCTTGGCGATGATAACCTTGTTCTGGCGCCAATACAGTAAACGTATGGTTTCCTACATCTAAGGATTCTGGAATTATCCATTCGTATTTCCAACTTCCATCTGAATCAGAAGTAGTTATGCCAATTAATATTCCATCTATGAATAACTCCAAAGTATGATTTGAAAGCCAGCCCTCATACAAATTATCTTTCACCTTACCTCCAATATCGAGTTTATCTCCTACTGCTACGGTATTTAGTACATCTACAGATGGATAAACAGGTCCATGGACGATAAAAATAGTAGTAGAATTGGAAGATAAAATGAATTCTTCCCCTTGGAATTCTACAGAAATAATACGCGGACCAAGTTCCATGTTTGGCGAAATTGGCACAAATATACTAAAATAGCCTGTATCGTTAACTGAGAGGTCCGTTAGGAATTGGCCATCGATATTTGCAGTAAGATCTCTATTAGGAATTGATCTTCCAATGCCATCAGTCAATTGGCCTTCGATTAATACTAATTCATTTCTATCAACTTCTGTAACTGGGGTCGAAATAATTACTTGAGACAACTGTGAAACATTGAATTCAATCATTTCTGTGGAGGGTAGATAGTATTCTGGATTTAATGTATCTCCTTGGCCCATTGGGTCCACCCATGTGAAACCTCCAAAGAATTCGAAAGTTGCAGAATGTAGCCCATAATCCATGCCCAAGGGTAAATCGTAGATAATACTCCAACTATTAGTACTATTATTAGATAGGACTGTGTATTGAGACCCTGTATCTACTCCATCAATTGTTAGATGGATTAAACCTCCCGATGGAATATTATTTTCAAAAAGATTTTGCCCATGTTCATCACTCAAAATTCCATTGAATATTATACTTTCACCGACAACAAATATTCCTTCTAGTGATGTAATATCTATCTTCGTAGGTGCAAGTATGATTACCCTAGTCCATGCCTCATCCCCTAAAAGTCCAATGGAACTATCAATTCCGTCAAATGTTACCGTGATCATTACAGGGCCCGGCGATATAAATTCATTAATATTTATTATACTAGTACCCAATCCATTTATGTCAGTGGTTGAAGTTTCTACAAAAATTCCCTGAATACTTACATTAAATTGTACAGAAGGAACTGCTATACCTGCATTATCAATAATTGAGATATCGACTCCAATAGATTCTCCTCTTATTGTCCTACTATTAGCATCTAAATCAGAAGGATTTAATATTGTAAGCAATGAGTATCCGCGGCTGTCAAAATTAGTAATATTTGAGCTACCACCATAATAATTGATATCTGGAGTGTAGACAACTTCTATTTGATTAACTCCTCTTGAAAATGTTAAATCTAATCTAATCTTAGCTGTCCAATTGCCATCCAGTGAGAATGATAAAGTCTGTATTGTAAAGGAATTAAAATCCCCATTTATTGAAAAAGTTAATGCAGGATTTAATAAATTACCTTGGCGATCAACAACCGAGCTACCGTTATTTGAAACTAAAGATCCCGACACATTAAATACCTCTCCAGGGAAAGGATTAGCACTAATCGGGTATATTTCAATAGATGTCAGAGATCTGATTGACACTGTATTAATTATTTTTAGAGTTGAGTGTAGAGTATTGGACCCATTATAAAAGAAAGTAATATTGACAAGGCCGAGCGGATGATTGTTTGGAATTACAAAATTAAAATTTACTAACCCTTCATTGGAAGTAGCATTTTCGGTTAACCAAGTTTCATGAAATTTGACCGCAACATTTGAATTATCTAGAAAATTATTATTATCGCTGAATTCTACTAGTCTGGCTCCGATTGATACAGTATCTCCTCTATCCGTTACTGTATTCAATGAAGGAAAAGTATCGATAAAGTTAGGCAAACCGCGTACAAGGATATCGGAGCTTCCAGTACCAGTTAGATAAAATGGGCTGGAATTATTAACAACACTTACTATAACTGTTTTCAAACCACTGCTAACGCCATTCCCAATGACATCTGTTGGTACTGATAGACTAAAAGAGCCGTTTATATTTGTAGTAAAATCTGAGATCAATATTTCAGATGGATCGTCTAGGAAGAAAATTTCAATGTTAACTGGTCCCTGTACCGTCCTATTGACATCAGCAGAATCCAAAACTCTGCCAGATATATCAAAATATTGAAGTGCGGAAACTTCTGAGGGAATAGAGTCAATTTCAATAAAACTAGGAACTTGGACTGTTAAATTTACAAAATCATCAGAACCAACCCAACGGCCAGCGTTATTATCGGTCAAATTATCTGTGATATCATCTGGTGCAAACACCCTGACATCATAATACCCGGGCGGAGTATTTGTCGGAATTACGGGACTAAAAATTACTATTCCTTGAGAATTCGATATAGATGTTTCTAGTAATTGTTGAGATGGTCCCCCCCAATCAAAATACAATTCGACAATGATATTTGCTAGTCTAGAGTTATCTGCAATATCTGTAATTGTAGCATTTAGAATTAGGTTTTGACCTGCGACTACTATAGCGGAGGTTGAGTTACATTCTACAATAAATTCTGTTTGAATCCCTGCTCTGACTAGAACTGGAGATGTATCTTGGTAATATTGGCCCCCGGTCGGAGGGTTACCAGAAAAATCTAATTCTAAAAATAGATCATACACCCCAGAAGGAATGTTACTTGGCATATTGAAGGATAAATTATATTCTCCTGTTGCCTCATCTATCCATCCATTTGATAGGACATATATAGTTGGAGGAGAAGGGAATCCATCGGGAGTAGGGGGTAAATTTGAAGGTACATGCAATGATAAAACAATAGTAGAATTATTACTAATAACTGGAGAATTCAACATTATATCATTCGCAAAGCCACTTATCCAATTTTGTGAATTGAGTGATCCTCCTTGAGCCCATTCGAGTCCTAAATTAGCAGTAACATTTGCCCTTCCCTTTATTCTTACTTGCTCGTTATAAGTGGTTGGATTTAACCAAGTTGAACCATTATAAGCCAATGTCCAGTTATAATCTCCAGGTATGAGATCTATAGATGGTGTCCACGAGACTAACAACCTAGGATTTGGCGGGTCACTAAGATTCCAAACTTGGACATCATCGAATTCTAAATTATAAATCCCCTCAAAATTTGCTATTGATGTTCCAGTATGATCAGTTAGAATTACATCCACTTCAGCATTAATTCCTCTCATTTGTGAAGATAATGTATAATTGAAAAATACGCTACTACGAATCCCGAACGAATCAGAAAATATTGATTGGTCATTGGCTGATAATTCGTCTGCATTAAATCTTATTCTGACTTCGACAGGCCCTGCTGGTACGGGCACTTCAGACGCATTAAGGATCCAGTCGATTTTAAAATTTCCATCCCCTCCAACCCATGAAGAATCATTTATTTGCCATGCCTTTATTGGGATGAAAGGTCCATTTAAATCTGACCTGCGTAAATCTAGGTATAAAGTACCATTAAGAGAGGTTGGATTTAGCCCCCTACTAAATACCGATCCATTCAAGAATATTTTAGAGCCAATGTCAAGTATAGAATTATTTTCATTAACACTCTCCATTATTACTGACATATTTGGGGATGGAGTGACGTTGAAAACTAAAGATTCTGTATTCGGTCTTGCATGATAAATTGGGGTTGATAAGTTATTGAGATCATCTTCATGCCACCCAGTAAACTCCAAGGTGGCATTGA
Organism: uncultured Candidatus Poseidoniales archaeon; assembly: GCA_963968165.1. Lineage (GTDB taxonomy): Archaea > Thermoplasmatota > Poseidoniia > Poseidoniales > Thalassarchaeaceae > MGIIb-O3. The sequence continues at coordinate 55,719 of CAXAFE010000003.1, read as the reverse complement.
TGAGCCCCAATGGTTCGTTATCTTGTAATGAAACTATAAATTCATAATATCCTCCTGCTCCAACATCAGTTGAGAGTACTACATTACCATCCAATGATGTTGTATAATTCAATTTTAGTTCTAAATTATCTACTAAAGTTGGATCGATGTTAGGAGAGCTTTTCCAAGACATTTGTCCTGAAATTGTCGTATTTACTCCGACGCCCAATTTTGGTTCCTCGGCCGGAAGTGGATCTAAGATTGATAAATTGACATCATCTGTGATATTAATTGTCCAAGCGAAAGATATCCCCTGATTACCGACGTAATTATTTTTTGCAGTTTGAATTACGAGTGAGGCGTATCCTGGACTTAATATCTCTGAAGGTAATCCAGTTAAATTAAATATACCTTCGGAGTTAGTTACAGTTGACGCGACTAGATTTTCAGGAGTAGCAGCGGAACCTGGGACATTATTAATTTCCAATGGGGAAACTAAGTATAATGAGAGCGAAATATTAGGAGCGACACTTGCATTGATTGAAAATTTTAATGTACCTTCTAAAGATATATTGTCACCTTTATCCAAATCTCTCTCTAGATTATTTGGACTCCAAGATATATCGGGAACTTCGACCAAAGCCATTGGAGGACATGCTTCAAATGGTAGCCATCCTAAATCTAAATTTCCTTGATTTTGATTAGTTTGTAGATGAACTTCAGCCCAGCGAGTAAAATCTTTACCGTAGACATCATATGATTTTCCATTCCATTCACCGCCCGAAAAACCTGTTACCTTTCTAGTTGGCATACCTGCGTGTCTGAGCATTACTGTGAATACGGATGTAAATTCGTCACAACTACCCTCAAATGAAGATGTTAAAATCCAATTAGCTATATCACTATCGGCACCGGCTCCATTCACTCTAGAAGAACCATCGTGATTTCTTAAGAAAGTTATACTTTCATTTCCATTAATGATAAAATCTTGAATGGCAATTATTTTATCCCATGCCGATACTGCACCGGAACCATCCAATATTCTTTGTGTTATATTATTCACCTCGTCGCTATATTCTTCAATATAATTTTGTGGTAAATCTGTGGCGTAATTACTTCCCGTAAATATTGTTGAGTTTTCTTTAATCTGATCACTAAGTATGGTTTCTGGAGCTGATACAAATAAACTTTCAATATTGGAGTTATCGATAATTATGTCTCGTGTGTAGTTGGAATAATTTAGACCTGCAGATGATTCTGACCAGCTATCGAACTCGAATACATTGAAAGGAGCTATTAATTCCACTCCTGGTGACATAATTGAATCATAATAAGTTAATTCCCAGTCAATTGAATTTGAGGTATTCCAAAAAGAAGTATCTGCAATACCTTGACTTATATTTGACGATGGAGCAATAGGAGTATTACCAACTAAACTTGAATTAATGCCCCATGAGACTCCGGTGTAAGAATCATAGGTATGCCATCTCCAATAGTGTTCTAAGCTAGTATCCAAACCTAAAGAAAGGTTAGTTGCAGAGAATAATAATGCATTAAACATAATATCATCAGTGCCATTAAACACGTCCATAACAGTATTAGAGCAACCAAGTGCCCAGTATGATTCTGGGCATTCTTGCCCATCAGGTATCCCGCCACCATCTGTATCTGGATCCAACCAATCTGTTCCAATTTCTTGTTCTATAGTATCGGGTATTCCGTCCCCATCGGTATCTGTTGGGTTAATATCATCATCTGGATTATTTTGAGGGTTAGTACCATCCAAATATTCTTGTCCATCAGTCACACCACCATTGTCAGAGTCTGATTGATTCCATAAGGTGATGTATGTATCAAAAGTCATATTTCCAGATGAAATACCGAATTCTAGACTGCAACCAGTACTATTTTCAAAATAATTATTTAACCCATCTGAATCTGAATCTAAAATATTATCACAGGGTTCCTTTGGATCAGTAAAATTTTGAATTTCGGATAAGTCATCAACGCCATCTCCATCTGAATCTGACATATTGATATTAGATATGTAGCCATATGTACCGGTAAGTTCCTCCCAGTCTGCCAGGCCATCTGAATCCAAGTCGAGATAGTCGTCATCACAATGCGGTTCATTTATGGCACCAATGGTTGCATTCCAGCACCATGAACCATTTGTAACAATGATGTTGGTAGTTCCCAGTGGCATATCTAAATCTACACCCCTAAGCATATTTCCAACAATATTTTGATATCTAAAACCGTTTAAATCTCCAGACAAATTATTATAATAAGCCATTGGGATATTGTTTTGCCTCCAATCAATTGGGTTGGGATTTAGTCCTTCTGTGGTGTTTAAAGTTAGTTCTTTCGAGATTGTGTCATAGTCAATAATTGTAAATTCTAGATTTATTGTTGATTTACATGGGTTTGTCGCCCTCATAAAATCCATTTCATCTCCATCGTCAGCTCCGCCTCCATCTGTGTCTGCAACGTTCCAAAGTGTACAAGTTAGATTTTCTTCCCAATTTTGTAAACCATCTCCATCAAAGTCGCCATCATCCTCTATTCTTGTTGGATCCGTTTCGCCTTCGTCGACTATGCCATTTCCATTTAGATCTTCTTCACCGTCTTCTAAATAGTCATCATCAGTATTGTTGTCTAATGGATCAGATCCTTGTTCCGGATTCCCATATTGGCCATTCACTTCTATTCCATCTAATATTCCATCTCCATCAGTATCTGGAGAAGTTGGATCTGTAAGTAAAGTTAAAGCCTCATATGAGTCATTTAAACCATCAGAATCGGTATCATTATTTTGAGGGTCTGTTTGAGTTATACCATCAACCTCAGCAGTGAGTATTAGACAACCACCTGGGCCCAGTCCAAGCATGGGATTACAGGGTGAAGTAGTAAATGTCATATTATCAGGGCCTGGCCTAAAGTATTGTGTTGGAGGGAATGTAGAACCATTCCGTGTGTTCCATGCTGGGTTGACATATTCATAGAGATTTATTAGTCCATCTCCATCGGGATCGCCATAGGTACCATCCATATTGGAATTGGAGGTAGGATCCAAATTATGTGCAACTTCCCAACCATCAGGCATCCCATCGCCATCAGTATCCCAACCATTTCTATCTTCATCTATTAGTCCGTCGCCATCATCATCATCGGAAGAACAATCAGCATCCCCATCTTTATCGTTGTCAAAGGCATCTACTAGTCCATCTTTATCATTATCGAAAGAATCTGTGCAGATATTGCCCATAGGATCTTCATCTGCTCCATCTCCTCCTGAGCCCTGAATTAATTGCATTGCACTTTCTTCATCCCAATTACTTACGGGTACAGTACCATTCCACCAAACTCCGTTATCTAATACATTCGGAGTACCAGAAAAATCCCAATTAGAAGGTATAGAATATAAATATTCATTTAAATTATTGAGAGAATCTAGATCGGGATCTCCCGTAGAACCATTATTACCTACTGATGATAATGGATCGAGACCATATTGCCATTCCCATCCATCTGGCAGACCATCATTATCTGTATCAAAATCTTGAGGTTGAGTATTTATAAAAAATTCAATACCATAGCTGAGTCCGTCGCCATCTTGATCAGTAGTAGCCATCGCCTCCCATATTCCGTATTCCATGGCTAGAAAACTAGAAAATAGCATTACTACACTAAAAAATATGGCAGATTTCTTTTTTCTATAATCCAAAGTAGGATCAGAATTCAGAAATACATCATTCATATTACTATCTCAACCTCAATGGCGCTATATAATGGTCTTAAGAAGAATGGAGCGTAGTTCGGACAATAGATATCTCATTAGATAAGTTCTATATCATCATCATTATATCTTTCCACAAAATTTTCTTCGATTTCAAGGACAGGTGCCGGTATTTCTTCAATTATTTGTTCTTCTTCCACACTGTCTTGTACAGATATTAATTCTAAATAAGCTAGTTGAGCAGCCCATTTTCTCTTATTCATACGACTTTGAACTCCAGCGAATAAAATTAATGTTCCAACTAAGCCCAATATAATTGTTGAAAGTCTAGGATGAGTTAGTTCGTTAATAATTATTTCACCTATAGAAGATATCTCTATTATTGCATTTAGTGTAAATTCTGATGTAAAGTCATCGGAAAAGCTTTGTTGTGTATCCAGGGGTGCAGCAGATATTATTATGGGTATTTTATCACCATTATTTGCATCATTAGGAACAGTAACATCAACCGTGAATGTTTCTTCTTCGAAAGCGCCAAGCTCAATAAGAGGAGAACCGGATTTGCCTTCTATGGATATAACCCAACCAGTATCCTCGATTTCAGAATTTAATAATACGGTCATAGGCGTATTTGCTTTGTTACGTACCTTCATTTGTATGGAATAAGATTCGCCTGGGATGAACCTTGATACAGGAGAAACCTGAACTATTTCTAAATCTGGATCTGATGCTTCTACTTCAAAAGTAATCGGTAGGTCAAAATAACGAGGGTTAACGTCCTCTGTATCTTCTATTATTCTAAGATAAATAGTGTGATTTCCAACTTCTACTTGGTTAGTGAGCGTCGTAGTCACAAATACTTCAGTATAATCATTCGGACCAAGGGTTACTCTAGGTACTGAATTGCCATCTTTATCTTTTATCGTAAATTGCCATTGCCCGTATATGGGATTAATATCCAAATTTTTCTCAAGTGATGCGGGGTTTTGAATTCTCCAAAGGGTAGAAGGTTGATCGTTTTCCATTGTATTTGTTATTCTAGCACGTAAATCTACCATTGGTTTATCGTTATTAGGTGAGCACAAAGAAACTTCAATGAAACCTAATGGAGTTCCATCACAATCTTGAGATATTTCTGCCCTTATTCCAAAGGTTCTCTGTATAGTGAATACTATTGTAGATCTTAAAGAAGCATTTCCTTCACTTATTATTTCAAGTTCAACTTGACCGATATCTGAATCTTCTCTATCGTCAGAGGGTTTGATACTGAATTTTAGCGTTTGAGTTGAATGCCTTTCTAATAATGAAATATGGAAGGTTCCATCACCCTCATCTTCGAGTATTCGTTCACCACTATCATTATCAAAAAGTTGGAATATAGCCTTTGAACGTTTTAATATATCTATTCTGAACGAATCAGCATCAAATCCTGTATTAAAAATTTCGAGTAAAAATGGATTGAACTCACCATACTCAACATACCTAGGAACATTAGGATCAATAGAATCTCCTCGGGTTGAGTTGGCTATTGCGACATCATGTTTTTCAGACCATAGTGAAATTTCGGGAGGTTGGTAGACATCGATTTTTTCCAAATCTAAATCGAGTGTATCTTGGTGAACTACAGTTAGTACGCCTTCTACGGTCGCTTCAGCTATTGCTCGTATTTTAATCATGCCAGGAGTAGTGCTTAGATCGTCTGGAGCAGTTATTGACAATATAGGATTTAGAACATCACCACCTTGACTTAATGTGTAGCCACCAGGAGAATCAAATTCTATTAACCATGAGCTGCCAAGGTTAGTGATTACCTCCAATTCTACTTGCATTGATTTAGTTGAGTCTCCTCTGTGAACCAATTGGAGTGGGATTGGAGTAGTCTCACCCGGTGCTATGAATTCAATGTAATTATCGAATCTATGATTTAATGCTACTCCCCATTGTAGCATGGTTATAGTTTCATGTTCTACGATTATCGTATTGCCTTGAATATCTGAAACTTCTAATTCTACGGAATACTCTCCAGAAGGTAGGCCACTGGGATAAGTCCAGAGGTACTTTCCAAATATTCCCGCACTAGTATCCTCGATATCTTCATTGTTTTCACTTTGAATTTCATGATCAATACGGTAAACTCCATTTGGATCACGCATTAGTAATTGGACATCTGCAATATCATATCGCCCGAAGGCACTTTTTACATCAAAGGTAAATTGCATTGTCCTCTCTGAGAATATATCATTTGGGTACCAATCTAATTCTGGGCCTTCAACTAATTCTGAACCTTCTCTTTGAAGAACGACTAAACTATCGGCTATCGCATTCGCATCTACTTCAATACTAGAGAACCTATTGCCATCTCCATCTATTTCATTCCATGCTATTTCAGCCTCACATTGGGAGAAAAATCCACCTCCATCACAATTACTCATTTCTGCTTCGACGATAATCTCAAGTCTTTCATCTTTTGAAACAATGAATTTTTCCCTGTTTCCTACATCCATTTCGAATGATTCATAATCGAAATCGTCACAACTACTCCCTACACCTGAATTACATGCTTCGAATGATTCCGTAACTTGTCCAATAGATGAACCTGATGCTTTCATCGTGATTGTCCAATCAACGCTGGAACCGCTGGGACCTGAGGCTCGTAGAAATAGGTTTAGTGGTATGTAATAACTTTCTCCATTTCCATGCGCCTTCCTAGTAATAAATTCTAGAGAAGATCTAAGTTTGGCTGTAGAGAATTCGACGCTATTATCTAATGCAGTACTTGTTTCCTGTCCACCATCATCAGGTATTTTAGTAGTAATTAATCCATCTCCATCTGAAGATGCATTATTATCATTTTTTGCGAAATATAATCTGTATAAATTGGTGTCTTGAGAAGATTCGTAATTAGTTGATTTAGGATCATATTCCTCCAAAACAGTTGTAGATGTTACATAAACAGGTGCTAGAATCAATAAAGTTAGAATGATTGCAATGAGACTACTTCTGCCTCCGCGATCTCGAAAAGTAATGTCAACCACGAACCTCCGGTATAATCAAATTGTTAAAACGTTCGGGATGTTAGTACTAACTTTGCATCAATAATCGCAGTAAATTATCAGTTCGATTCAAAGGAGGAAGCCTCGGCGCTAAGTCTGCTGGGATACCCGAGCGGTCAAAGGGGCCGGACTTAAGCTCCGGTGGCAAGGCCTTCGTGGGTTCAAATCCCACTCCCAGCACCATCACAACCAAATTCACTTTGTTCTTGTCATTGAATAGCCAATTCTTCCGGAGTCCAAAATATCTAATTTTGATATGAATATAGTTGCAGATATTACTTGGTAAGGCTTTAGTATCTCATCCATTAAAGCTTTTCCGAGCGTCTCGAGGAGGAAAAATCTTTTCTTTGAAATGACTGAATCAATGGATTCTACTAAATATTCATAGTTAAGCACTTTATCTATATCATCTTCATAGGATCCTTCATGGATTTTTAGTTCTGCGTAAATATCAAAGTTTAATCTTTGAGGATTACCAATCTCGTGACCATGAATGCCAATGTCAATATTTCTAATTAAATCTTGTAAAAAAATAACATCTGTTGGCTCAGTAGAAATTTTTTGATAAGGATTGTTATTCATAGTCATTCCTCAGTTTCAAATAGAACATCTCTAGATCTTGATAGAAATCTTTCTCCCGCATCTACATAAATAATTTGACCAGTTACTGCTTTTGCATTAATCAAGTATGATACTGCTTCAGCAATATCATTGGGAGTTGGCCCATATCCCAGTGGAGATTCTTGTTGAGCTTTTTTGAATCCTTCAATAGATTGATCATCGCTGGGCATTGTATGCCCGGGTGCAACAGCATTCACCCTTATATTGGGCGCCAAACCACGAGCAAGTGCATCTGTCAAACCAAGTAGAGCATATCTAGATGCTGTGTAAGATATATGATCAGGATTTGGATTTGCAATTTTTTGATCTAAAATATTAACCACACATGTCTTTTGATTTTTTTTATTGTTGAGATATAATTGTTTGATTAGTAAAGCAGGTGCCTTTGCATTGACGTCCATGTGAGAATCCCAAACAAGTTCATTCATTGTCGAAATTTTATCATGTGCGAACATAGATGCATTGTTCACTAGTGCCGAAATAGGACCTAGTTTAGAAATAACATTTGATATTAAATTTGAATAGGAATCATGTTCAGATAAATTAGCTTGAAATATCTCAGATTTTCCCCCATTTGAATTTATTAAATTAGTTAATTCAATAGCTTCATTTTTGGATCTATTATAATGAATTGCAATGGAAAAATCTTCTTTTGAAAGCATTAATGATATTGCCCTTCCTATTCTTTTTGACCCCCCTGTGACAAGTACTGTACCTCGATTCATATTACCATGCGCGACCTATCTCTTTTTACTACTTTAGTAGTGATGTTGAGAATAAATTATCATAATAGTTATCCTTTAATTGCTTTTGGCCCAACCAATGGTACCGCGACTACCCATTGCCGAGTCAGATATGACTGATCTTTCTGTCGTGGTAAGTGAACCTGTAGTTAGTGCCATTGAAAGACGTAAATTAAAAAGAAAAAGGCTCCCTAAATGGTTCAAAACATCATTACCGGTTGGTAAAGCACAAGAAAGATTTAATGAGGCGAGAGATAACGTAAGAGATCATGGATTGAACACTGTTTGCGTAGAAGCAAGATGCCCTAATATCCATGACTGTTGGGGGAGGGGTACTGCTACTTTCATGGTTGCTGGAGAAGTATGTACCAGAGGTTGTAAGTTTTGTGCAGTTGGTACAGTTAAAAGCCCTGATGTACTTAATGAAAATGAGCCTAAAGAACTTGCAAATGCAATTTATAGAATGGGATTAGATTATGCAGTGATAACTGTTGTTAATAGGGATGATTTAGAAGACGGCGGGGCAAATCACTACAGAAAATGTATTTTAGCAGTAAAGGCCGAAGTCCCAGATGTAGGATTGGAATTATTATGTTCTGATTTAGATGGTAATATACAATCTTTAGAGATGCTACTTGATAAATTGCCTTTGAAGGTCTTTGCGCATAATGTTGAGTGCGTTCCCAGACTAGATTCTAAGGTCAGAGACAGAAGAGCTTCATTTGAACAATCACTAAAGATATTATCAAAAGCTAGTAAATTTCGTCCCGACATTAAAATTAAATCTAGCATAATGGTAGGATTGGGAGAAACTGATGAAGAAATTTTTGATGCTATGCAACAATTAAGGGATGCAGGAGTTGACATGATTACACTCGGACAATACCTACAACCGAGTGTCAAACACCTTCCTGTTTCTAGATTCCCAGAACCAAAGCAGTTTGCTAAGTATGATGAAATAGCTAGAAAAATTGGTTTTTCAGCAGTTGCTAGTGGGCCACTAGTGCGTTCATCCTACAGAGCAGGTTTATTGTGGGAAGAATCTCAAGGGGGCGCGCATGTAGCAGGAATGGAAACGAAGGGGTCCGCAATCTCCAGTATCTCATATCATGGAGTTGGGAAAAATTGATTTTCCAAATAATATAATATAACTATGTGGCTGGGATTGATATATATGTCTAGTGAGGAGGGAGAAGAAATACCACTCCACATACCTGATGCCCCTTTTAGACCCGGAGATAGTCCAAATTTTGAAAAATGGACGTGGACTCCTGAAGATTTCACTAAACCTGAATTAGATTGTGATTCTGAAGCAACAGAAGAACATGCAAAAGGATTGATTAGAGTACTCGATGATAATGGCATGGCATCCGGGATGTGGGATCCAAAATTATCATATGAAGTTATTTTACAAGGATTGGAGCATATGGTTAGACTTCGAATATTTGATGATAGGATGCTGAAGATGCAAAGAACGGGGAAGTTATCTTTTTACATGCAATCACTCGGTGAAGAATGTGTTGCCATAGCTCAAACTATGGCGTTGAAGGAACAAGATTGGATATTCCCAACATACAGACAGCCTGGAGCTCAGTTTGTTAGAGGTAGGAGTATGGTCAGCATGATTTGTCATTGCATAGGGAATGTTGAAGATAACGTAAAAGGTAGGCAGATGCCAGTCCACTATACATACAAAGACGGGCGATATATTTCAGTTTCTAGCCCAGTTGGTACACAATTTAGTCAGTCCATTGGAGTTGCGATGGCATCAAAATACAAAAGTCTAGATGAAGTAACAATAACGTGGATTGGAGACGGGGCATCTGCAGAGGGTGATTATCATTATGGCCTCAATTTTGCAAGTGTGTTCAAGGCACCGGTTATACTTAATGTGGTAAATAATCATTGGGCAATATCAACTCATTACAATATTGCTTCCGGTAAGACAAATTTTGCTAGTAGAGGTCTTGCGTATGGAATTCCTTGCTTCAGAGTGGATGGAAATGACTTTTTGGCATTATATTCAGTTACAAAGTGGGCCAGGGAAAGGGCAGCATTGGGATTAGGTGCCACGCATATTGAAATTTTGACGTACAGGGCTGGTGCACATAGCAGTAGCGATGATCCATCAAGATATAGGCCAGCTAATGAACATGAATTTTGGCCTGGCGGAGATCCGATTGAAAGGTTGAAAAATCATTTAATAAAAAATTATGAATGGTCTGAGCAAGCTCAAATGGATCTGGAAAAGAAAATAGATTCTGAAGTAGTGGCTGCTTACAAGGAAGCCGTAAAGTACGGAGATTTAGCTAATGGCCCTTATCCTTCTTCTGATACCATATTTACAGAAGTGTATGAAACTGTTCCGTGGCATTTACAAGAACAATGGGATGAAATGAAACTGTGGAGGGTGGAATAATTGGTTGAAATGAATATGGTCCAATCGGTCAACAGTGCCCTAAGTAATATGTTAGATAAAGATCCTAATGTCATATTATTCGGCGAAGATATTGGCTATTTCGGAGGAGTTTTTAGAACTAGTGACGGCCTTCAAGATAAATTTGGAAAACATCGAGTTTTTGATTCCCCATTATCTGAAGGAGGAATAGCTGCAACCGCCTTTGGAATGGGAATAAACGGCCTTAGGCCTGTAGTGGAAATACAATTTGCAGATTACATATTCCCTGCTTACGATCAGATAGTAAATGAAATTGCAAAGGTAAGGCATCGTTCAGGAGGAGAATTTTGGTGCCCAGTAACATTTCGTACACCTGCTGGTGGCGGCATCAGAGGAGGTCATCATCATTCTCAATCACCAGAATCCCAATTCACTCATACTCCCGGTTTGATTGTGGTGTATTGTTCAACTCCGTTTAATTCAAAGGGACTTTTGATTAGTGCAATAGAATCAAATGATCCAGTTATATTTTTTGAGCCAAAGAGGTGCTATAGAGGCCCATTTTATGGAGATCCGCATAATGTACCGACATGGAAAGATCATCCTGAATCAGAGGTTCCTGAATCATATTATAAAATTCCGTTGGGAAAAGCAAGGTTAGCAATTGAAGGTGATGAATGTACCGTAATAGCATGGGGTACGATGGTTCATGTAGCTGAAAAGGCTATTTTGGATTCTGGAATAAGTTGTGACTTAATCGATTTACAAACATTGGTGCCGTGGGATAAGGATGCAATAATGAAATCGATAACTAAAACAGGCCGATGCGTCATAGTGCATGAAGCACCTAAAACAAGTGGATTTGGAGCGGAATTATCTGCTTCTATACAGGAAAGATGCTTTTACCACTTAGAAAGTCCAATACAGCGTGTGGCTGGTTGGGATACCCCATTCCCTCATACGACAGAATGGGATTATATGCCAAGTCCTGCTAGGATAAGCGCGGCAATAAAAAAAACTCAGGAGGAATAATATGACAAAATATGAATTTAAACTTCCAGATATTGGAGAAGGAGTAGTTGAAGGTGAAATAGTTACTTGGCATGTTGAAGTTGGTGATTTAGTTAAGGAGGACGATCCGATTGTTGATGTCATGACTGATAAAGCGACAGTAACCATCCCATCTCCGATAGATGGAACTGTATCATCGCTTAGCGGAGATATTGGAGATATGGTAGCAGTTGGTACTACCTTGATTAGTTTTGATACAGATAATGTAAATCAAAATACTCCTAGAATAGAAGAATCTGAAGAAAAAGAAAATATTCCTGAAATGATTGCAAAGGCTGAACCAGACGCAATAAATCCAATTCTAGAGGCTGAACTCAAGGCAATAAAAGATGATGATTTTGTTGATATAACGCAACCGGTAATAGAAACTAATAGAAATAATTCTCATAGAGTTTTAGCGAGCCCTGCAGTTAGAAGAAGAGCTAGAGAATCGGGAATTAATCTAGAATCAATCAATGGTTCTGGTCCAGCTGGAAGAATAAGGCACGCTGATTTGGATGTTTCAATTGCGACAAATGGAGTAGCAAGAGGAATAGATAATACAGTAAATATGAAAAGGGAAGAAATTACAGAAGTAAAGGTCGTGGGATTAAGAAGAAAGATTGCAGAACAGATGGTCATAAGTAAACGGACGATACCTCATTTTTCTTACTTTGAAGAAATTGATGTTACTCAATTAGAGGAATTAAGAAATACTCTAAATAATAATAGAGATGAGTCTCAACCAAAATTAACATATTTACCATTTATAATGTTGGCATTATCAAAGATTTTACCAGAACATCCTGAATGTAATGCTAGATATTATGATCAAGAAAATATAGTAAAGAGATATGCTGGAGTTAGTTTAGGAATAGCGACTCAAACTGAAAGGGGGTTGTATGTTCCAGTTGTGAAGCATGTCGAAACCATGGATATTTGGAATGCAGCATATGAAATGCAAAGGGTGTCAGGTGCAGCGAGAACCGGATCTGCAAGTTTGGATGAACTAAGTGGGTCAACATTTACCATAACAAGCCTAGGAAGGGATGGGGGTTTAGGTGCAACACCAATAATAAATCATCCTGAGGTAGCCATATTAGGGGTTCACAAAGCGCGAGAAATGCCAGTTGTCATAAACGGCCAGATAATAATCAGAAGAATAATGAACGTTTCAAGCTCCTTTGATCACAGAGTTGTAGATGGTGCCGATGGTGCAGCATTGATCCAGCATTTGAAGAAAATGCTTGAAAACCCTGCTTTAATATTTATGTGAGGAATAATTATGTCGGAAATACGAAAATGTCAAGTGTTAATTATTGGCGCTGGACCAGGAGGATATGTCGCAGCAATAAGGGCAGGTCAGCTAGGATTAGATACAGTAATAGTGGAAGGAAATAAAGCTGGAGGGGTTTGTCTTAATGTCGGATGCATACCAAGTAAAGCAATCATTCATGCTGCGGAACGATATGAGTCACTTAATCAGCACAATTCTAAAAATGGACATATGGGATTAACCGTAAATGGAGAGACAGAATTAGATATGGCTGGAATGACTTTATGGAAAGATGGAATAGTTGAGAAATTGACGAAAGGTGTTGAATCACTGCTCAAAGCAGCAGGAGTGGAGGTTGTAAGGGGCTGGGCAAGTTTTATCGATTCTAAGAGTTGTGTTGTAAGTATGGGTAATGAACAAATAAAAATAGAAGCCGAGAATGTCATCATTGCAACTGGATCTAGCCACATAGATTTGCCTTTCATGCCGTGTGATAATGAATTTATTCTTTCTTCATCTGATGCATTGAGTTTGGATAAACTCCCAAAAAGTGTGGCTATAGTTGGAGGAGGATATATTGGATTAGAATTGGGTTGTGCCTTAACCAAATTGGGCTCAGAAGTAACAATTATAGAAGGAATGGACAATATTCTTTCAATTATGGATAAGGAAGTAAGGCGGCCATTAGAAATATGGCTTAAGAAAAATAAGGTAAAAATTCATACAAATGCGCTTGCTAGAGGATCTGAGATTAAAGGCAAAGGCGCTTCAAGAAAAGTGAGTTTAACTTTTGATATGGATGAAGAAAGTCACATTATAAAGGTTGACAAAGTATTGGTAACTGTAGGGCGTAAGCCCAATTCCAAAGGTTGGGGATTGGAAAATATGGGAGTAAGGATGGATGCTTCTGGCAATTTTATACGGATAGATAGACAATGTCGAACATCATCTCCTGGAGTTTATGCAATTGGTGATGTTGCAGGGGAGCCAATGTTAGCACATAAGGCAAGTGCGCAAGGAGAAATGGTAGCTGAGATCATTGGAGGTAAAAATAGAGAATTTGATAAGATAGCAATTCCAGCAATAGTATTTACGGAACCGGAAATAGTTTCCGTTGGTTTGAGCCCCCATGAAGCAAGAGAAAAAGGAGAAGAAATAATAATTGGTAAATTTCCACTTGCAGCCAACGGAAGGGCACTAACCCTAGAGGCAGAAAAGACTGGAGGATTTATTCGAGTTACTGCAAGAAAACAAGATCATGTTATTTTGGGAATACAGGCTGTAGGGAGTCATGTTGCTGAGTTAAGTGGTGAGTTCATACTAGCATTGGAAATGGGGGCTTTATTGGAAGATATTGCTGATACTGTTCATGCACATCCAACGATGACAGAATCATTTCATGAGAGTGTTTTGAAAACTTTGGGGCATGCAATACATTCAATATAAGTAGGGATTATATTGAAAGATTTTCAAATACTCAGAGCAGAAATTGAGGAACATGATGTTGTATCTGAGGTAATGATAAAATTACAAAAAAAAAGAATTGATGATGAAATAATTGATACGATAATATTGGTTGAACATCCAGAAATTGTAACAATAGGTGCCAAAGCAAGGAGAGATGGCATAGAGGTAGATGAAGATTACAAGACATCAAATGTCGATAGAGGAGGAGGAATTACCTGGCATGGACCTGGTCAATTAGTACTTTATCCAATAATAAAATGGGAAACCAAAGAACAAAATATTAGAAAAATAATAGGTAATTTTGAAGAACTAATTATAGAATCACTATCTGAATGTGGATTGAATGGATATAGGAATCCAAAGATGATGGGAGTATGGGTTGATAATAAAAAAATATGTTCAATTGGACTGGCATTTTTACATTGGGTAAGTCGGCACGGATTGGCCTTAAATTATGCAACACCCGGAGAAAGAATAGAAGAACTATATTGTTGCGGATTGGATAAGGGTACTACTACATCATTAGAGAAACTAGGATATACAAAAGATAAAAATGGAAGAATTATAGATAGAAAAAGGCTTGAAGAAGCGATTATTCCAAATATAGAAAAAGTACTTCAACGGAAACTAAAAGGAATTATTGATTGTGACTTAGGAGATTATTTATGAATTTACCTAAAAGAAGTGAATTAGCAAATAACTGGCAATTAGATGATGAGATAGTTTTCCTTAATCATGGATCATTCGGTGCTACGCCAATTGAGATTTTGGAATTACAGAATAGTTATAGAAAAGAAATAGAAATGGATCCAGTAAAATTTTTTGAAAGATCATATATGGATTATTACATCAATTCAAGAAATATATTTTCGGAATTTGTAAATGCTAATCCCGATGGCATGACATTTGTGAATAATGCCACTACGGGCGTAAATACTGTATTAAGATCTTTAAAATTAGAAAAAGGTGATGAAATATTAGTCACTAGCCATACATATCAGGCATGTAGTAATGCTGTAGATTTCGTTACAAAAAAATTTAATGCAAAGAAAGTCATTGTCGATATTCCTTTTAAGGTCAAAGATGATAAAGAAATTGTTGATATGATTTTAAAATCAATTAATATGAATACAAAATTAGCATTAATTGATACTGTAACCAGTCCAACAGGAATGAGAATGCCTTTTGAAAAATTAGTATTTGAACTTCAATTACTAAACATAGATGTATTATTAGATGCGGCTCATGGGCCAGGAATAGTCCCATTGGATTTGACCAAATTAAACGCGGCATATGTAACTGGGAATTGCCATAAATGGCTTTGTAGTCCAAAGGGATCGGGTTTTTTACACATAAGAGAAGATAAAATTAGTTCAATACGGCCGTTAGTAATAAGTCACGGTGCGTCATTTGATGGAAGAATTGGAGATAAGTTTGCATATGAGTTTGGTTGGACCGGAACTCAGGATCCAACTCCTTTCATGTGCATACCTGCTTCAATAAAATACTTAGAAGACATGGTAGATGGCGGATGGCCCACAATAATGAAAAGGAATAGAGAATTAGCAATAAAGGGACGAAAGATATTATGTGATGCGTTAGAAATAGAACCACCTTTTCCTGATTACATGGTTTCATCGATAGCGTCAATTGAAATCGGCAAAGGTGGTAATTTTCAGTTATTTGATATTGGAGAAGATCCGTTACATGATATTTTACTTGATAAATACTCAATCCAAGTCCCCGTGATTAGATGGAAGCATCACAGAACAAAATATATCCGTATATCTGCACAACTATACAATAGTTTAGCCGAGTATAAATACTTAGCAATGGTATTGAAGGAATGTCTGTAAAAGTTATGCAATAGTTCAATATGTCAACGAGCTTGGGCATCTTATGCCAAAAGCAGTTGTGGCCCTTACGGGTGCGTCAGGGGCCCAATATGCAGTACGATTAGTTGAGGCACTAGTAAGTTTCGATTGGGATGTAGATTTGATAGTTACTAATGCAGGAGCAATTAATTTGAAACTAGAATGCTCGATTACGCCTCAAGAGCTTGCAGATATTAATGGAGTAACCTTGCATGATAATAAAAATTTAGCGGCAAAACCGGCATCTGGTTCTGCAAAATATGATGCGTACATAATATGTCCAACAAGTGGAACTACAATTGGAAAAATAGCTGCAGGTATTTCAGATAATTTAGCCACCAGAAGTGCGATAGTAGCATTAAAAGAACGTAGGAAATTAATCATAGTTCCAAGAGAAACACCATTTGCCACCACTCACTTGGAAGCTATGGCTAAAATGTCTTCTTGGGGGGTAGTCATACTTCCGGCAAGTCCAGGATTTTATCATAATCCTAAATCTATTGCTGAGTTAATTGACTTTGTTGTTGCCCGAATTCTAGATCAATTAGATATAAATCATAAATTAGGAAATAGGTGGGATGGAACAGAAGTTAATTAGGTAAATAATTGTTTATTTATCACTATATATATCTCACAATATATAAGATACGCAATAGTGAATCTGGAGAAATTAAAATGAAAGAATGGCGTGATATGACTGTCAGAGAACTTAAGGCCAAGCTGAAAGAATATAATTTGCCTCAAACAGGAAATAAAACTGAGCTGCTTGAGAGATTAATCCATATACCAACAGAAAATGTATCAGATGAAGTTAGTAGTACTTCTAAATATGTTGTAATTGGTAATATTTTAGAAAGAAGTATGTCTGATAAAAAACAATTAATATCAGTTGCAATCACAGGATTGATACTATTGGGACTTTCTGGAGGAGCAATGATCTATTCAGATGAAATATTGAAATTAGTGAGTGATGATGTTGAATATGAGTTAATAGATTTCGATACGATACAAAGCAAAAATTTTGCTCAAAATTTAGTTAATCTTGGACATCCAGAATGGGAAGGTAGACTATCTGGAACAATAGAGGAAAAAAATACCGCTGAATCAATTAAATTTAATTTTTCAGAGATGGGTATTCCATCAACTTTAGAGGAATTTACTGTACCTATGTTTGAGATGGGGAATCAATTTGAATTGTCGGTTTGTAAACCCGGAGATGTTGGAGAAATATTCGCGGGACCTAGCCCTTGTTCGTTTGCAGATATAAATAGGGAAATAATAGAATTTATCCATACAGAAGACTATGTAGTTCAGGGATATAGTGGATCAATTGATGTAAGGCATACTACGGATACCAAAATATTCGACTTGAACACTGGTAGTGAAAATGAAGATTGGAGTGGCGCATCGGAGGGGATAGGTTTGGTTCTGCTTAGAGATGGATCGAGTAATGATTCCGAAACTGATAGTAATACAGTTTTATTTTCAAGAGCACAAGAAAATCAATTATTAGGATTAATTTTAATAAATGAAAAGACTAATTGTGATGAATTAATTCAGAATGATTGTGTACCTTATTTCAAGTCTCTTGATGTTGAAAAATTTACTAACATACCCGAAAATATTGGATTAATTATGGTTTCAAAGTCTGTTGGTCAATATCTAAAAGATGAGGTTATTGATGGTGAATCCAGAATACAAATGATAATAGATGTTCAAAATCAAGGGACGGGGACAATATACGTTCCATGTGGAATAATTGAGGGCAAAACAGATGAGATAATTATTTTTGGTGCACATCATGATACCGTCTACAATGGTCAAGGTGCAGTTGATAATACAGCAGGTACTGCAACCATTCAAGAAATAGCACGGCAATTTGGTGAATTAATGACAAAACTTGGAGAACCGCATTATAATATATGGTTTTGTACATGGGGCGGTGAAGAAGAAGGATTATGGGGGTCGAGTGAATGGGTAAAAAAACATCAGGAAGAATTGGAGGAAAATCTTAGAACATATATCAATTTAGATATGAATCATGTAGATGCAGAAAGAAACGGCGGTGTTACGCTATTTGGTAATAACAAACAAGATGTTGCCCATATAAAAAAAATAGTTAAAATATTCAAAAAGGAGTATACTGAAATTTCTGATAAGTATCTTATAGAGGTTAGAGATATAGATTCTGAAGATATGCCAAATAATTCTGACCACGCGCCTTTTGTGTTTGGGATTGGTGAAGAAAAGTATGGAGATGCCCTTGTATGCTATGGTTCAGGTTCATCGGAATATCATACTTATCTAGATACAATGGACAGATTTAATGAGGAAAGTTTAGCAATATCCGGAATTATATATGGTAGTTTTGTTAGATACTTATCTTATAATTGAAATTACATTTCTTCTGGCGACGCTATGCCCAACAAACTCATTCCCAAATTTAAGGTTCTCGCCGTCAGTTCGCATAATGCCAATCTGCTGTTCATAATATCTTCATTTGGAGACTTGAGAACTGGGCAATTTTCATAAAATGATGCAAAAGAAGATGCTAATGAATGCAAATAGATACAAAGTTTATGAGGTGAGAATGATTCAATTGAATCATTTAATTTACTTGAGAAAATCAGTAATCTCCTTGATAATAATTGTTCTTCTTTTTCAATAATTAAAAATTTAAAATCGTCCGAGCTTAGTAGAGGTTTTTCTGATTTCGAAAATATGCTACAAATTCTTGCATGAGCATATTGAAGATATGGAGCAGTATTTCCATCGAATGATAGCATTTTTTCCCAATCAAAAATATAATCTTTTGTTCTTTCAGTAGATAAATCAGCATATTTTATAGCCCCTATACCAATCATTTTAGCTACTTTTTTTCTGTCCTCACCAGTTAATTGGGGATTCTTTTCCATTATTGTTTTCTCTGCTCTTAGAATTGCTTCTTTTAGAAGATCCACTAACTTGATGACATTGCCTTCCCTACTTTTGAGAATTTTGCCATTCGGGCCTAGAACTGAACCAAAATTTACATGCGTAGCAGTGTGTCGGCCATCCATTAATTTGGCCAATTTTGCAATATCGAATACCATGTCGAAATGTTGTTTTTGAGGTGTACCAACAACATAAATAAATTCAGTACAACTCAATCTCTCAGTTCTATCAATGATACAAGCTAAATCTGTTGCTGAATAATTATAACCTCCATCACCTTTCCGAATTATCATTGGCATTTCTTCTCCTTGTCTATTAAGCCATTTTTTCTTTGGATATACAACTTCAGCTCCATCGCTTTTAACGAGTAATTTAGATTTGGTTAACCGATTCATAACTATTGGTAATAAATCATGATATGATGATTCGCCCCTAATATCATCATCAACCAAAAGAACATTTAACATAGAGTATACGTCATTAAAATAACGCATGGATTCTGATACAAGTATCTTCCATAATCTCATTGTCTCTATATCTCCACTTTGGAGACTTACTACACGTTTTCTAGCCCTATTGGCAAATTCTTCAGATAAATTAAATTTTGATCTCGCTTGTTTATAGAAACCATCTAAATCGCCTACATTTAGCTCATTTGCTGCTTCTGCCTCTCCCATATCTAAAAGATGTTCGATTAGCATCCCAAATGGAGTACCCCAATCTCCAATATGATTTTCACGAATAACGATATGCCCTTTGAATGATAACATTCTGACTATAGAGTCCCCGATAACTGTCGAGCGGAGATGCCCGACGTGCATTTCTTTAGCAACGTTCGGAGCTGAATAATCTACAACATATCTTTTAGGACTTACTAATTTAATTCCTAACCTGGGATTAGGATAAATTATGTGTAATTTCTGCTGAATCCAAGTATTATGAGCACGAAAATTTACAAATCCATTCATACAAGATATTTCTGCTATTTCATTTATCCTAATTGGCATTTCTTTCTTTAATTGCAGTGATACCTCTACTGGAGTAATTTTGAGTACTTTAGATAAAGAATGGCATGGTAATGCTAAATCTGCTCGGCCTTCATTAGTAGCTGGTGCCAGAAGTTGGCTAAGCACATTCTCTTTTATCCCCAATGCAAGGAAGGCTTCCTTGACTATTGGATATATATCATCAAAGAATATTTTCAAAAAAAAACCTCACGACCATGAATATCTTAGAAGGGCAGCAATTCCACCAAATGCAGCATTTAATGTTGCACCTTCTTCGGTGTCAAGAGATACTAAACTTACTTTTGAAGATGTGCGTTCGGCCAATAACGATAATTCATCTATAAGATCTATAGTTTTGTCAGGATTATCGACTACATCTTCGGAATTACATTTTGGACAATTGGGTATATCTGATAAACTGGTTTGCGTTGATTCCCAAATTTCTTTACATTTCTTACATGACCATTCTACTCTTCTTTTTGATAAAGCTTCTGAGAGAAGAAGAGTTTCTACAGCCCCTTGATCAAGCGCTGCCCTAATCATCATCTCCCCATAAGTTGCTTTTGGGTTAGTTTGCATTACTTCTCTAAGAAAATTATCTACTAATTTTCTTTCAACATCTAATTCTATCTGATCCATTAGGCCTCCAGCTCTTTGGATTAATTCTCTGAGGCCACTTTCGTTTGAATATCCAACGTCAAAGAATGGTTCCCTTATCAATTTCTTAATTTCATGATGAAAATAATCATTTCTGATTACAAAGTCCTTAGTAGCACCTGGTCCACCTATAATTATCCCTTTTAGATCTTGTATCATAGGTAACCAGTAAGAGCACGCCCTTTCAGTAGATTTTTTGAAAAATTTATGCGCTGCTTCTTCGATTAGTCTTTCAAATCTTTGAGCGGATTGACCACCTCTTCCATGTTTAGAAGGAACTAGTGACGTAACATGTTCTTGGCAATGTAATCTTTTACCAGATGCTAATCCATAGGCAGCCTCTGACCTATCAATTACGAATAACCCATACGCAGTCCTATCTATCAGCATATCCTCTAGTTGACTCAACTCGAAAGAGGAATCACATCTATATCTAAAAGACGTGAATGGTTCTGGAGGACTGTCAATTACCGTAGAAATCAGGCGAGTTTTATTATTGCCAGTAATTACATGCCCGACGAACAATGCTATTCCGCTTTCGCCAGGAGTCTTGTAACGATTAAGTGTAGAAATAGCAGATTCAATGGCATCAGTGACATGTTTTTTTGTTGATTTTGATTTGATATTGGCTGCTTGTCCGGCCTCTTGGGAAAGATGTTGCCTAACGTCACTAATCATTTTATCTGGAGGTATAATGACTGTTACTAACTCCGTGCCCATCCCCTTCATTGCTGAGACTTCTTCTAAAGATTTCTTAAGCTTTAGACGGCGCTGTTGCAACTCTAAATCTTCAGCCATACTAGTGTTCCTACTATTTGCCATAGGGGAGGGCATTTCAACCCTTCAGAACAATTTGAGCGTAGAACTTGAAAGGGAGCATCTTCTACCAACATCCAATGAAGACGGTCGTGACTGCCTTGGGGGGAAGTTTATTGAGGCCAGAAATCGAAGAACGGGATAGATGGCTATTCCAATTATGTGTAATGGTAAAGAAATTAGTTGATGGCGAAATTAGAATAGGCTTAGTAGTAGGTGGAGGGAGTCCAGCCAGAGAAAGTATAAGTTTGGTAAAGACATTAATTAATGATGTGGATGCTTTAGATAGAATAGGGATTTCTGCAACAAGACTAAATGCAACAATAATTAAAGAGGCTATGAAAGAAATTGGAATTGAGGTACCTGATGAAGTTCCTACTAATGTAGAGCAGGCAATGATAATGATGAAAAAATATCCGGTAGTCATCATGGGAGGTACTTTTCCCGGCCATACAACTGATAATGTCGCAATAGAATTGGCTGTTGCATCTGAGGCATCAAAATGCATAGTTGCAACAAATGTATCAAAGGTTTATGATGAAGATCCAAAAATTAATAAAAATGCAAAATCGTTTGATAAATTATCGCATAAAGAATTACAACAGATTGTAGGGCCACCTGAACATTTAAGGGCCGGAAAATCGCAAATTGTTGATCCAGTAGGAGTTCAATGTGCACTCATAAATAATTTAATTTTAAATATTCTTGATGGTAGGGATATAGAAAATATGAAAAACGCTATAGAAAATAAATCTTTTAGAGGTACAATAGTCAGTGAGTGATATCATGAGTCGGAAAGATACTATTTTAAGAGCGGCTCAAAGGACTGCTAAAGAAGCTAGAAATGCAGCGTCGCGTAAGGTCAGAATAAAAGAAGAAGTTGGTATTCCTCCGCATAGACATTGTTCAATTTGTTGGAAACCAGTACCGCTGGCGAGAGAACCGCCTGTTTGTAATGATGAAACATGTTCAAATTCATGGTTCAAAAAGGATAAAGCACGTAAGAGGTTGACTGTAATGATGTACTTGTTTCCTGCAATTGCAATATTTTTCCTAATTTTTAATATAAGTCAAGGGGCTTGAGGAGAGTAAGGGATAATGATGTTGAAAATTTTATCAATATTGCCGGGAATAGTTGGTACATTATGCATACTAATTTTATTAGGTAGCCTATATGGATATTCATATGAAGAAAGAATAAATGATATTCCCATTGTACCCTGTAGTGATGATGAAGAAATAGGTTGTAGAGTGGGAATGACTAATGCAGATATTGAGGTTCCAAATGCTTTTTCCTTATTAGAAATTCAAATTGTGGTTGAATGGAATGAGCCAGATAGAAGTTGGTTTGGAGTAGTTCATGATTATCCAAAAATTTGTGAGCCTGATGATAATGGTCTATCAAACTGTACTGAACAGGATTTTGAAGGATATATAATTGCTGGGGGTTCGTCTTCAACAGGGCTATTAAAATTTGAAATGGAGCCTGAAAATTATAGATTTATTACTGGTGGAAAACAAGGATCTACTTTAAGTGACCAAGACATATTATTGCAAATAGACGTTGGACTAACTTCAATTATTGAGTTATCTCTGGGAGGGATTGGTTTATTCTTACTTTTAGGTGCAACTGAAATGGCATTCCCATTCAAAGAATGGTTTGAGAAATTTAGAAATGCATAATTTTCATTGATACAGTATCTTTGAATAACTAATTCATACTGGGACGTGTATGGACGAGCATAGTTGCCCTAACTGTGGAAGCAAGAAGGAGATAAGTGGGCTTGAAATGTCAGTTGGCGGGTATCAAATATTTTGTACTATTTGTGGCCATAATTGGAAAATTTCATGAATACCTTCCTTCGTCATATCTACTTAAAATTTCTCGAGTTGAGCCTAACGGCTTAATTGAGTCATCTTGCCTATGCCAATTATCAGGTAATAATAATGGATCGAAAATTTCATCAGCCCCGATGATATCGACCATGATTGACCTGAGTTCCTCAATCCCTTCGCCGGTTTCAGCACTAATGCAATGTTCAAATTCTTTAGGGACATTTTCAAATAAATCTATTTTAGTATGAACAATTAACATTGGTTTACCTGATATAGCATTCTTTACTTCTTTTAGTAAGTTTAGCTGTTCTTCCAATGGGGTTGTGGCATTTTCGGAAGCATCGATTAAAAATAATAATAAATTTCCTACGTTTTCTAGAGCTGCAATGGCCTGCATCTCAATATTGTTTCTTTCATACATTGGCCTATCCAGCAAACCTGGAGTATCTACCATTTGATATGACCTACGACGATAGTAAAAGTGACCCAAGTGTAACTGTTTTGTAGTAAATGGATAGGATGCAACTTCTGGTTCTCCTGATGAAAATGAATTTATCATGGCAGATTTGCCA
The DNA here is from genome assembly GCA_963968165.1 of uncultured Candidatus Poseidoniales archaeon. Taxonomy (GTDB): domain Archaea; phylum Thermoplasmatota; class Poseidoniia; order Poseidoniales; family Thalassarchaeaceae; genus MGIIb-O3. The sequence goes on along the minus strand of CAXAFE010000003.1, from coordinate 31,697 downwards.
ACATTTGGAGATCCTGCAACAACTATACAAGGTTCTAATGAGTCTATTGCAGGTAATTTTCTTAAAACATTACGAGCATCCCCTAACCAAATAATTGGTGAAGAAATTTGATCAATAATAGAAGAAAATCGACCATAGGCATGCCTCCTGGATTTATGAAAACCATCAATGTCCCTTAAATGTAATATTTTCCTTTGTGCATCTAAGGAGATTTTCACTACCTTATCAGAGGCCCATTGCAAAGCAGCGAGATGTTTTCTATATTCATCGGCTCCGACTGCTGCATCCACTAATGCTTGATCAAAGTCTGAAAGTGCATTAAGACTTGGCCATTTTGCTACATAATCAAGAAGAGTAGAAGATATTACATCTGCTGCGGATTGGATCATCCTATTCATTTGCTTTCTGACACGGTGATATTTATCGGGGTCTTCCACCATATCAGCTTGTTTACTGGCCCTCGAGAATGCTTTATCCAGGATTTCTTGAGGATATAATACGGTTGGTATTGAACGCCACTCTACCGATGCCACGCCAATTCCCCATTCCAATGGCCAAGGACTTAACACTTGAAATCAATAGTCAAATGATATACTAAATGTCCATATTTGACCTAGTTCTTTTATTATAATTACTCTAGCGAAGGCATATGAAGGACCCGAAAGAGGAGACTAATTTACCCGACTGGGCTAACAAAATTTATGAAAAGCACGGTTCTCCAGAATTAATAGATACAAAAGATATTTTTCATGGAGCCTTGATAGATAGAAGATATGGATTAAGAAAAGATGATTTGGTAGAGATTGTAATAAATAAACTAGTTTTAAATAAAGATCAAAATAATGTTGCAAGAGGGATGCTGATCGGCACATCAAGGAATTCTGTAGACATATTAGATGAAGATGGTATTTTCAGATCCATTGGTAGAGAAAATATTGTAGAAATTAGACTTGTCAGTCATATGAGAAAGACATATTTGGAAGATGAAGAGTTATTGAAATTCGAAAAGGAAGATATTAGGAGAAGAACTAATGTACAAGAGCAAGCAGAAAAGCAGGCAGAGGGACAGAGGGATAGTCACATTTGGGATTGATAATATGGAATTAAGTGAAAAAAAGTGTATACCTTGTGCAGGCGGAATACCGCCTTTGAATAAAGAAGAGTGTGAAAAATTTCTATTAGGAATTAATAATGATTGGGCGTTAGTAGATGTACATCATTTGGAACGAATTTGGAAATTTGAAAATTTTATAGATGCATTAGAATTTACGAATCAGCTTGGGGAAATTTGTGAAGAGGAAAACCACCATGCTGACTTTGAAGTCGGTTGGGGCCGAGTTAAATCTTCAATATTTACTCACAAGATAGAGGGTTTGACCGAATCAGACTTTATTTTAGCAGCTAAATTTGATAAAGTAAGTTAGGTTGAATTTAGATGTCAAAAGTTCAAGACAATATAATTTCTAGAAGATCAATATATAGGTTTTCTGATCGAAATGTAGAAAATTCTGATTTAGAACGAGGTTTTGAAGCCGCAAGGCATGCACCATGTCATAAACAGACTCATCCTTGGAAATTTTATATAATGGGAGAAAAAACTAGAAATAAAATTATTCCAATTGTTAAATTGTTAGCACTAAAGAAGCTAGATCGAAAAAGTCATAATGATGGAGAAGAAGATATTAAAAGGGCTATTTCAAAAATTAGTGACCCTCCCCAGCTTATTGCAGTAACTACATCATTGAGTCCGTCAGATTTCTTAAGAGAGCAAGAAGATTACGCAGCTAGCGTTTGCGCCTTACATAATTTTGTACTATCCCTATGGGAACAAGGAATTGGATCTCAATGGAGTACCGGAAGTATTACTAGACATCAGATTAGTTATGATGCATTAGAAATTTCAAATAAAAATGAAAGAATAATTGGCTTTCTTAAAATAGGATATCCAGAAATAATACCAAAGAAGGTCAAGAAACCTATTTCCGATGTAAGATTTTATTTGCCATAAAAAGTATAAATAATGTGATTTTTATGAAGAAAGTAATATATCCAAAAAAAGGCGGAGTAGAAACAATAAAAATAGTTGATATTAAGCATAAAGAAATAGGAGTAAGTCAAATAAAAGTTAGAGTGTATATGGCAGGAATAAACTTTGCAGATTTAATGATGAGGCAAGGGCTATATGGGGCAAGTCCAAATTTTCCATTCACACCTGGTTATGAAGTATCAGGAATTATAGTTGAGGTTGGTGATAAAGTAATTGGATTTAAGAATGGACAAAGAGTAATCGCAATGACTGGTTTTGGTGGCTATTCTGAAGAAGTGATTGTAGATCAAGATAGAGTAATTTCCTTACCCGATAATGTAACCTTCGAACAAGCTGCAGCGATGCCAGTAACATATTCTACGGCATACCATATGCTAATTTATTTAGGGAACTTAAAGAAAGGAGATTCAGTATTAATTCACCATGCTGCAGGAGGTGTGGGTACAGCTGCAGCACAAATATCAAAATCATTTGGTGCAGGATTAATTATCGGAACTGCATCAAAATCAAAGAAGGAATTTGTAGAGTCTTTTGGGATGCATTTTGTAGATAAAGAAAATGAGGATTTCGTGGAAGTTTGTAGAAAAATGACTGGCGGAATGGGCGTTCATCATGCAATAGATCCGGTAGCAGGTAAACATCTAATGAAATCATACAAATCATTAAGAAATGGTGGAAAATTACATTGTTTTGGTGCATCTTCTGCATCACCGAATCAAAAGCCATCACTCTTTGCAGCATTAAAAATGTTGATAAACACTCCAAAATTTAATCCATTAAAGATGATGAATTCTAATAAAGCAGTATTTGGAGTACATATGGGAATGATGGATGATGAAGAGCTCTTTAAAAATCATCTTTTGGCATTAAGAGATCTTATGGATAGAGGAGAGATAAATCCAATCATAGATTCTACGTGGCGCTATGAAAAGGTCTCAGAAGCTCAAAAATATATGCATCAGGGGAAGAATCGTGGAAAAATTTTATTAGATTTTTCACCACTCTAGAGTCTTACTGGACGAGTTGCACCACACGCCTGACATTTCAATAAGGTCGTTCTGGCCTCTTTAATAAAGCTAGTATCTGGGGCTCTACATTGGCTACAAATGACGAATGTTTTAACATAGGACACAATTTTCTCCTTTATTCTTTTTGGAGGGACTCTACCTTTGAACATAACTCTGACTTTTTCTCGAGTACCTGAAGTACCTAATTCATTCAATAAAAATTGATAAACGTGGTTTGAATCTCTGTCCATAGCATCAACGATATCAGAGAAATTTCTTAATATTGTCTGACTTCCTTCTATCATGACATCGGGTTCGGGCATAGTCCATCTTGATCTTTCACTAATATCTTTGGGAATTCTATCTCGTGCCCTATCAAGAAGAGATTCATAGTCACTCATGACCTCAGGACTGGTATACCCCTTTTCACCCCACCGGAAAGATACTAATTGCTAATGGTGAAAAGTAAGAACTGTGCCGGTTGGTCATGGGCAAAACCATAGAAGTAAGAGTATCAGCTGTAGATTCGAAAGCCAAGATACCAACGAGAGGGAGTGAATATGCAGCAGGATGGGACCTATATGCTATAGAAGATACAGAAGTTCCATTTCGGAAAAGTGTTAAAATAAGAACTGGAATTCATGTTGCAATTCCTGTAGGATATGAGGGTCAAGTTAGATCTCGCTCATCATTAGGAAAAAAAGGATTAATACTCCCTCATGGGATTGGTACTATTGATTCGGATTATAGGGGTGAATTATTTGTATTAATGACTTGGATAGGAGAGCATGATTCCTATACAGTAAGAGAAGGTGAGAGAGTAGCACAATTACTTATATCTCCTATTCCTGAAATTCATTTTAAAGAAGTTAATATTGAAGAATTGGGTAAAACGGATAGGGGCGAGGGTGGCTTCGGCAGTACTGGAAAATTCTAAATATAGATATTATGAGTAATATATTGAATATATTGTCGGTGGATTCATAGCACTCAATGGCTGGGCAAGTATGATGCAAATGAGTATAGTTGAACTAAGGGCGCAAGTTGAGAGTTACCGTTCAGATGGATTAAGCACCCAACAGATTGCAGATGAGATGTCTCTTTCTCAAACTACAGTGTTGTGGTTATCCGCAAAGGAAACTGTGGATGAGCAACCAAAGGACATCAGAATTGGATGGAGATCAATAGCAGTAAAGGCGGCAAGAATTGAAGCGATTTCATCGATATTCTGTGATATAATAGAAGAAGAATGTAGCGAAGAAGTAGATGTAATACTTGGAATAAGTTTGAATGGCATCGTATTTGCACAATCAATAGCAAGTATGATGGATTTAGAGATTTCAATTAGCAGGAGTATACATGATAATGGTGACGGGCATATTTCAGATGTTTATGCAGATGTTAGAGGGAAGAAGGTAGTTATTGTGGATGATGTGATATCATCGGGGACTACTATGAAGAAGACAATTAAGAATCTAAAAGCCCTAGGTGCCGATGTCAAAATGTGTTTAGTTTTAGCGAATAAGTCTACTGCTGATGAATTAGAAGGCGTCACTCTGAGAGGTTTAATCAGAGTAGTTTCTGTCTGAGGTATAATTATGCATTGGGCAGAACATGCCGCTATAAGTTTGGGTAAGAATGGAGAAATACAAGTATGTGCTTCTGGCATAACTCCATCTGGTGAGTTTCATATTGGCCATTTAAGGGAAATATTAACAGCAGAGATGATTCATAGATCATGCCTTGAAATTGGATTAAAATCCAAATATATCTTTATAGTAGATTCGATGGATCCTTTGAGGCGAGTTTACGATTTTTTATCTCCGAGTTATGAGAAATACATAGGAGTACCTCTAGCATTTATTCCTGCACCTGATTCTAATGGAGAGCCATCCAATAATGGCGTTAATTACGCGGATTATTTTCTAAAACCATTCTTGGAATCTTTAGAACATATTGGCGTAATCCCAGAAATAATAATGAATCATGAAGTTTATGCAGATGGTAGATTTTCTCAAAAAATAGATTTAGCGATAACTAATAAAGATAAAATAAGAGAAATAATAGAAACTATTTCTGGAAGAGAATTGTCTGATGATTGGTTTCCCTATAGCCCGATAGGTTCTGACGGCAGTATGGATGAAGTTAGAGTTACGAGTTATGAGAAGCCGTATGTGCATTGGATTGATAGATTGGGAGTTAAGGGTAAGTCAAGCATACTAAAAGCTGAAGGAAAACTCCCTTGGAGAATAGATTGGGCTGCAAGATGGGGAATTCATGGAATAACAGTTGAGCCCGCAGGTAAGGACCATGGTTCAGCAGGAGGGAGTTATGATACAGGAATTCCGATTTGTAGAGTATTGGGTAGTGAGCCACCCAATAAAATGGTATATGAATGGATACAAATGAAAGGCATGGGGCCGATGTCCAGTTCCAAAGGTGTTACGATAGGTCCTGTTGAAGCATTAAATCTAGTTCCTCCCGAAATATTGAGATATGTAATTGCCAGAAGTAAAGTAAATAGGCATATTGATTTTGATACAGGGGAGACATTATTCGATACAGCAGATGAATATGAAAGGCTTGTTGGTGAACTTTCAGATGAAGTTGGCGAAAATCTCAGTAAAAGGCAAAAGGGAGCAAAAGAAACAAGTTTAGGTGCATTAAAATTAAGTCAGATAAACAGGGGCGACGATCCTCAAAAGTCATTAGGAGGTGTATCATTTAGACATCTGGCTCTTCTTGCACAAATTAAAAATAAAGATAAGGATGTTTGGAGTTCTTTACAAAATAGCGGACATATAGAAAATATTCCAAATCAAGCATTAACAGAGAGATTAGGAAGAATGCGAAATTGGATAGATGGACCTCATTTTCCTGAATTATCCAAAATAATAATAAATTCTAAATTAACTAATGATATGATTAATAATATAAATGAAAACCAGAAGAGATTCATAATAGTTTTTAAAAATAAAATTAACGATTATGAATGGGTAGAAAGTGAGATAAGTAGATTGATTAGAGATTCTTCAAACGAATCAGAGATAAAAATAAGAGATTGTTACTCTGCTTTATATTGGTTAATACTTGGTAAGGGCAATGGCCCTAGAATCGCATCTATTATTTGTGAATTAGATAGGAAGGATATTGAGAATTTAATAAATTTATTAATTTAATTGATTTACTTACATAATGGTGAGCTAAATTTCATCCAAAAATGTATCTTCATACGTTTTTAAAGTGATGATATGTCTAATGAACGCGGTTCCGGCATCCCATTCCTAGCCTCTAAAATAGCTTCTACTTCCATTCTCGCCCCGGCCATAGTAGTAACGAAGGGAATATTAAGTTCGACAGCGAGTCGCCTCATCATATTTCCATCTAAAACAGCCCCTCCCGTTGAGCTAGGTGTATTTATTATTAGCTGGATTTTTCCTTGCCTCATTAAATCCAAAGCATCTGGAGATGTTCGTTCAGAAATACGATAGCACGTCATTACATCTAATCCACCTGAATCACGTAATACATCTGCAGTACCACTTGTTGCAAATATATTAAATCCAATATCTTGTAATGATTTTGCCTGCTTCATTACGCTAATTTTATCTGCATCCTTTACAGTTATGTAAACACCTCCTTCGGTGGGTACTGGAGATTCTGTTGCTAGACGAGCTTTAAGATATGCGGCGGATGCTCTTACATGAGAGCCCATGACTTCACCAGTAGATTTCATTTCAGGCCCGGGTGCAGGGTCTAAGCCTCTTAGTTTAATAAAAGGAAAAACAGGAGCTTTGACGCAAACGGCATCCTCCTGAGGCGTTGGAATCGGTAAATCCATTATTTTATCACCCAAAGCAATTCTTGCTGCAATTCGGGCGAGAGGGATTCCAGTAGATTTGGCAACAAATGGGAATGTACGAGAGCCCCTTGGGTTGACTTCTAAAACATATAGTACATCTTCACATATTGCGAATTGTATGTTAAAGCAACCTATTATCCCAAGTTTAAGTCCGATCTTTTTTGTCCATTCTCTAACCTCTTCCAATATTTCACTAGAAATATTTTGAGGAGGTATGAAGCAAGTTGAATCTCCAGAATGTATGCCTGCTTCTTCCAGATGCTCCATTACTGCACCAATAAGGACTTCAGTGCCATCACAGACCGCGTCAACGTCAAGTTCTACGGCATTTCCCAAATAATCATCAATAAGTAATGGCCTATCACTGGCTATGTATGCTTCTTTCATATAAGTTGAAAGTTGTTTATCTGAAGAGAGTATTTCCATACCTCTCCCGCCTAGTACATAAGATGGCCTAATTAATACTGGATAACCAATCTTTTTAACACATTCAAAAACTTCTTCTGCCGTAGAGGCAGTCATGCCGTTTGGCATTCTTAAACCATTTTTAAACGCAAATTTTTCGAATAGGTCCCTATCGCTCGCTTCATCAATTGCTGATGGAGGAGTTCCTTCAATCCTAGTGTTTAATCCAAGATTACTTAGATACTTTAGATTATCATATAATGGTAATGCCAAATTAATAGCAGTCTGCCCGCCAAATTGTAATAGTATGCCATCAGCAGATTCTCGAAGTAATATTTCAGAAACCGATTCCAGCGATAATGGATCAAAGTATAATCTATCACTAGTATCAAAATCTGTAGATACAGTTTCTGGATTATTATTTATTATTATTGCTTCATATCCTAAGTCCTGAATTGCTCCTGCTGCATGTACGCAAGCATAATCAAATTCAATGCCTTGTCCAATTCTAATTGGTCCTGAACCTACTACTACTATCCTTTTCTTGCCATTATTTTTAGTAGATGGAGTTTTATCAATTTCATTAATGGTGTTTCCTCCCTCATATGTTGAATAATAATATGGCGTTATTGCAGCAAATTCTGCAGCACAAGAATCTACCATTCTAAATTTTGGATGAAGGTGTAAATCATGCCTTCTGGAGGTAACAGCAAATTCCCCTTCGCCAATTGGAATATCTTGTATTCCTCCATCAGGAAATCCTGATAGGGCATCAGCAATATGTAGATCTGAAAATCCCATGCCTTTCCAATTCCTTAGTTTTGTTTCGGGAATTTCGGATGCTTTGAGGCCCATTTCTCCGGCTGCTCTAATTTCTATTTCTGTTGCAGCCATATTCTCAAATCTATGTAGGAACCAACGAGTTATCCCCCCAGTAAGATCACGTACGTCTTCAACATTATAACCTCTCCTAAATGCCTCGAATATTGCACCCAAACGCCTATCTGTAGGTATTCTGAGCCAATCTTCCAATAAGGCATCTGGTAAAGATTGGGAGGAATCTATTTCTTCATAATTACCATCTGATATATCTGCCATTGTTAATGGGCGAGGGTATGGGTTTCCATATTCTAGACTAGCCCAGGCCTTAAGGCATGCTTCTTCAAAATTACGACCTATAGCCATAACTTCACCTGTAGATTTCATAGATGTTCCGATTGTTCTATCCGCCGTCCTAAATTTATCAAATGGCCACCTAGGTATTTTGACAACACAATAATCCAATGTTGGTTCAAAGGCAGCAGTAGTTCCTTCCCCCGTAATTGGATTAGGAAGTTCATCTAGAGTATAGCCTACCGCAATCATTGCCGCCATTCTAGCGATGGGATAACCAGTCGCTTTGGACGCCAAAGCTGAGGATCGCGAAACACGTGGATTAACTTCTATCACTCGGAATTCACCCGTTGATTGTTCAAACGCGAATTGAACATTACAGCCTCCTTTGATATTTAATCTTCTAATTAATTTTAATGCAGCGTCTCTTAGCATTTGGTGATCTCTATCGGAAAGTGTTTGTTGAGGGGCCACGACAATAGATTCGCCAGTGTGCACCCCCATTGGATCCAGATTTTCCATAGTGCATACAATAATTGCATTATCAGAATCATCTCTCATTACCTCGTATTCATGTTCTTGCCATCCCAAAATACTTTCTTCGACCAATACTTGACCGATTGCAGAATGAAGTATTCCTTGGCTTGCTATTTCTACTAATTGCCCAGTATTAAATGCAGTTCCTCCTCCTAATCCACCCAATGTGAATGCTGGCCTTACCAATAGAGGAAAACCTCCAAGAGTAGTTGATGCAGATATTACTTCTTCAATAGACGAACAGGCAATACCTTTGCAAACAGGAAGTCCAATTTCTTCACATGTTTTCTTAAACAAGTCTCTATCTTCTGCTTCGTCTATTGAAACCAAATCGCAGCCAATTAATTCTACTCCTAATTCATCTAAAGAGCCGTCATGGGCCAGTGCAGATGCTAAATTTAATGCAGTTTGACCTCCCATTCCGGCCAATAATGCATCTGGTTTTTCAATCTCTAAAATTCTTTTAACCACTTCTGGTAATAATGGCTCAATATATATTTTATCTGCCATTTCTGGATCATTTTGTATAGTTGCCGGGTTAGAATTGATTATTACTATTTCAAAACCATCTTGTCTTAAAGCACGACATGCTTGAGAGCCAGAAAAATCAAATTCAGCAGCTTGGCCAATTCGAATTGGGCCACTCCCCAAGATTGCAATTTTCTTAATATCATTTCTTCTTGGCATCAAATCTCACTTCCATCGATGACGATATCTTCCGAATTATGTAGAATAGTATTTTTTACCATTTCAGAAAATCTATCAAAAAGATGTGAGGCATCATGAGGCCCTGGGGCTGCTTCAGGATGAAATTGTACCGTAAAGGCATTTTTACCAATCAGATCTAATCCTTCTACCGTTCTGTCGTTTGCATTGACGTGTCGTACTTTGAAGTCTGCCCCTAGTATGTTATCAGATTGATTTGAACATATGCCGGATGGATGGGGTGCCAGCATTCCTTTTTCAGGATCTTCTACCGCAAATCCATGATTTTGGCTAGTTATATGAACTTTATTTGTCTCTAAATCCAAAACTGGTTGATTAGCCCCCCTATGCCCATAACGTAATTTATATGTTCTCAAACCAGCGGCCAAACCCATTAATTGATGACCAAGGCATATTCCCATTACTGGAATATTAGCACGAACAGCAGCAGCTAAGGTCTGCCTAGCAATGAGTGCGTCTCCATTGTGTGCTGGATCTCCGGGGCCGTTAGACGCAAAGATAGCATCTGGATTCCAATCTCTCATAATAGATTCAAAGTCTGATGCTGCAGGGCACCATACAACTTCGAATCGCTGACAGAGTTCTCGGAGTATATTATACTTTATTCCACAATCTATAACAGCTAGTCTCGGTAAAAAAATTTTTGAAGTATTTTTGACTATTGGATTTAATAGACGTGGTTTGGAACATGACACAGAAGAAACTAGGTCTTCCAAATCTGGAGAAGTCATGTTTTCAAGTAATTCTAAGATTTCATCTTCCTTATTGATTGGCCCGAAGGCACATAGTAATGTACCAAATTCTCTTACTTTCTTAGTTAGTGCCCTCGTGTCTATTCCTTCGATGCCCGGGACTCCATGGGCTAAAAGAAAATCATGAACACTGCCGATACTATCTCTATGATCTGGGATTTTCATCATCTGACGGCAGATTATTCCCCTTGGATGGATTCTTGAAGACTCGGATATTCCAGGTATAATTCCATAATTACCCAATAAAGGCCATGTAAAAGTCAGAATCTGACCAGCAAAAGACGGATCGGTCATACTTTCTTGGTATCCTGACATTCCAGTAGTGAATACTAGTTCTCCTTGTGCAATCTTTTCTGATCCAAATAATATACCTTCATATCTTGAGCCATCAGCCAATAATAGAACACCCGCGGTATTAGAAGGAGGGTCGTTTAGATCAGATTCCATTAGTAATTTTGTAGCATCTAGGAAATCTAGAGCTTTGTTTAAGTTCAATCCGGAGACTTTGCCAGAGGTGGCAGTCGTATTTTCCGAGTTGGGCATCACTATTGCTGCCAAACTACGACTATTAATCATTGAGAATAATATCAATAAAAATAAGCATTGAGAAGTATTATTAGTCATCTATTGATAGGATACTCTTGCCTTTTTTTGAAGGTAAAACTTTAATTTGAGCTCCTGAAAATTTATTCTTTAAAGAATTCGGATTTACAAAATTATTCAAGAATATAGCCAATGCTGATACTTCAGAATGTGGTTGATTTCCAATTGATATATTGTAGTCGGCTAGACCATAAACTTCTCCAGGTACTTTAGTTCCTCCGACAACTATTATTGTAGATTTGTCCTTTGGAATTGAATCGATAATATCTTCTATTTTTTCACCATACATAGTAAGGTGAATTATTATTTTACCCTCTTCTTTTGAAGATGCGCGCAATAATCTTAGAGGTTTTGGTTCATAATGACATTCAAAATTACCACCAAAACGAGTAGAAACAGAGTTCCAGGTTTCTAAAGGAGAATTATCCTCCTCTCCAGATAGTATCACTTTATCGGCCCCAAATGCTCGGGCCGTTAATCCTAGGTGAGAGGTTATTCTCTTATCTCTCTCCCTTCTATGTCCCAATCTAAGTACTGTAATCAGGTCACCAGCTTTACGCATGTATACTATGCGTAAGGATTCTCTTCATCAGTATGTCCCTCTAAATTATTATAATTATTATTTGAAATAACATCAATTCCCATATTAACCATACTTGAGCTTACCCACTGAAGTAATAAGGCATCAAAAAAATATTTAGATGACAGGAAAACCATTATTGCTAGACTTAAAAGTCGCCCAGACGCAAAAATAGCAGACTCTGCGCCTATTTCATCAAAATGTAGTATTAATGGTTCAATAATATAAAAAATACCAAGAACGATCAGTAATCCACCGACGTTAGAGATGGTGGCATTTCCTTTTTCTCTACCCATTATCATGACTAATGTCGCCATAAAAATTATTATTGCGACTGCAATACTCAGTGTTTGGAAATCAAATTGGCCAATCATGGATAAGGGAATATCGGAGTCATTGACTTGATCGCCTCCTTTTTTTATAGATATCCACCAAAATAATACGCTAGTCATTAATAATGCTCCGGAAGCTAATCCCCTTTGATTAATCATTTCTTTGACATGATGTGAATCTTTTGGTTTTAATCTTTGAATTATAGAGTCCATAATGAATAATGTTTGATTATCCCGGGGACTGATATTAGGTGTTTCATTTTGACCTTGGAATGACTCATCACTACTCCCCTCCCCTATTGTCATAGACGCTTAGTCTATCCGTCACATCATAAAGGATACGTAGAATGGAGGGGTAAGATGGCCGACTGGCGACCTATTATAAAACGCCGAATGAATGGTACACCAAGGATAATGGGTATTATCAATATTACACCAGACTCATTTTTTAAGGACTCCAGAGTTAATGATTTGGATTTAATTGTTGATAGGGCTATCGCTATGTCTGACAATGGGGCTGATTGGATAGATATAGGTGGAGAATCAACGCGCCCTGGAGCAAAGCATGTTACTTCTAAGAATGAGATAAATAGAGTTTCAAAGGCTATTGAATTGGTCAGAGATGCTTTGCCAGATATTGGTATATCAATAGATACCCGTAAATCTGAAGTCGCAGATGTGGCTTTGAAGAATGGTGCCAACTTAATTAATGATGTTTCAGGATTAATGGATGATAAAATGAAAGAAGTTGTGGCTGATTACAAGTGTCCAATATGCATAATGCACATGCAGGGGTTACCTGAAAGTATGCAAATAAATCCTAAATACGGAGATGTGATTGATGAGATCAAATTATTCCTAGAAAAATCTAATAATGAATTAATTGATTTGGGGGTCTCTCCGGAATTAATTATCAATGATCCAGGAATTGGATTTGGTAAACTACTTGGACATAATATAGAGTTACTTAAATCGGGAAGGGATATATTATGTGATCAAAAACTATCATTGATGTGGGGGGTCAGCAGAAAGCGCATGTTTGCAGACCTTTTAGGAAGAGATGAAACTATAGATAGACTCGCAGGGACATTAGGAGTCGCTGCAATGGCTCTTGAAAAGGAAGTAGATATAATCAGAGTTCATGATGTTCCTGAACATAGAGATTTATTTGAAACAATGAAAGTTATTGGAGGTTAGTATGGAAGATAATGTATCTAATGATGTGTTTGATGTAGATCAAAACCTCAGAATTATAGGTACGGCGCACATTAGTAAAAAATCAATAGAAACCGTTCTGGCTCAAATAGAAGAATGGAATCCGGACGTTGTGGCAGTAGAATTATGTCATTCTAGGCTAAAATCTCTAAAAAATCCTGATTCTTTGGAATCAGAAACCTTACTAAAAATTATCAATGATGGTAAGGCACCTATGGTCTTACTACAATCCGCATTATCTGCCGAGCAACGTAGAATGGGTTTGACTACTGGGGAAAAACCTGGAGCAGAATTATTGGCAGCAGTAAGTGCAGCAGAAGAACGAAATATCACATTAGAATTGATTGATAGAGATGTCATTATAACTTTAAGGAGGGCATGGAATAAGATGAAATTCACTGAGAAGTGTAAAGTCATTTATGCGATGTTATGGGCCGAAGAGGATAATGAATTAGAGATTGATGATTTACTAGAGGATTCTGATATGTTAAGTAATATGTTGGAAGAAGCTAGAAAAATAGCACCTGGAGCAGGAGTTGCATTGATAGATGAGCGAGATATCTTTTTATCTGAAAGGATAAAACAAATTAGGGATAAAGGGAAAATACTGGCCGTTGTTGGTGCGGGACATGTAAAGGGAATTATTAATAATTTAAATGATAATAAGACCTATTCAAATACTGTAATAAAAGAACTAAATAAAGAGCCAAAAAAGTCTAAATTACCAAAAATAATCATGTTAATAGTGCCATTAATAATATTCTCAGCAATAGGTTGGTTGGCATATAATGGTGAGTTTTATGCAGTCCAGGAAGCAGCAAAAACTTGGATATTGATGAATATGGCATTTGCAGGTATTGGAATTCTGTTAGCTAGAGGGCATCCGCTATCGATATTTGTAGGTGCTATAGCATCACCAATAACATCATTGAATCCAACCATCGCTGCAGGCTGGTTTGCAGGATATACTCAGTTCAAGATGGCTCCTCCAACTGGAAAAGATGCTGCAGACTTTTTGATGATGGATGAAATGTCTATTTTTTGGAAAAATAATGTTGGTAAAGTTTTGTTGGTAACTGTTTTTGGTAACATAGGTTCAACAATAGGCGCGTGGATAGGTGCAGCAGGGATATTAAGTTTAGTTCTAGGAATATAGTGATAAATATGTATGGTAAAAAAGGAATTATTGTGGCATTTTCGGTTGCTATAATTTCATTTATAATTAATATTTTATTATCATTGGAAGTATTGGGAAATATAAATATCGGTGGAAGTACAATTGCATTATTATTGGGATCATTGGCAGCATATTATTTTTCAGATATCGAAATAGGCGGTCGATGGATAATAAATAAAATCTTACCTATAACTATAATATTATTAGGATTTGGATTGAATTTAACTTCATTTCTAGATCCAAAAATAGGATTAGTTGGCGTCGTTGCGGCATTTGCAACGGCTGTCACTAGTTTTGCTGGATGCTATTTTATTGGGAAATATATGGGCATAGATTTACGAACAACAATAGCATTGGGTACGGGTGGTGCGATATGTGGAAATAGTGCAGTTATTGCAGTCTCTCCTGGACTTGGATTGAAGGAGAATCGTGTAGGAATAGTTTTAGCAATTATTAATATCTTAGGACTTATAACTTTCTTTTTAGTACCTTTTTTATCATCTTTTCTAGGCCTTACCGACGAACAATCTGGGATATGGGCTGGGTCGGTAATTCATGCAGTTCCGCAAGCAATAGCTGCTGGTGAAAATATCGGTGGTGAGGCATTAGGAATCGCAACAGCAATAAAATTATCGAGAGTTTCTTTGCTAGTGATTATGGTTCCTTTATGCCTATATATTGGAAACAGAATGGATAATGTTGAGAGAAGTGGAACTGAGATTGTTGATTTTCCTTATTTTATTCCTGGATTTATAATTTCATCATTCATGGCAACATTTTTATTGCCAAATATTTTATCTAGTTTTTTAGCAATAATAGGAAAATATCTATTATTGCCATTACTTGCATCCGTTGGATTTTTCATAACAAAAGATAGCATGAAAGAGGCAGGAGGTTCCGTCTTTGTTTTAGGAATAATCACTACAATTATGATGATGATGATTAGTTATGCTACAATAATAATGATGTCATAAATTTAAAACAGGAGGAGTTAAAATGGAAATTGCATCAATCGCTGCTGTTACAATAATTCTAATGGCAGCTTTTCTATTTTCTCCCCTCGGCCTTGGTGGAGGATTTTTGTATGTACCTGTTTTTCTATATTTACTGAATTGGGAAATTCATTTGGCCATATTAGGTTCAATAACATTAGTACTAGTAGTATCAATGGGGAGTAGAATGGCCCATTCAAAGGGTGGTTATGCGATTAAAGAAATTGCCAATATAGGAATTCCTCCAGCCGTAGTGGGAGTAATATTTGGAACAATAGTAAGTTCAAAAATTATAATATACTTAGGAGATTCTGCAATAAAGTTAACAGCTATGATTCTATTAATATGGGTAATAGTAAGAACGCTGAAACAACTTTATTTGGATGAGACAATTATTGATGGTAATATTGAAATTAAAGATATTGAAGGAATTATTGCAAATAAATACCGGATACTATGTTTCTCCGGCGGAATTATGTCGGGAGCATTAGGCATTGGAGGTGGTATGTTATTTGTAACATTCCATAGAACCCTTTTCAATTGGAAGCCCCATTATGCAGCTGGTACATCCTACATTATCGAGACTTGGATTGTACCTGTGGGAATAATTTCGCATTTGGTAATTGATAGAAGCGGGCCTGAGTTAATCGATACTGTAGGAATTTGGATGATATTTATTGGATTGGCAGTATTTTTCTCATCATGGTTGGGAGCAAAGACCGCTATTCGTGCAATACCACAAGAATTGCTGACTTATCCATTCCTTGTTGCAGTTATTTTAAGTTTGATAAGATATTTTATAGACATTTCTGGACTTTAGTACGTTATTGATTCAATTAAGATAGCGATGCCTTGACCTCCGCCAATACATGCTGTAGCCATACCATATCTTCCACCGGAGCGTTGAAGTTCTTGTGCAAGAGTCAATACCAATCTTGTTCCAGTAGCAGCCAAAGGATGGCCTAGTCCGACAGCTCCTCCGTTAACATTAACTTTTGAGTAGTCTAATCCTAATTCTTTTACACATGCTACTAATTGTCCGGAAAATGCTTCATTTATTTCCCATCTATCTATATCTTCAATGGTTAAGCCCGCACGCTTTAATGCCAAATTACTACTTGGTACAGGCCCATATGCCATTATAGCTGGATCTAATCCTACGATCCCCCAAGACTTTATTTTTGCAATTGGTTTATCTCCATCTTTGATTGCTCTTTTTGCAGATTTTAGTACGACTGCTGCTGCACCGTCAACGACTCCCGAGGCGTTACCTGCAGTTACCAATGAAGATGGGCCGAAGTGAGTCCGTAGAGCAGATAAAGATTCAATGGATGTACCTCTTACAAAATGATCCTCGTCAGATGCGGTTACTACTCCTTCAGTTGTTTGGACATTTACTATTTCATCCACAAATATTCCAGAATCTATACTATTTTCTATCCGCTGGTGGCTGAGTACGGCAAAATCATCTGCTTCTTTCCGAGTTATGCCTTTTCTAGCACATAGTTCATCACTAGTTTGTGCCATGAAATACCCTGGTATGTTATCTTTTAAATTTGTAAAAAGATAATCTTCTAAATCTTTCTCTAACTCAGTTCCTTTTTTCGGAGGTCGTCCTAATTTGTACGTATCCCTCATGCCTCTCAGAACATGAGGTGCTTGACTAAGATTTTCCATACCTCCGGATACAACTACCTCTACTTCTCCTAACATTATCATTTGTGCACCGTATATTATTGATTGAGCACCACTTCCGCATAGTCGATTCAATGTAAGCATAGGTACTTCTTGAGGAATACCTGCTTTTAATCCGGAATGCCTAGCACCAAATATTGCTTGATCTGATGTTTGAAGGGCATGCCCCATTATTACGTGCTCGACCGTATGAGGATCAGTATTTGTTTTCTCTATAGCACCTTTTATGGCGATAGACCCAAGGTCTTCGGCAGAGATTTCTGCCAATCTTCCCCCATTAGTTCCATCGCCCTTTTTTCCACCAGACCATTCACAGAAAGGAGTCCTGGCCCCTCCAAGGATTACAACTTCGTCTTTATCCATGCCACCGCATAGAGGATGTATTCAAGAGGGTAACTATGTCAGTAGTTCAGGAATTGTCAGAAGGATCACTGATAGTTCCTAAGTAGTCTGGTAGGTCTACTCCCGCCATTTTCGCAACATCATGAATAGGAGGTAAACTTTGTACTAGACTGCTTACAAAATTACTTGTTGCAGATGTTCCATCACCGGATGCATTACCTCCATCCCATACTGTGATTTTATCAATTTTCAGATTCTTAATTGCTTCAACCTGAGCAGATACCATAGACTCTATTTTTTCCACCATCAGAAGTGTTGCTGCTGCTTTTGCATCTCCGGATGCGCTAGTAACAAGATTAGCATAACCTGCAGCTTTTGCTTCTAGAACTTGTTGAATACCTTCGGCTTCTGCCTTATATTTAGCCAATAAACCATCAGCCTCTCCTTGTGCAACCAATCTTATCCTATTTGCTTCGGCATTAGCGGCAATTTCTATTTGCTGCTTTTGGATTTCTTCACGTACAATTTCTTGAGCGCGTAATGTTTCTTCTGTTTCTTCATACTTTGCACGTTGAATATTGGCCTCCGCAGTGGCAATTGCTACTTCTGCATCTTGTTTCGCCCCGGCCCTTGCAATTTCCAATTGTGCATTCGATAATGCTATGGATTCCTTAGCCGTATTTTCACCAGAAATTGCGAATGCTTCTTGTTCTTCTACGAATGTTCGCCTATCTGCCTCAGCTTGTTTTTGACCTTTGACAGCTTGTGCGTTGTTATCTGCGACCTGAATCTCTTGTTCCCTTCGCGCTAATGATGATCCAATTGCTCCATCTCTTTCCGCATTTGATACATCTACCAATGCATTATTGACAGCCGTTGCTGCTGCTTTCTTTCCAATACTCTCTATGTACATAGAATCATCAGTAATATCTACTAGGTTTACATTGATTAGATATAATCCTATCTTCAATAGTTCAGTGTCCACATTTTTCTGTATTTCTATTAAAAATGCCTCACGATCTTGATTTATTTGCTCGATTGTTAGTGATGCAACTGTTAAACGTAGTTGGCCTAAAATTATATCAGCAGCCATAGATTCAATATCTGCTATATTTAACCCAAGAAGTCGATTTGCAGCGTTTGACATAACAGGAGGTTCTGTACTTATTGCTACGGTAAAAGTACTAGGGATACTAATTCTGATATTTTGCTTTGATAATGCATTTTCCAAGGGTATTGATATTGTAATTGGAGTTAAAGGGAGGAATGCATAATCTTGTATTAACGGCCAAACTAGTGTTGCTCCTCCATGTATTGTTTTTGACGCTCTGCCTTTTTCAGTTCTACCATATACTACCATTATTTTATCTGGAGGGCATCTTTTGTATCTTTGAGCAAAAAACATTATAGTGGCAGCAAATACTAACATTACAGCAAACAACATTATTGTAATTATGGCTCCAGCGCCACTGTCATCGTTATCCTGCATTGTTTCGTATACCGTCATACTATCCACTCCTGTCACTAAGACATAAGGGTTAGTCATGAATGCTTCGCCGGTCAAAAGTAAAAAATTTGTTTTTTTTAAAAAAAAATCAAATCCTTTCCACTAGGAGAACTCCGGCAACAACTTCTTTGACCTGTATCAAAACTCCAGTATCAATTGGCATTTTATTTAATGATCGAGCAGAGTAAGTCCGCATTGTACCATCGACATCAACTTGTACTTGCCCTAGTTCATCTTCACCTATGCCTACGTAAACCGTCCCCCTGGCACCTATGGATTGTGAAATATCAATTGTACCGTCAGATTGTAACCCCACGAAAAATTCAAACATCTTCCCAGTTCCATACATAGATGCAAAACCAGTAACACCACCGAACACCACCGCAATTGAGTTACCACCATCTGATTTTAGGATAAAAAGTCCCCCTAAACCAAAAAACATCATGAAAGCCATTATTCCTTGAAATGTTAGGGCTTTGAAAGATGCATCTGCACCAATCGCATCTATATCAGTTCCAAAAACTCCGTCAAATACATCTGCAGTTATTCCACCTATCATCAATAGTGCGAACCAGAATAAAAATAATGCTCCACCTATGACCGCAGAGCCCGCAAAAATTAGTTCTAGACCAGTCGGCGAAGAGAGTCCAAGGAAATCAAATATTAATTCATCTAATAGCGCCATAATCTTATGCTAATGCTCATATCATTTTACATATTCGGCGTTAATAGGCAAAATATAGTTATTAATCCATTAATCTTATCACTTCGATGAAGATTGATTATTTGATATTATCCTCTGAGCAATGTAACGATCTAAATTGAATACTGGCCCCACCATGAGTCCTGTGAATCCGAATGCAATAAAAGTTGCTCCCTGCTGGTTTAAGAAATTTGAAAATATAGTAAAAGATAATAATAATATGAGCATTAATACAATTGGTATAGTGACTCTTCTAAGAAAAAGTTGGTAACCGCCTAATAGTTCATATGCAGGATTATTGACTACTTTATCGACAATTGTATGCTTGGGGATATCGGGCAACGATAAAACCCCTAGTTAATTTAGAGTTGCTAGCCAAACTATAACTGATAATATTGTTATTACTGCCGGGACTGCTACGCCAACTCCCTTTTTTACTACAGAATCAGCATCATAAATTACTAAATTTCCATCATCGCCCCTTACAAGTTCACTTTTCTCATATTTCCTGTATGCATCAGAGAAGTCTTGAGTATGTTTGGCCATAAATAATAAAACATAAAGGCCGACCATGATAGAACTTCCTCCCATAAGGCTAAGTAAAAAATCTAATAATCCTATTAATCCTTCTGCGCCAGTCTGATTTGCCAATATCAATTGAGCGAATCCTACTATGAACCATATCATCGAGTCACTCCTTGCCATAACGGAGGCTGAACGTGCGTGATTAATTAATTTGTGCCCTACAAGAATACGTTTTACAATAAACTCTTAGGCTTGATTTCCCAAATAATCCAAGTACCTTTGCCTTTTGCAATTATTTTACCGTCTGGGTCTGACAATATACCTTCACAATGCGCAAGTGTCTTTCCTCGACGAAGAACCTTTCCTATTGCAGTTAATTTGACCCCTTTGTATGCTGCATTAATGTAAGAAATATCTAGTTGAGCAGTAGCGCACCACTCATTTTTATTCAATGAAGATACCAACGCACCACCTAAAGCGGTGTCCAACATGGTTGCATGCAGGCCTCCATGAGCAACGCCTCCCGCATTTAGATGATTTGTGGATACATAGGCACCTACAGTACATGAATCAATTTTAAAATCAATTAATTCTATTCCCATTAATTTGGCTAATCCTGATAATTTTGGTTTACTTTTCTCTTGATTATTCATGTACTCAATTCCTTTAATATGAAGATTTTAATTCCCCAGTTTGTACATTCCACAGACGTGAGTAAAGACCATTATTTTTTATTAAATCATCATGTTTACCAGATTCCGTCACCTTCCCATTTTCTAAGACGGCAATTATGTCCGCATTTCGGACAGTTGATAGTCTATGAGCTATGATTAGAGTAGTCCTATCTTCAGATATTCGATCAATTGATCGTTGTAACGCTGCCTCAGTTTCATTATCTACATTACTTGTTGCTTCATCTAAAATTAATATGGGTGCATTTTTTAGAACAGCTCTTGCGATTGCAAGTCTTTGCCTTTGGCCGCCGGATAGTTTATGTCCATCTTCCCCGATATTAGTTTCCCATTTGTTTGGTAATTCCTCAATGAATGATAATGCTTCACCTATTTTTGCAGCTTCTAATACTTCCTCTTCGGAAGCATTGGGGTTCCCATAAATAATATTTTCTCGTACTGTACCAGGGAATAAGGTTGTATTTTGACTAACTAATCCTATAGATTTTCGTAATGAGTTCAATGTCATGTCTTCTACATTGTGCCCATCAATAGAAATTTTTCCTTCTAACGAATCATGAAATCTTAGTAATAATCTGATAAGTGTGGTTTTACCAGAACCTGTAGCTCCAACCAAACCAATTGTAGCACCTGATGGGATTGAAAGATTAAAATTCGACAAAACATCCTCCCTCCCAGAATAACTGAAGTCAATATTATTGAATTCTATCTCGCCTTTTACTGATTTCAAAACGTAACTTCCTTCAACTATGCCAATCTTAGTATCTAATAGATCTAATACTCTTGTTGTAGATGCCATGGCTCGTTGATATAGGTCAAAGGTTTGACCTAATCTAGTTAAAGGCCAAAGTAATCTCTGGGTAATGAACACTATAATGGAATAAGCCCCCAAACTTAATTCTCCTTCTAATGCTAACCAACCTCCAACTAACATATTTGCAGTAAATGCAAATAATATTGCCATCCGAATTAATGGAACAAAGGAAGCAGATAATCTAATGGCGTCTTTATTAGCATCCCTGTATGACGCGGATGCCTTTGAAACACGTTCTATTTCCCTCTTCTCCGCTGTAAAGGATTTGATAGTTGTTATTCCTTGTAAATTATTATTCAATGTTGAGTTTAAATCGCTTACCTCTTTTCTTACATTTGTATAGCGAATTCCAATTTTTCTTTGAAAGAGAAATGATCCACCAACAATTATAGGAACAGGCATTATAGCCCATATTGCTACTTCTGGAGCTAAAAATAACATAATTCCTCCTACAACTATTACCGTCGTAGCGACTTGAAAAATATCATTTGCTCCCTGATCTAAAAATCTCTCCAATTGATTAACATCATCATTCATTACTGCCATCAATCCGCCAGTTGTCTGTTCTGAGAACCATTGCATTTCTAAATCTTGAATATGCGAATAAGCATCCATTCGTAAATCATGTTGAGCAGTTTGTGCAAGATTTCTCCATAATACATCATATAAATATTGAAAAATAGATTCTAATATCCAAATAGCTGCTGTTGCTGCTGTGAGTAATAGAAACTGATCTTTTGGATCGGGATACCAAGTTGCTAGATATGACTCTTCTTTTAATGCCACGACATCGATTGCCATGCCTATCAGTAGAGGTGGTGCAAGATCCCAAATCTTATTCAAAATAGAGCAAATAGAAGCTAAAATTACAGTTCTCCTATGCTGGCTTAAGTGAGATACAAGGCGAAATAGTGGGTGTCTACCTTCTTCCATGCTCATCGCTAATTGTAATGGCATTTAATATAATCATGTAATAGCATTAGATAAAAAAAATTTGAATAATCATTGCCAATTTATAAATTCGCCCATCGGCATAGCATAATTATTTGAATTGGGCCAGTTTTGTAAATTTGCGAGGAAAATAGTTACAGCTTGATTTGCAAAGGAAGTAGAATATTCAATATCCAATAGATTACTGCAGCCATATGCTTCACACCCAACCGGAGCGAATGCATAATGCCCTGAATTATTTAATATCGCATAATGAATTAAGTTTTCACCGAGTCTGTATGCAGTATTATTGACTTCATTAATTGTAGTAGTGTCATCCGCATCACCGGAAAGAATCATAACTGGTCTATTCACATTACTAATTCCGCTATCTAAAATAGAGGCATTCCAAGGAGATAGTAAGACTACTCCCCATACTCTAGAATCAGGAATTGCGATATTTTCTTCTGGATTGGTTGAATCCCAATTTTCTTTGATTCTACAGGCAATTTCATCATTATCCATACATCTCTTTTCTAAATCTGGATATAGTACTTCCGCGCCTGCCAATAGCATAGAGTTGTATCCTCCCGTAGATTGTCCGATAACAGAATATCCTGCTTCTGGAACTATACAATTCTGAAAAATAGTAGATTTATTATTCTGTTCTTCCAACCAATTAAAACTATCCATGACATCATAAGGCATGGAAAGAATAGAGTCTTGGAAAAAATCAATATCAATATCCCAGATTGTCATGTATGGATGATCTGGTGCGACAATGATATAGCCATGGCTTGCAAGATTGGCCATCAAGAATGAAGATCCCCACCTTATGCTTGGGAATCCATGGCTATAAATCGAAACCGGTCGTGGTTCCGAGCAGTCAGGGGTTGCATCATCAAAAGATGTGCCTCCATATGTAGAATCGAATACTACTTCCTCCCCAGAGGAATCTTGAGTTGGGTACCAAATTTGAATTGTTAATTCGTTACCTCTTGAAGATAAAAATTTCAAATCCATCGTACCTACGTTAAATGGTCCTGAAATACTCAAGTTGGAGACAGGAGTCATATCGAATTGATCAATAGAATCTGGGTAGCCATCACCATCATCATCTAGATCTAAATTATTACCAACACCGTCTTTGTCAGTATCTAACCATTCGCTTACATCCTGAGGGAATTTATCTCCATTATCTCCAATTCCATCTCCATCACTGTCATGAGTTTCTTTATCATTGTTAGGAAAAATATCTTCATTATCGCCAATTCCATCACTGTCTGAGTCGTGTGACTCATTTTTATTTAGTGGGAATTTATCATTTTGATTTAATATTCCATCGCCATCGATATCCTCATCGCAAATATCTCCAATACCATCCAAATCAAAATCTATTTGATTGGGATTAGGTATGAATTTACAGTTATCTGAATCATCAAGTAAACCATCATCATCGATGTCGCTACCTTCGAAACAACCAGCAATAGACGATGAAATTATTATAGATACCAATAATAAATACACCTGACTTTTTGCACGAATCATTATTCTCAATTGTAAAAAAATTTGAACAACTAATAAAGTTATGTTAATTTTAATGAGACATATTAAATTGGATTTTTAAAATGATTGATCGGTCCAAGAATTTGCCCATAAATCAAATATTGCAATACTTAATATTCCTGTAGAATTGGTCCTTACCGTATATAAATCACCATTCGAAACGAGATTCTCTCCCAAATAATCAATCCAATTAAATTCCCACCATGTACCATCTAGAAGCGTGATATTTTTATTTTTTTGATCAAATCTCATGAATGTTAAAGATGATGCATTATCATCTTGGCTCAGTAGTGCATGAATTTCCAATTCCTCAGGGTTAATATCTATAGAAAGAGTATCGGAAAGTATGCCTGACCAATATGTAATGTTATCGCCACTGATTATGGGAGAGGGGTTTGGGACAAATGGGGCAGGGGCTCTTGGTAAACCAGTATTCACAGAGATAGAAATATTTTCAGTTGAGACCTTTAGGATAAATTTATCATTATCCGAATAAGTTTCAATACCTACGATTACTGGAGGTATACCTCTGGTCTCGATATAAATCGAATGTGTCTCATTAAACGCACTTGCAACTTGCTGATTAGTAGTATAATCAACAGAAATAGACCATTGCAGATTAAAGATACCTTCCATATCAAATGCGAATGGGGGCCAAAATCCATTAGGATTCTCTGCAGCTGATTTGGCAAGTTCTACGAATGGATTAGAATATTCCGGCATCTCATCTCTGCCTTCATACCACTTGTTACCTACTCTGTAATTATTTATTTCAGAACCATCTATGTATTCATTATCGATTATTACACTTTCTCCAATTATTAACCTGGATGATACGGAACTTAAACCAGTTTTTTCGTCTTTTGCAACGTTCCAATAAATTTCACCTCTTTGATTTTGATTCTCTGATATTAGTGATGCTTCTACTCGTATTTGGGAATATAGTTCTGAATAAGAAATTACATCAAATATATTGTCTTGAGATAAATAATCAGAAAAATTTTCTGAAGAAAAGTTGTAACATTCATCATTTTCACAAACATCAGATAGAGGTACGGTTAGGCATCCAGAGATTGCTGATGAAAGTATGATAAATGACATTACATGAACTTTCATATCCAACTCTGACGAGAAGTTGTAGAAGAGTCTATGTGAAATTTATTAATTAAAATACCAATAATTGTACGTTGCGGCTATATGCAACTGCTGACAGGAAGTAACAGAAGAGGTGACTTGGGTGCCATTTAATATCTTAGTAGTGTATAAGAAAAATTTTGAAGACGTTCATGATGAAGCGCTTAATAATATTAGAGTGATTTTAGATAATTTAGTATCAAAAAGAGATATAAATGTAGATTACACAGTTAGGGAAACTGTACGTAAATCAGATTTTCTAGACAGAGATTTAGCAATAATATTGGGAGGAGATGGCACTTTAACTTCAATCGTGCATTCTGTTGATTCTGAAACTCCAGTAATGGGAGTAAATAGTCATCCTAGGGAAAAATTCAATGATGGCTCATATGGATTTTATATGGGTAGTGATCCTAATTTTTTTGAAAATGATGTCATAGATGCTATTGAGGGTAGGGCCATCGTAAACCTACTACCCAGATTACAAGCTAAAATAGAAACTCCAAGTGGAAAAATTATTGTTTCTGATCCTGCATTAAATGATTTATTATTTGCTAATACACATCAATATCAACCATCAAAATATAGAATACAAAGATCTTCTGCTAAAACTGGTGAAGAAATTGATACGATTCAGAAATCCTCAGGTTGCCTATTTTCAACTTTTTTAGGTCAGGGAGCATGGTTTAGGCATGTTGCAAATATTGAAGGAGTCAAATTTCCGATACATGAGGTTGATGATAAATATCTATTCGTTTCGAGAGATTTACCGAGAGCAGAGAGACGCGATGATGGTTCTTATTGGAGTTGGACAGATCGGCTAACTACACTAACTAGTGATATGCATAGGGGTTATGTCGTTAGTGATGGATGGGAAGAGACGCATTTTGCTAGAGGATCGGTCATTAAAATAGATTTAGACGGGCCAAAATTAAGATTGTTAACTTTTAGAACTACAATACATGATAGGTTAGCACATTGGATTCAGCCCTGAACAACTCAGAGTATTTGCTCGAGGAATAATTTAGTCCTTTCATGTATGGGATTGTCAAAGAAAACATCTGGCGTATTCTCTTCAATTAGTAATCCTTCATCAAATAGTATTACTCTATCAGCCACCTCTTTAGCAAATCCCATCTCATGAGTAACAACTATCATAGTAATGTCTCTTTTGGCTAAATCTATCATTACGTCAAGAACTTCTTTGATCATTTCTGGATCTAATGCAGAAGTAGGCTCGTCAAAAAGCATTATTTTGGGATCCATTGCTAATGCTCTAGCAATAGCAACTCTTTGTTGCTGACCCCCGGACAATCCACTGGGATATTTGTATGCTTGTTCGGGTATACCTACCCTTTCAAGAAGTGTAAGGGCTTTCTTTTCTGCATCTTGTTTAGACATACCTTTTACTTTCATTGGCGCTAATGTTATATTTTCCATTATTGTAAGATGCGGGAAAAGATTGAATTGTTGGAAGACAAATCCAACTTCTGAACGGATATATTTCAAATCAGCAACTGTTGTATCTTCATCTATCTCAATACCATCAACTTCTATGGACCCAGCACTATGTGGCTGTAGCCTATTTAAGGTACGTATAAATGTAGATTTGCCAGATCCAGAGGGACCTAATACGACAATTATTTCACCTCTAGTTACTTTCATATCAATTCCTTTTAATGCCCAAAAGTCACCAAAATTTACTTTTACTCCCTTTGTCTCAATAATTACTTCATCACTATCTTTACTCATGCCGCTTCTCCTCCTCCTTCATTGGTCAGACCTAGACCTTTTTCTATTCTCATAGAAATCCTAGATAGATAGAAAGCAAAAATCCAAAATATTAGTGCAGTGACATACAATGGCTCCAAGAAATCATCTAAATATCCTGGAGAAGTATTAGGAAGATCCTTTGCAAGTTTGAAGAAGTCTAGTATATTAATTATGAATAATAGAGTAGTATCTTTCCATAATCCGATGAATACGCTAACAATTGATGGCAGAGTGGTTCGGACAGCATTGGGTAGTTCAACTTGTAATTTTGTCTGCATTGGAGATAACCCCAATGCAATTGCAGCTTCCTTCTGACCACTATCCACTGCTTGAAGACCACCACGTAAAACTTCAGCAATATAACAGCCACCGAACAAACCAAAGATCATTAGCATTCGAATTATATCTTCAACCTCCATGAATGGGTCTATGATATCAGGGAGCAAGAAAACTGCAAAATATAACCAACAAATTAATGGCCCAGATCTTACAGTTTCAATTAATGTAACGGCTGGATATTTGAACAATGGTAAATTACTTTGGCGCGCAAAGGCTAAAATTACACCAACTCCAAATCCAAGTACGCAACCTGCTGTTGCAACGAGTAAATTCACAAACAGCCCGCCCCATTGAGAAGCTTCGACACCTCCACAGCGAGAGACTTGTATTTTATCAGAAGAAATATTGAATAAATCGGCGCATAGTGCTTGAATTGAATCAGGTGGATTCATGATAAAGATTGAGTAAAAGAATACGAATATCGCTCCTAATCCTAAATATGAACGTAATTTGTTTATTTTGTACTCTTCAGAAATTTGGGAATATCTATATGCTAAATAATAGGATATATAACCAACTAAAGTTGCACCAATTATTTTTGAAAAGGGCCCCATTGCATTATAATTCTCTGGATAAACATGAGAGCCCCCAATTGCTATGTAAATTGATAGCATAGAAAGGATACCAAAAGAAATTATAAATTTTATTGGCCTATCTTTCGTCGTACCATAAGCTGCAGGTATTATAATGTAAACAAGGTATAGTACAGACCACAATCTCCAACTTTGATTTGGATAATATGATTGAGTCACTGCCTCAAACATTTGTTGACCAAACAGCAGAAGAAGGCGTCCTTGCCAAACTACATCCCAATCTGCTTCAACTAAAATAAAGTGTCCAAGGCCACTAATTACAGAATAAATTATCCAAGAGCTAAAGATTCCCATCATTGCAGTCCCTGGTGTCCTGATGAATGTCAATTTTAATAATGATGAAATTATAAAAAACGACATAAAAAAGAAAGAAATTGATGATAGCAATGAAAATAAAATTATTTTTAAGGTTGAATTTAAAATTGTTTCAAAAATTGATGACCATTGAGTTGAACTTTCTATGAACATATAATCTGAAAATAGGTAGATAGATGCAAATAAAGAAAGTGAAATTGAAAGAATCGAAAATGTTATATTATTGCTATTACTTATATAGGATTTATGTGGCTTACCGATTATTGACTCCTCAAAATCCAATATTCTAGAAAATAATTTATTATTTATAGAACTCATATTTTCACACTCGTTACTCTTGCATTAAACCAATTCATTATAGTAGAAATTAGTAAACTTCCAAATTGGTAGGTCACCAATAATAATATGAATAAAGGAATTACCTTTCCAACATTGTTAGACATAACTAAGAATTGATAAAATATATCATTATATGCGACTATTATTGCTAAGCTAGAGTTTTTCCAGACATTCATAAATTGATTGTTTAATAAAGGAATCATGCTTCTTAATGCTTGAGGCAATATGACTAGTCTGAGTCTTTGAAATGGATTTAATCCAAGTGAAATAGCCGCTTCGACTTGTCCTCTTGGCAGCGATTGGATGCTACCTCTAACTATTTCTGCAACTACCGATGCTGTAAATAATGTCAATCCAAGAACCATTGCTAAAAATGGAGGCGTTATCTCAAATCCAGTGTTATCTAAAAATCTCCAAGATCCTGTTGAGCTTGAAGGTTGATATAGGTCCGGTAATGAAAATCCACCCGAGACCGCAATTCCGGATGCTATTGCAATAGTAATCGCCCAAATTGTTAATCTTTTACGAACACCTTCATCCGTATCATCTACAGATATAACATTTAATCCTGAATCATCAACTTTTGTGTATACAGAGAATGAATATAATAGGAAAAGTGAACTAAATAAACAATTTAATCCACCTCCTCCAGTAGTGAAGAAAGGATAAGAAAATATAGTAAACGTAATAATTCCTACAAATATTATAATATCAGCCATCAAAGTTTCAATTTTCCAACCAAATTTTGAGAAAGGTCTTGCTAATAGATTATATTTATCTATTCCAGTTGTGCGAGGCTTAACTCTAGAAGTATGTCTTAAAAATATCCTAACAACACCAAGAATAATGGCTCCAATGAATAATCTGGAATAATCCGCTACCGTAACAAACCATATTCCTTGATTGTTAAAAAAGAAACGCCCATCTCCAAAATTTTGAATATTTTTCATACCCATCGGAAATTGGTGTCCTATCTGAGTGGCCACTAGAAAGAGCAAGACAGCCAATGGCAAATTTCTAAATAGTTCAACATAAACGGTTGCCAGATTAGATGCTAATTTATTTGTAGATAATCTAGTAACTCCTACAATTATTCCGAGTATGGTACAGAAAAATATGCTTACTAATGTTATTCTGGCAGAGTTTAGTATAGCTGCTTTATAGAATAACCATCTGGAATCTGCACCAGGAGTAACTTCAAATGGCCACGTATTGACTCTAAATGTATTTCCTTCTTCCATGAAGTCATAAACAAGTTCCCACCTATTTCTCATCACAGTATCTGGATGATGAAGTAAGTACATGAATCTAAGAAGAAGGTATAGTAAAAATGGAAGGGCGACCATGAAAGTTAAAGATGCAGTTCTATGCTCCTGAATTGAAGGCTGGGATAATTCCTTTGAGACTATTCGGTACCAGTAAGCTACGCTAATTACCAATATTAGTGATAATATCGGTATTAGATTATCAGAAATAATAGGAAAAAATGGAATCTGAAATACCAATAAAATGAATAGTAATATCGAAGCAATAGATGATGTTGTTTCATAATCATTTTTTAATATATCAACAATATTACTGCGCCTTATGCTATAGAAATTAGAAACATTATTTTGTATTAATAGTGAAGATGTTAATACGGATCCGCCGATGAAAAACAATGGAATCTGAGTACTGGATGTCAGGTTTAAACTTGGAACGACCAAGTATATTATGCCAAACATAGACATAGCAAAAAAGGAAGATTTAGAGCCTCTAATTCCGAAGTTAATAAATAATCCTAGGAATAATCCAAAGATAGATCCTTTGACAAAGGAAGATAATATTGAAATTACTACTAGAGAATCTAAATTAGACGAAAATGAAACGCCCATTATTCCTCCAGATATAATCCATAGAGGCATTATTTGCGCATAATAAATAACATTATCAAATACAGAGTTATCAAAAATACTGTAATCTAATACAATTTTTTTAGGTTTAGAAAATGCATCTTCTATCTCGTTTTGGATTAGTAAATAAAATAAAAGCAGAAACCCGCCTATAGACATTATAAGTGTTTGAATGGGATAAAATGAAATGTTTTGCTGAACTCCTGTAAAGGTTAAATCTCTTGACATGTCTGTAACATATCTTGTAGATTCTGAAAGGAATTTATTTGTATAAAACCAAAATAAGACTAATGATATTACGCCATATATATTAGATTTATTTTTGGACATGAATGCTCTTGTTGGATTAGGAACTACCACAGCATCTATTAAATTTACCAATAAATCACATCCAAATTAAATATAAAAGAGTAGTCCTCTGGAGGAGATTTCTCCTCCAGAGGATTATGTAAATCTGTCAATGCAATTCATTTAGAGAATTAACGCATTGGAGGTGCGTACTGTAAACCACCCTCTGAAACGAGAGCATTAGCAGTACCTGACCTTGAGATCAAGCAGCCGGTCATAGCATCTGATCCGCTGTGGCCGTCATATGTACCATCGCAGAATGCGTCGTCATATGCTTCACCATAGTTTCCAGATGCAGCTAGTACAGCTTGCATCCATGTAGCAGCTAATGGGTTATCAGTTGTCCCCAATCCTAGATTTGCAGTTAATAACCTGCACATTCCTGGATCAGTTGTAGAACCACCATCTGTTAGAGCGCATGCTGCAGTAGCCATATCAGCTGCATTTGCAGCTGTTACACCCATTTCTTCAGCAGTAACCATACCGTACCATACCCATGCAACAACGTCCTTGAAATCTGAATCACCATCACGTGTAGCAGCTCCTAGAGGTTCTTTTGAAAGAAGTTCTGAAGCAATCCATGTACCGCCAGCTATTGAATCATCATTATCTAGGGCCCATTTCTTAGCAACCATTGCTGACATATCACCAGTAAAAGCATCACAGTCACCTGCAATCAATTTGTCTGTAGCTTCAGCAGCATCTGCAGTTCCTACAGATGTAAACACAATATCTCTTGAAGAGAACCAGTCTTGCATATTTCCTTCAGTAGTTGTACCTACACCTACACAAATTCTTGCGCCATCTAATCCTGCAGCAGAGTTACCAGCAGCTCCAGCTGG
>CAXAFE010000002.1:0-136569 GCA_963968165.1 uncultured Candidatus Poseidoniales archaeon | reverse complement strand
TCATATTCCCATGTCATTTCATGCATTACAGGACCACTGCCATTATCATAATACAACTCAACATGAGGAATGTCCGAATCTAAACATGGACCAATCATTAATGTTAACGACGTTGACATCAAAGTACTATTATTTTGATCCCATGAACCATCTGAAAAGTATACTGCTTCCCATAAAAATGCATAGTTCTCAATCTCACAAGTTGCATTGGTGACTTCTACAGTCCATGTCTGACTTCCGAGACCAACTCCTTGTTGACTTCCAGCTGTCCAACTGTAATTACCATCAGTATAATTTTCACTATTACCTGAATAGACCCCGCGTTCGAAGTGTATCAAATAATCCTGATAATTATTGAATGTTTGACTAGGAACTGACCAACTCATATTATAAATACCATATTCAAGTTCAAAAGCCTCCTCAAATTCAGTAATAAATAAATGTTCTACTTCTTCTTCATTATCGTCTATTTCTATCTGAGTAGACAGAATTCCATTACTTCCACATGGACCAATTATTTGATATTCTTCGTAGATCATGTAGGTGGATTGATTATCTAGAGAAATCATTATAAAGATATTACAAGTAAATTCTTCAATAGTAATATTGAAACTTTCAGAACTTGAGTTATAATAAGCTGTCCAATTTCTTGATTCGAACATGTTATCTGGTTCTTCTTCTCCTTCCTCATCAAAAGCCATTTCTACATCCATTGAATAAATATCCCATCCAACCGTATAGGAATCATTTAAGGATAAATTACTAGAAAGTATTTCCATTTGATATGTTCCTGCATCTAAAAATATCTCTTCGAAACTAGGTAATGCTTCCCAAGAACTCGTATTATTATCCCAAATTGATAAATCGATTTGAGGACCATAATTACTCATTCCATTGCCTGTCCCATTCTCATGATCAGCATATACTGGTGCCAAGATTGGTGACATTGCTGAAAGTAACATTATCAATGTTATTGCTAAACTGCGGGTCATACGTACGTCATTCATATCATTTTGGGCTCACTGTGCAGTATATATGTGTATTTCAGTACCAAGTGTGTTCAAATACACTTAATACGGTAATATTTTTTTTGTATTTCTCCACAAAGTAATCCTATCATTTTCGACTGAAATATCTTTAATTATCTCTAATCCAGCGCTCTTTAAATCTTGTTCCCCAAACAAAATATCAGATTTACCACCCAATTTCATATTTGAAACACATAAATGCGCTTTATTTACAAATCCAGATTTTAGAAAACGGCCCCAGGTGTTGCTCCCGCCCTCGACAAGAAGTGACTGAATTTTCCTATCTCCGAGCATGTCTAAAATCTTTGAAATCTCAATTTCTCTATTATCTGAAATTACTACTCTTTCAACATGCCCCTTATCTTTAGATTTGTCAAACTCTGCTAATTGTATCAAAAGTGTAGGTGCAAGCCCATCATTCATCAATTTGCAACTATTTGGAATTCTATTGTTTGGATCTATTACTATCCTTGTAGGCTCTTCTCTTGGACCAATATCTGGCCCCCTTACTGTTAAAGATGGATTATCTCTTATTACTGTCCCTATGCCAACTAATATTGCCATTGATTCCGCCCTCAACTCATGAACTAAATCTAGTGAACCATTGTTACTGAATCTTCGAGCGGGAACATCATGGTCAGTATCTATTCTCCCATTATTATCGGTGGCTGCCTTCAGGGTAACCAACGGCTTTCTAAATTTACACCAGTGCATAAAATTTTCCATTTGCTCTTCACAAGCATCTTTCAGCACTCCCGTCTTAAATTCAAAACCTTCATTCTCTAATACCTGTAAACCTCCACCTCTTACTGTAGGATTTGGATCTAAAGCACCAATTATTACTTTTTTTATTCCTGCCCATAATAATGCTTCTGTACATGGAGGCGTCCTACCAAAATGGTTGCATGGCTCCAATGTAATATATGCAGTAGCACCCTGCAATGAAATTCCGCGAGCTTCTGCATCCGCTATTGCCATCTGTTCAGCATGCAATCCTCCTAGGTGATCATGCCATCCTTCAGCAACTACCTCATCATTATTTACAATCACGCATCCAACCAAAGGATTTGGCATTACCTTGTATTTACCTTTATTTGCTATCTTTAAAGCGTATTGCATGAATTTTTCATCATTATTCATGCATCTTCGAGTGGGTCGAAACGACTCTCATTCATGATATCTCGTATTCATAGCATTCAAGACTGAATCCAATGTTGAGGATACCATGACCCGCATAGCCTGTATCCTCAACCCCAAAGCACGTGATGGACTATCTATCAAACAATGGGCACTTTTTGAGGAATCTCTCAAAAAAAATGGATATATAATTGATTTATTTCATACTGAGCATATCGGCCATGGAATGGAATTAGCAGCGGATTTAAAGAATTCTGATAATGAAATAATTGTTGCAGTTGGAGGAGATGGTACGGTCCATGAGGTGGCCTCTGGATTACGTGGTTCAGATAAGGTATTAGGAATTCTCCCAATTGGAAGTGGTAATGATTATGCTCGTGCACATGGAATTCCAATTCCTAAAGGAAAAAAATTCCCTGAAATGCAAAAAGCGATTGATATTCTTACTAATGGCGTGGATAGAAAAGTTGGAGCATTTAGGGTAGAAGGCCCCCCTGCTCCCGCTCATCCACAAATCCCATCTCCTAAATCTCACATTTGTAATGGTAATCCAGAAGTATCCGGTAATCTAGTTAGATGGAGTTTCCTTGAATGCGATAGTGGAGTAACATCTGCTATCAATCGTATGAAAACCGAGGGAAAATTTAAAAAAATTAGAGGGCAACTAAAATATACCTTTTTGGGAATTAGAGCTATTTTGGGTTGGAAAAATCAAAAAGGTTG
Source organism: uncultured Candidatus Poseidoniales archaeon (assembly GCA_963968165.1). Classification (GTDB taxonomy): domain Archaea; phylum Thermoplasmatota; class Poseidoniia; order Poseidoniales; family Thalassarchaeaceae; genus MGIIb-O3. The sequence goes on along the minus strand of CAXAFE010000002.1, from coordinate 133,681 downwards.
GATAAAATTTAACGATGCCCCTGGAGAAGTAGTAGAATTATCTGGACTTTTTTGTATGAGTCAATGTCAAACTTTTGGAGGCGGATTTATGGTTGCTCCGGGAGCTTCTCCAATTCAAAAACACGGCTCACTAGTATTGGCATGGGGTTTATCTAAAATCCAGATGTTATTAGTCATGGGTCCTTTAGAAAAGGGAAAGCATATTGGAAAATGGGGTAAAATTTCCATGCGTACCGCAAAAAGTATGGAACTCAAAGCTGTCGACTCAAATAATAATCCAGTCAATAATCCACACAATCCTGAACTATTTGTTAATGTAGATGGTGAAGCTGTAATGACTACTCCTGTTAAATTAAAGTACTTTGAAGATCAGTTAATTGTTCGTGGAGCCTCTAGGATACCAAATCAGGTATAATGGCGCCGAGAGAGGGATTTGAACCCCCGAGTCCAATGGACAGTGGATTTCAAATCCACCGCAATACCGGGCTATGCGATCTCGGCAGCGTACCGGCGAGATACTCATTAGAAATGAACCTATATGTTCAGAGTTTGTAATATCCGGGTCTACACCATTCGGGTAATCCTGTAGTAGCGTCAGGATGCGTGAGTCCAATGAATAGTACCATTACGATAATGAAGAAAGTTGGAAAAAGTGCGGTTAGTGTTAATATTTTTGAATCCTTATCTCCCCATAAGTGCATAAAAATCGCAGCTATCATTATGAATTTAGGTATTGCTATGCCGACGAGTATGAACAAAGTCATCGCTTTGGAGAATTCGCTTCCAACTGCTACAACTTCGATTGCAGTTAGGACCATCAAACCAATGAAATTAACCCAGTAAATGTCTTGACCAAAAATTTTATGTTCACTCATTTTTTCACCTCAATAAAGATAGAAGAATGGGAATACTAACACCCACACTAGGTCCACAAAGTGCCAATAAAGTCCAAAATACTCTATTGATACTGCGTTTTGTGGAGTATATCCTCCTATCCATGCTTTCCAAGTCATGTATGTCAATCCAATTATTCCAATGAAGACGTGCGCACCATGAGTACCAGTCGTCACGAAAAATGTTGATGCACTGACTCTAATATCTGCCATCATAATAGCATCTGTGGTCTCGTATTCGCCCTCTAAAAGTGCTATATTTGCAAAATATTCGGAAAACTGATCGGGGTTGGCAGCCGCTAACTCGGCAAGGTGAACATCATCCCAACCATGATGTGGATGATAATGATCCGCATGAATTGTATATCCTTCGTTTACTAAAGACATAATATCATGCTCTTGAATTCCTAGAAACGGAATCTCTGGAATATAAAATCCTATAAACCATTCAACCATTTTTAGAGTGAGGAACATTATTGCTAGTATCCAAGTACTGCCAAGATATCTATATACGCGCTTTCTACGAACTTCTTCATCAACTGTTCCAACAGGCTTTTTTGCCCAGCGTAATGCTTGGACTATGGTAAAAGAGGATATAATCAAAGCAAAGGTATTGATTGCACCAGGTGCAATATGAAACCAACTTGAAGCAATTAATTCAGATGCAGGTAAGAAACAATTTACTGCTTCACCGGAAGATATTGTTTGTGAGTTAACTATCCATGATCCACTTTCATAAATCTCAGTGCATGGAGTAAGCCCTAGTCTGTATCTCATGTAAGTACTGAATAAAGATGTAAAAACCATCATCTCAGACATCAAGAACATCCACATTGCAACCTTACGAATTTGAATATTTTGGAATGGAGTTCCAGTTGCTCTTGGCTCATAAACTCCATCAAAAGATGCATCCTGTCTCCACCAAATCAGCAGTCCAAAGAATGTTATAATCAATCCTAGTAATACTAGTGGAATACTGGCTGGGTCTACCATTTCTCCCCAAGAATATACTGATGCCACGGTGTAGAGAAAAATACCTACTCCAATTGACATTATTATTGGTGCCCATGAGTTGTGAGGGGCACCATGACTCCAATCATGAGGTCCCCAAGCACTCTGATGCTCGTGCTCATCATCGTGGTATTCTCCACTCAATGACTCACCTCCTCGTTTTCATCATCTAATACCATTAAACTTTGGAACCATTTTACCAATGGACTTGGGTCATTAGCAATATGCTCGTCATTAGCATCCTTTAATGTCGGCAAGTCTACCCATTCTCCATGATTAAAATGACCAAAACTTGGTGTGGGAGGCGGTGAAGACGTCATCCATTCAAACGACCAACCTCCCCATGGGTCAGCAGGTGCCTTTTTACCACGAATTACCGATTTTATCATATTCGCAATAAGTAAGAAGTTAGAGAAGAAGAATAAGAATGCACTGACTGAAATAAACATATTCCATCCAGCTGCTTCAGCAGGAAGAGATCCCATGGCTTCCTCTGTTGAAATGAAATATGTATGATGCCTTCTTGCCATACCCCAAACTCCTAATCTATGCATTGGCCAAAATACTCCATTATAACTTATGAATGCTGTTAGGAAATGCAGTACTCCTAAACGTTCATCCAACATTCTTCCAGTCATTTTCGGGAACCAATAATATATTGCTGAAAAGAAACCAAATACGGTTCCACCGACTAATACATAATGGAAATGTGCTACTACGAAATAAGATTCGTGGAAGTGTAAATCCATAGCCATTGAAGGGAAAAACATTCCAGAAATACCCCCAAGAGTAAATGTCACTAAGAAACCAAGGGCCCAAAGCGTATGCGTTCTATAAACCAAAGAACCTCTATGCATAGTTTTCAACCAATTAAATATCTTAATTCCCGTCGGTACTGCAACAAGCATCGTTGTTAACATTGTTACGAATCTCAATGTTGGGCTCATTCCAGAGGTAAACATGTGGTGTCCATAAACAATAAAAGATACGACTCCAATTCCCGCCATTGCATAAACCATAGATCGATATCCGAACACCGTTCTCCTTGCACTAGTCGCGATAACCTCAGAAATTACCCCGAAAGCTGGTACTATAACTACATAAACTTCTGGATGTCCAAAGTACCAGAAAAGATGGCTCCAAAGTAAAGGATCTCCTCCAGAAGATGCATCGTAGAAAGCGGTCCCAATCACTCTGTCTAAGTAGACTTGGACTAGGCCGACTCCGAATGCAGGTATTGAAAGGAACAACATCAAGTTAGCTACTAATATTGACCAAGTGAAAAGAGGCATTTGCATCCATCCCATTCCAGGGGCTCTCATTACGGCAATAGTTGTAAGAAAGTTAACTCCAGTTAGAGTTGATGATGCAACTAACATTATTTGCCCTGCTACCCACATAGTTGTTCCAACATGGGCAGTTTCACTTACTATATATGGAGCATAACCGGTCCAACCAGTATCTGCTCCAGTTCCAGAAAATACTCCTGTGAAGATTAAAAGAGCACCAACTGGCTGGAGCCAAAATGACATTGCGTTAATTCTGGGTAAAGCAAGATCAGGTGCACCTATCTGTAGGGGGACCATCCAATTAGCAAAACCATTGATTAATGGCATTGCTGCCAAAAATATCATAGTAGTTCCATGAAGTGTGAAAAATTGATTATATTGATCCTGAGTTAAGAAATCATTTCCAGGTACTGATAATTGTATTCTAATCATTAGTGCCATAATTCCTCCTACACCTAGGAAAAACAATCCTGCAAGGAAGTAGAGAGTACCGACCTTCTTATGATCTGTACTCGTTAACCATTCACTAATCCATGGCTCGAATGTTTTCCAATTAAAAGAATCAGGATTGGTTCTGTAGAATATATAAGTTACAGTAATTACTAGCAAAATTGCCGAAATTACAATCAGAGTAGAAAGTACAACATATGGATTTGCTTGTTCCAAGACCTCTATTGGCGCACTTACTTTTGCAGTAATTCTATTCCATTCATCTCCAGAACTACCTGCTCCACCACCAGCATTCCCGTTAACTGAGTTAGTATGTAGAATAAATTCTATATTCTTGTCGGAAGCAGGAGCAGTCCAAACCATAGTCCAAGTTGTTTGATCATTACCAACTTCTGTGTGTCCTACTTCACTTGGATTATATTTTTGTACAGTTGCATCGAGAATCTCTAATTCTCCATCACTAGCCCATAAGTGAAATCCTCCAAGATTTATATTACCAATAGTGCTTGGGCCTCCGGTAAATGCTACTGTTATCTCGTATGTTTCAGAATAATTGTAAACTTCCGGTAAGCCGTCTAACGTAGGTACGACCGAATCACTTGTTGTAGCGCCATGACAATTACATCCTGAATCTTTCACTCCTGATATTCCTGTTGGAAATGAGCTTACAAGTGGACTGAATGCCATTGCCATAAATAAAATAGACATCACAATGATACTACGTGAATGTATTTTCATAGACACGACTCCTATTAATTATGTACAGATACTCCTGCTGACATGACAGAATGTGCATCTCCACAATATTCAGTACATAATATCATAGATTCACTAACTCCTGTCATTGGTAGCCACAGAGTAGTTTCTTGACTTGGCAAAACATCTTCTTTTACACCTAAAATTTGAACCCATGGCGCATGAGTAACATCTTCAGATTGCATTACTGCAAGATATGTTTCACCCGATTTTAATGATAAAAGAGGTTGCATACCGTATCCTTCAATTGATATTGTCCCCACGTCACATATGTTTGTACCCAATTCATATCCTCTATTGGGTATTGTATCGCCTGTCCATCGATCATCATTTGGATTGCAATCAAAACTCCATACCCATTGTTTAGCTGTTATTTCTAAAACATGGTAACAATCGGATGTAACAATTCCTGTATCAAGATCAATTCTATTATTTGAAGTCTGACCATCTGTGCATTCAAAGCCATGATTACCACCATTTTCAGATGTCCATACTGCGTCTAATGGTGCCCAAGATATGTACGTTAGATAGATAATTAACATGAATGGCAATACGGTCCAAGCTACCTCTAATGTCATATCATCATTATGTTTTGGAAATACTCCGACTTCAATTTTATCTGGATTTTCCCAATCATTTAAATCTTCTTTCGAGGTATACCAAAAAGAGTGATGAAATAACCACCCAAAAGTAAAAATTCCCACTAAAAGAGACCATGAAATATATTCATTCCATAGTTCGTAAAACAAGATACTCTCTACCATAGCCCCAATCCCTGTACTTGCGGTGTGAAAGTTATTCATAAATCCCGCGTAATAACATTCTTAATTATATTAAAATCTTAATTCATTATGTATCTAAATATTATTCTATATTTTGATGAAATAATAAATTTTAAATCATCGATATTTTATAAAATAGTAAAAAAATCTAATGATTATTATAAAAATATAAAAACATAATTTAAAAAAAGATAGGCTTGGACTTCAAAAAAGAAAAAGTCAGAGGATAAGATATGGCTAAGAATCCAAAATATGTAAATTTAGGAAATCAGTCACTAAGATTTGAAAAGGCATCAAAAATTATTATAAAATCCCGATTAAGAAATAAACCCGCAACCGAAGGGGGTTCCTTTTGCCCAATTCTCGTTGAAGGAATACGGGATGAAAAAGCTTTACGGGTATTGGGTTTTACAGGAATAATTGAAAAATTGAATAGAGGCCATAGTCGTTCTAGGATAATTGCCCATCTCTATGAATCATATGGAAAAACTAATTCAATAGATGGTAAATCACCAATAATCGTATTAATGGACTGGGATAAAACCGGTTACCAAATACAAGAGTTTTTTCGTGATAGAATGATGTCTATGGATGTCACCATAGATGAAGAAATGCATAGCAAACTATCCAAGTTAATCAAACCAGAAATTATAACTGTGGAATCCTTATCATCATTTTCTAATTTAGTTCTTCTTCTTGATAAAGATGATTTTTTATAACTCATAATTTGGTAACGAGCTTGGTACTTCCTTCACAGTGTTCAAAACAAGATGAGTCACGGATCTTTCTACTCCTTCGATGGATAATACATTTTTTGATAATTTATCTAAATCTTCTCTATCTTTGGCTCTAGCCAATATCATCGAATCAAAGTCTCCAGTCACATCATATGCTCCATATATCCTATTATCTTTGGCAATCTTCTCCTGAATTTCTATTAATCTTCCTTTTTGTATTCTTAAACCAATTACTACATTCAACTCCCATCCAATTTTTTCAGGATTAAGTAGTACGCTATATCCTTGAATTACTCCGCTTTGCTCCAATTTCTTCACTCTATTACTTACAGCCCCTAGAGATACACCAATTCTTTCAGATATTTTTCTTAATGATGTTCTTGCATCTTCACATAGTACTTGTATGATTTTATAATCAATATCATCAATTTTCGCTTTGGTCATAGTGGGTACTCCAAACTCATGTTATTGAACATATGCCAATTTGTATCTTATTTTTTAGTTCAATTGATTAAATTTATTCACTCTTCTTCATCAATTACTAGCTTTAATCCACGCTTGGCTCGCATCACAATCCTTTCTGATTCATTAATCATTAAACTCACCCTGGCCCCAATCCAAACTGGTATACATGAATTATGTTTTTTATCTATCAATATTAAACTTCCACGATGACTCTCATCCATTTCATAAATCTCAGTTGGTAACGGTTGCTCCCCTGATAATAATCTATCAATTAATTCTGATTTAGAATTCACATATCCTGATTTCAAACTGGGAATAATTTGTTCTGCTGCCTTTCCGATAATCCTATCAATCTCTCCATTCCTCAATTTTATGGTATCAAGACCCAAATGAATCACTTTAATCGGCTTCCATCTTCTTCCAGGAATTGTTATTCTCCCAGATTTCCTACTTTTTTGATGCTCCCAAATATATTCTGTCTCCTTCGTTGCCCATAGAATCTTCTTACCTCTTATCCATAAGTTATCAGGATAACTGCCATATTTATTAATTAATTTTAATTTTAAATCATTATTTATGGGCGTTGGAAGATTATTACTATCATCACTTTTTTGATTATCAAGAACTACTCTCCGAGGTTCACTTATTTCATTATCAGTTATTTTTTCTAGGACCGCAATAAAGAATCCACCTCCATCAATTTTGTCATTCCATATTCTCATACAATTATCCATGGATTTAATTATGTTCTCCTCTGTTGGGGGTCGAATAGAATTTGGAACATCTATCTTAGTCGTAATATTACCATTATCATCTAATAATTTCCAATCTCTAAATCCTCTATCACATGGTAACTTTTTTATCAATTCTGATCCATCAATAATCTTTATGGGGAATTTTCTCATTACTTCTGCTATAACGGCTTCATTTTCCACAGGATCAAGAGAACATGTGGAATATACTATTCTTCCACCCGGTTTTGTAATATCTATTGCTTTACTCAATAAATCAATTTGTAATTTATGAAGCGACCTACCTCCAGAAGGTAACCATTTCTTCCAAACCTCTGGATTTTTTCGGGTAGTACCTGAGCCAGTACAGGGAGCATCAACAAGTACTCTATCAAAACCTTCTCCTGGAATTTTTGGAAAATGTCGACCATCATGATTAACTATCATGCAAGTGCGAGTTCCATGTCTTTGCGAATTTGATACTAGTGTATTAATTCTTGAACTTGCAATTTCATTTGCTATCACAACTCCTTCATTATTCAAATTCTCTGATATTTGTGTAGTTTTAGATCCTGGTGAGGCACACATATCTAGAATAATTTCTCCAGGCTTAGCTTCGAGAACAATTGCTGGAATCATTGACACTGCCTCTTGCCTCGTTAACCTTCCAGTTTCATGCAATGAGGATAAAATAATTCTTTGCTCACCTTCGATTTTTCCCCTATCGAACGGAAGTTTCCATGCGCTACCAACTCCTTCGAACCAGTCCAATCTTTCGCCTCCAATATCTTCTAGCCACCCCTCAACCCAAGGTACATCATTTCTAAGAGGATTAACTCTAACTGTTTCAGGCAGTCTATCGACAGAACTCTCAAGCCATGTATCCGAATCTTCTCTCCAGTTTCTTACCGCATTGAGTAGAACACTATTTTCACCAAGCCCATACCAGTAATCAGACTTGCTCGCCATAACCCGCGGGATAGGTCATCACGAAAGAAATACACGTATTCCGAAATATTGTAACCATCTGATTTTTGATATAATCCTTAGTCAATTTTGTAAACGATTATACCATTGAAGAACTGCTCAGGGCTTGCGGACTAGTTTCGCAAGGGGGATGGATACCATGAGATTGAGTAGGCGAATAGCAAAAAATAAAGAAGAACCAGTACGAACAGATATTTTTGGAGCAACTAAGAAATTAATTGAATTAGTTGATAGGGCTAGGAATAATTCTGTAAATCAAGGCCCCCTAGTTCCTATTGAAGCTTTAGTAACGGTTGAAAATGATGAGTGGATATGGCAAACTGTTAATCGTGAAGTTCTTGAGAATTTAAGTCATAGATTAGTTTTTCAGACATCAAATGGCAATAGACGTGAAATCCTGATGACTTCAAGTATGGATAATGCAATGGATGCAGCTTCTATGATTGTTGAACTTGATGGCGGATGTGTTTTAATTGAATCTTTAGAAGCCTAAATACAACTTTTATTAGATTTAAAAGGCTCGTCGGCTTGAAATAGTGTATATGGGTGCGGTGAACAATGGCAAAGGAGAAGAAGGGTAGTGGAATCCAGCAAGCAGCTGGTTTAATTCGTTATTTCGATGAAGAAAGCGAAGATGCTATACAAATTTCAAAAGGAACTATCTATTTTGCTTGTATATCATTTTCAGTGGTTATTTATTTAGCACAACATGGTGTTTGGTCCTGGATGTATGGTGCATTAGGCCTCTAATCATCTTCAAATAAAATATCAGTAGATTGCATATCTGTTTTCGGATCAGCCATAATTATTGCTTTACTTGCCCTGCTCAATGCCCGTTCCACTGCAGTCGAATTCCTATCAGCTAAAGCAGTTCTTGCTTCTTCTAAGGCAATATCTGCAGACATAATATATTCAATTGAATCTTCATTAACTCCTCTCAAAACTCTTACTGCATCTTCTAATCTTAGAATATTTTCATTCATTTCATCTTTGGCTATTTTTATTAATTCATTCCATGTTTCTATATGCTCATTAATCATTATTTTTGTAATATTTTCAAAAGATTTTAATCTAACAGGTTCCCAAGGATTTCTCCCCAGACTTGCAACAATATCATGCGCACACCTCGCACGTACAGACAATGGCCCTTTTATCTCTATTTTATTGTAAAAACACCTATTAAAAAGTCCAAAACCCCAGTAATGGGCACTGCTTATTTTGATCTTTAAGTCATTCGTATTACAAATTAATTCCCAAACCTGCTCATCCCAATTTGAATCATTGATGATTGATGGTTGTTCGTGAGATCCAACAGAGTATAATACGGACTTTGCCACATCCCCAAGGTAAATTCCTTTTTTCTTATCATATCTATTGGATATCTGTAGGAAGCCATTTACATCAACACTCATTTTTGGTTTACCTTGCATAACCTGAGCATATAAAATCGATACCCCTTGGCCCATGGATAAAGAATCATCAAGTCCGATATAAGGTTCTTCCATACAACACTGTAGAGGTTTGTTTGATTGAAGGTTGCGTATAAAAGTTCAAAAAATATTATTCTCTAGTTGTTATTATACTAACCTTTCGCGCCTCTTCAATTTCTTCTTCTAGGTCATGCTTTTCATAATTTGGCATTTGTTTTTGTGCTCTGTGGTAAATCTCACGTAAAGTTTGATCTCCAATTTCAAGATAAACACGTGTAGTTGCTATACTTGCATGCCCCAAAAGCCTCTGAATTGTCACTAAATCTGCACCTCTCTCTAACAGGCCAGTGGCAAATGTATGCCTCAATGTGTGTGGGCTCAACCTACTCTTGGGAATATCTGCAGAAACAGCTAATTTATCTATTATTTTCTGTACAGATCTTGGATTCATCCTATTGCCTCTACTGGATAGAAATAAAGCACGCTCATCTCTATCTTGCTTACATTTTTTTAATCTAAATTTCCTCATTGGGTCCCATGCAGAAATAGCTTTAACAGTTGCATTTGTGAATAAAACTGTCCTATCCTTTTCTCCTTTACCCCCAATTACTAGTGCCGATAAATCTTCAAAATCAACATCATCAAGATCTAATCCACACAATTCCGATACTCTCAATCCAGTATCTAGCATTACCGTTACGATTGGCAATGCCAAACAATCTTCAGATTGATTTGCTGCTATCATAACCTTTTTTAGTTCCCTTTTCCCCAATGTTTTAGGTAAAGATCTATTTCTCGATGGCCGTTGAATCCACTCTGGAACCATGTAGCCTAACCATTTCAATAAATGAGATAAAGACGCTAATCTAGCATTTATTGTTGAAGGTTTCAACTTTGATATACTATTCAACCAAGCATCAATTCGTCCGTTATCAGGGTTACTAAATGAATAAAATCTTTTTACTGTAAAAATCTGCATTTCGTCCCAAGTTCTATTTTTTTCATTAGGTAAAGATGTAATTGAGAATGTTTTTACTCCTACTATGTATGATCTAATTGTATGCTCGCTCTTCTTTTCTGTTCTTAATTTTTGTAACCAGCATTCAAACCATGATAAATTTGAAATTCTATTTAATCTAGCTGGCATTAGAGCTGACGAATTAATAAAACCAACATCTTCAGTCAGGAGATTTATACTCTCATTATTTGAAAATTTAGCACTCTGCTCTTTCACTATTTCGCCCCCCCGCCATCTGTGGCGCATGCATCCCTGTTCTATTGAACAAATTTTCAGTATGCCAAAGGTCTATTGAATGCTTCTCTAGATTTAATGGAGAAAATATGTTTTCCAAACCTTTTCAATATAGCCATATTATTCACTAATGACTTTATCTTTATCTAAAGATATTAAATTTTCAGAATCAGTAATATTATTTTCTGATTCTATATTATATCTAAAATTAAGATAATTTGCTACTTTTTCTGCTATATTGACTCCAGTTGAGGCCTCAATCCCCTCTAATCCAGGGCTCGAATTCACTTCTAGTATCAAAGGACCTCTATTTGATAATAGCATATCAACACCTGCTATATCAAGATTCATAGTTTTGGCTGCTAGGCACGCAATCCTTTTTTGTTCATCAGATATTTCAAAAACTTCTACCGAGCCTCCCAAGTGAAAATTCGATCGGAATTCTGTCCCATGAGCTTTACGTTTCATCGTGGCAATAACTTCACCTCCAACAACAAGTACTCGTACATCTTGTCCATGAGATTCTTTGATGTATTCTTGGACCAAAGGCCTCATATTTCTTTCTAACATCTGGTATACCAACTGCCTTGCTTGCTGATCAGACTTTGCTAGAAACACTCCATAACCATGTGTTCCTTCTGTAGACTTAATCACACAAGGAGTCCCCCCAACTCTACTAACGGCTCTAGTAGTATCTTTCCAAGAACCAACATGAGCAGTAATAGGTACTGGAACTTTGTTATCTGACATCATCTGACACGCAAGTAATTTATCCCTACTACTTACAATCCCATTACTCTTATTTAGGACTATAATTCCTTTCCTTTCAAATTGACGCACTATTGCAACACCCCGTCTGGTAATCGAGTAACCAATTCTTGGAATTACTGCCTCGCACTCAACAGGCCATCCTCTATGAAATACCTTACCCCCTTCTTCATCTACGACAACTGTCAAAGTCAATGGATCAATTATTTTAACATCCCAACCAGCATTTTCTGTTTCTTCAAATAATCGCTTGGTACTATACAATTCCGGACCTCTTGAAAGTATCACAAGTCGCGGCCTCATAGTTTTCGCATCAAAAACTCCTTCTTGAGTTCTTTGCTAGAAATTTTGTTAATACTACATTAGTACGCCTGCTTTGATACTTTGGAGCAAAGGGATTGAAAAACATTACTTATGGCTCACAATTAGAATGGCCGAAGATGAACAATCTGCAATAGACCTCGTTTTATTGCCAAAGATGTCCGTTGCGGAATTAAGAGAGATTTGTAATAATCTCAAATTACATGTCTCCGGAAAGAAGTCAGTACTGGTAGAAAGAATTTCTGTAGAACTAAAAAAGGATTTAGAATATTCAAATGTAAAGGTAGATGAAATCATCCTTTATGATGATGAAGATGATGATGAAATAATTTCTTCTGAAAAAGATGATATTAATTCAAAAATAGATAAATTAATTACAAAAAAATTAGAAAAATCTTTAACTCTCTCGGAAGATATAAATGAAGATGACATAGAATCAATAGATATTCAGTTTAATGAAGAAGAATCTAACGTTTTTGTAGCAGAAATAATTGTAGATGAAGAAGTTGATAATGATGTTATCATCTCAAATCCAACCAAACAAAAAATAACAAAAAATATTTTAGATACGTCTCCTAATGTTATAACCATACCATCATTTAAAAATTTAAAATTAAATAAAAAAATATTAGGAGCAGTTTTTGCTGTATTATTATTAGTGGGCGGTACTGTATTTTTCGTTTTAGATAACGATAATAACTTTACTCCGAAGGAATTAAATTACGGTGATAAAATGAATTTTAATGTCGAAGAAGCTAGAATTACAGTTATGGGAGATGATATGGTTAAGATTTTTCGTGATGCTTCAGGTAATGTGTTAGAAGATGCATGTGGCGAATTAGAGATTAGTATGACAGGAATCGGCTATGTATCAGTTTCAAATGAAGAAAAAATATCTACAGATACTTTAGGGAGGTCAGGTTTCTACACAGCAGAAAAAAAATTAGATCATAAATTAGATGTTGATTTTGAAGGTAAAACTTGGAGAGATATAGATGAATGTGGCAACCTTGGATGGTCTATGTCCGGCAACTCATTGGATATGACTACAACTTCTTGGACGGAACTAGAAACTAAGGAACTAAAACGTACAAAAACAGATTTGACTTTTGTTGATATAGAGAATAAAATAACTAACTTACAATCAGTGACATACGGACTTGATGGATTCGGAGATCTTTCTATTCTACTCCCGATACTTACTTTGCCAATGAAGCCTATAGAACTAAATTCCTTCTTTGGAGACAGATTATTATCTGAAGGTACTAAGTCTACTGAGGATGAAACATGGAATTCTGATTGGCATTGGACTGTAGGTAGTGAATTTAAAAGTGCTAATCATGGCCTTGTAAGAACAATAAACATTTATCATTCTGAAATAGGAAAGTGCTTTGGTCATGCTAATATTGAAATCCAAGTAAAAGAGAACAGCCCCTGGCCTATTAGACAAGAAGTGGACATTTTAATAGATAAAAATACTCAAAATAATGACTGTAATTTCTTAGTAAGCTCCGCTGCTGATTCCATATTGCCTGATGGTAAACTAACAATTAGATTAACGATGGGGGAATATATGACGGTTACCGGAGACACTCCAATAGAATGGGGAAAAGAATATCTTAAACCCGATGCTTTTGATGATAGGCCTAGGAGTTCAGATAAGAAAAAATGGATAGATTCGATGCCAGATGAATCAGAAATAAGAACTTTTAATTTAGAAGATGCAAAAAACTGTTTAATTAACAATCATTCTAACTCAGAAGCGACTATTGCAATTATTGATGGAGGCTATATTTGGCAGGCATATTGGAAAAACTCTGAAGATTCTCCAGATTTTCAATGGAATATTTCATGGGTTGACCCAGAGGATAAATCCGGCTGGCTGCTCCTAAACGGCATAAACTCTGAAGAGTGCACCATTCTAAATAGTGGAAATAATGCACAAGGAGAAATAAATTGGAATAAAGATTCCATACCAGATACACCAACAATTTCACTTCTGGAAAATAGGATATTGGATAGTTCTAGATATCCAGATTTACATGATCTTATTTCCAATTCACAAAATATCTGGAATTATAATACTGAATTGGGTTACAGGCTATCTGTTTCTGAAGAAAGTGAATTATTAAGCATAATCCCAATCGATCTTATCGATGGCCAAGTATCAATGACAGCAACCCGGCAATGGAGCAATCTAGGAAAAGAAAATACAGTATCATTAGGGATAAATGCACAGACTGGTGAGATGTTAGGTTGGTATTATCTACAAACGCAGTCCGAATAAACCCAATCGTATATCATTGTCATTATTCGACTGTATTATCTCCGGCATATTCAACATCTTCCTACGCGTCGTATACTCATGGAGAAAACTGAAAATAAAAAAAATCTCCCAGAGGTCGATGAAGCACCTCTCATTATAGATATTGAATTTACTGAAACCGAAGATAACGACCATGTACTTACTACTGATTCCTATGAGGATGTTCAAACAACAAAGACAGACGATGCTCTAAATTTACCTAAATCCTTGACCACTCCAAAAGGTAGGGCTAGGATAGTTACTGTAATCAATCAAAAAGGTGGAGTTGGCAAAACTACAACTGTCATAAATATAGCAGCACAGTTAGCATTAAGGGGGTATAATATACTTGTTATAGACTCCGATTCGCAAGGTAACTGTGCGACAGGTTTAGGTGTCGACAAGAGCAAAGTAAAGGAAACTACCAGGGACTTAATATTAAATCCTGAAACAGCTATTAGTGCGAGGCATGCAACTGCAGTTGATGGATTACATATAATCGTTGGAGATAAGAATCTTATAGGCTTAGAACAAGAAATGCTCAGACAATTAGGTAGAGAAAGAAGACTAGTTGAAGCATTGAATCCATTACTACCACATTATGATGTTATCTTTATTGACACACCCCCCTCTTTAGGATTAGTTACTATTAATGCCTTAGTTGCAAGTGATGGATTATTGATACCAGTACAGACTGAATACTTTGCCTTGGAAGGACTTGCGTTATTATCAGGTACAATAAAAGAAGTCAGAAATCTACTAAATCCAAGATTAGGAGTGGATGGAGTCTTGCTGACAATGCATTCCTCGACATTACTAAATCAACAAGTTGCTAATGAGGTTTTAGATTACTTCCCCGAATTGATAGTTCGTCCTGCAATTAGAAGAAACATCAAGCTCGCAGAAGCGCCTAGTCATGGTATCCCGATTCATCTATATGATCCAAAAAGCGCTGGTGGTCAAGATTATCAAAAAGTAACATCAGTTCTAGAAAAACGTTGGGGATTAATCTAATGACAAAGAAAAGACTAGGCAGAGGCTTGAATTCTATGGCTAACCTAGCAGAAGATACACCTAATCTTTCAGGATTCGTGAACCATGAGTTAAACTCCAAAGACTCACCAAAGGCTGCTGTTTCTTGGATGATTTTTGGAAGTATCTGTTTTGGATCAATGAATGCTCTAGTCAAATGGACATCTGAATATGCCGATGTTTGGATGCTAATTTTCGTGAGATCAGCCGTAATCGCATTCTTTGTCGCAATCGTTGCCAATATCAATAATATTACTTTAATTCCTAGAGATAAAAAAACTATGTTTTTTAGATGTTTATCCGGATTAATTGCAATGATTTTATATTTTTCAGCACTTGCAAGAATTCCAATTGGTCAAGCAGTAACGTTACAATATACCGCACCATTATTCGTTGCAATTCTATCAGGTCGTATAATTAGGGAAAAAGTCTCTACTTCTGTATTTGCTTTACTTATTACTTCTTTTATTGGTATAATTTTGGTAGTTTCACCAAATACAGAAAATATTGAACCTGACGCTTTATTAGCCCTTGGATCAGGTTTTTTTGCTGCATTAGCATATATTTACATAAGAAAATTGAAACAAACCGACTCACCTGTAAGTGTTGTATTTTGGTTTGCAATATTTTCTATTTTAGGATCAATAATTCAGGCCTCACCAGATATGGTGAATTTAACACCCAAAATAGGATTGGCATTGGTTGGAGTCGGAATTGGAGCTGGTGGTGGCCAGATAGGAATAACAATGGCTTATCATAAAGCGAATGCTGCGTGGGTTAGTGCCTTTTCCTATCTAACAGTAATAATTGCTACACTATATGGCTATTTAATTTTCGATGAGTTATTAACAACGACAAATATAATCGGTGGTTTTTTAATTATAATTTCAGGAATTGCATTAGTATTTTTTGCACCACCAAAAACTAGCGAATAGTCTTTATTCCTTCCATTTTATTACTTCAGCCATATCTTTACGGGCTATATTTGGTACTTTAGCACCATCTTCAGGATAGCCAACGGGCATAAGCAACATGGCATGTTCATGATCTGGTCGACCTAATATCTCTCGTAGAAATCCCATTGGAGAAGGAGTATGAGTTAACGTAACGAGACCCATATTATGAATCGCAGCAATAAATAATCCAATCGCTATTCCACAAGATTCTTGTGAATAATACGTGGGACTCCATTCTAAATTTTTTCTTTGACGTTTTGTCTGCCTAAATACAATAATTACCCATGGAGCATCAGAAATATGTTCTTTGATGTAATCTGTCCCCAATGGCCTTAGTAATTCTGACCATGATTCTGGCATCCTATCTTCATATGTTCTCCGTTCTTCTTTTTCAGATGCCTCACGAATTCTAGTTTTCAAGTCTTCATTCGATACTGCAACAAATGTCCAAGGCTGCAAATGGGCCCCTGAAGGAGCAGTACTTGCTGTTTTTATTGCTGTTTTTATTAATTCTCGACTAACCCTTTTTTTTGAAAAGTGCCTTGTTGTGCGTCTATTATTCATTAAAGAAAAAAATGCATTAGCTCTATCCTCCATTTCTGTCAAAGAAAACTCTTTAAAATCTAAATTAATAAAATCAGGTTTGTTGTTATACATATCATAAACCTCTTCTATGCCTTGTTACAACTACAGCGATAAATGCTGCTGAAATTGTAATTAGTATTCCAAAACCAGAAAGGGATGAATCTTCAACACTAGAATTACATGACTCGTCAGAACCTCCCCAAGAAACTCCATCAAACCAACAAGTTGACCAAACCTTCCATCCAAACCCATTCTCAGGAATATTAGTTTCATTACCGTCGCTAAAAATCATCTTAATCCGCCAGTTCAAATAACTGGCATCTTCATTAACTTCTATTGACCCATTCCAAAATTTCCTATCTTCTGATGATATCAAATCATTATCTTCAGGAGGATAACATACTCCAGAATTTATACAAATTTGAGTTACAATAGTAACTGAAGTACCATTTTTAGCAGTCTCATTATCTAAAATTACTGTGATATCAAAATCATTAGACTCAATAACAAAATCCTCATATTCTAAACTTGCGATTCCTGTACCCTGAATATCAATATTTTGATTTATGCCTCCACTTGATCCTGTTACTGATTGTAAGACCATTAAAATAAAAAGAATGGCCATTGGTTTGTTCATATGTAGCGCCCATCATCGTCACAAATTAAACCTCTTGATTTATGTTTCTAATTCCCAAAGTTCATCCCCAATCCAATGTATGGTTTCTATTGCTTTCCCTTGTGTCATGTTTACCATGTCTAATCCATCTATGACTGCGATTCCTATTGCAAGAGGTTTACCATGTTGTTGATCTTTTATCCAAATCATATCATTTTTTCGAATAGAATCATCCGCGAGGTGTACGCCAGCCCCCATGCAATCTGCTCCATTCATCAAAAAAGGTATAGCACCGTGATCAACGGCTGCCCATTTATTTACAGGCATCCACTGTAAAATACCTCGGATTGTTGGAAACCATATTCTATCATTTTCTGTTTTAATTAAAAATGCTAATATTTTCCTATCTACCAACAAGACATCTTTTCCATCAAAATGAGCACTCTCTAAAAAATTTGAAGAAATATCGATATTCATACCAATATTTGCTGATATTTCCTCTATTATTCTTCTAACCTGTTTATACCTTACAGGAGTACGGCGCCTCAACCTCTTCTCACTCACAAGCTATCGTATAAATCATGACAGAATAAGATATCTTTTTCCATTTAATCAAAATATGGTTTTGCCAATCTATTGAAATAAGGGGGGACGGTCGGCGGGAGGATGGCAAAGTGGCATGGCATATCTCGTCGTAAACCAAGTGGCGGACGTTTGAAGCGCCCAAGTAGGTATCGAGGAAAGCGAAAGACAGAGATTTCGAGTGAGAATCAGTTTGCTTTTGTAGGTGACACTGATGCACGTAAAATATATCGTAAAACAGCAGGAATTCAGACTGTTCGTGTACTTTCTGTTAGTAGTATTAATGTTAACAAACCAAAAGAAGGTAAGACTGTTCGCGCCAAGATAAATAATGTTGTGAAAAATGATGCAGATACTAACTATGTTCGTAGAAATATTGTTACTAAAGGCGCTATAGTTGAGACCGATATCGGCCAAGTTAAAGTTACTAGCCGCCCAGGTATGCATGGTGTTGTGAGCGGAATTCTATTAGAAGACTAATCTTTACAAAATACTAAAATCAATCCTACCCGAAGAGGTATGTGAAGACATGACTCGCGATCCCCGGAAAATTAAGATTTGGACTCGATATTTCGATTCTAAACTCACTCGTTCTTCTGGTCGAAGAGTCCCAAAAGAGGCCAGTATTCCTAATCCTACCTTAGATGCAATAATTTGGGCTGCAAGGGATGCTGGAATAAGTAAAATGAAACGAGAAGAAGATGCAAAACATCCCTCTCGACCATTTTCAAAAGAAGGTATGCTAATATTGTCGACAAAAGATGCATTGGAATCTACTAACGCTGAAAGTAAAGAAGGTGTTTTACAATCAATCGGTTTGAGGCTGAGGAAAAATTATATGCACTCTAAGTCCGATAATAGTTCTACAGCCGATAATAAAACAATTAAAAGAAGTAAATCTTCACAAAGAAAATCATTTAAAAATAAGTCTAAATCTTCAAGCCGTAGGAATAAATTTGGGCGTTAAATTTTAATTTCCATCATCCAACCAAAGGTATCTTCAGATACTCTATTCTGTATCGATACAAGACTGTCATAAATATCTCTAGTTACTTCTCCTATTCCTCCATTAGAATATTCAACAACTTTCTCCCCATGTTTTATTGAGCCTATAGAAGAAACAACAGCTGCGGTTCCAGCACAGAAACACTCATCTGCAGTTAGAGCAAACTCAACATTTATTTTTTCTTCTATAACTTCATACCCCTTTGATCTAGCCAACTCTATTATTGATAATCTTGTAATTCCTCCTAATATAGTTCCTGTCAACTCCGGAGTATACACAACTCTATCTTTTACACAAAAAAAGTTTGCAGCACCAACTTCTTCGATATACTTATGATTTACAGCATCAAGGTATATTATTTCTGCGAATCCATCCTTCTTTGCATTTTGCGAGGGCACCATTCCAGGGGCATAATTTCCAATGGCCTTTACTCCTCCGGACCCACCAGGAGCTGCTCTATGGTGTTTTTCTGATATTTTTAAAGAGGTTGGTTTTAACCCTCCTTTAAAATATGGTCCAACAGGAGATACGTAAACTAGGAAGGTATATTCGGGCGCAGGAGATACTCCTAAGATAGGACCACTTCCCATTAAAAGTGGGCGAATATACAGGGTCCCTTTTCCGAATGGAGGGATCCACCTCGAATTTTCTTGAACAGTTTTTATGACTGCATCTAAAAAAATTTTTTCAGGGACTTCAGGCATACCAAGTCTGCGAGCCCCTATTTGCATTCTCTTAGCATTTTCTTTAGGTCTAAATAGAACAATTTTTCCATCTACAGTCCGATATGCCTTCATTCCTTCAAATAATCCTTGACCATAATTTATCACTCCTGCTGCTGGAGATAAACTTAAATTTTGAAAATCTTGAATCTTTCCTAAAGTCCATTCTTCACCCTGCTTACATGTAGAAATATACATTTTATCCGTCTCTCTAAAACTGAAAGTGAGATTATCCCAATCTATGGCAGAAATATTTTTTTCCATTCTCTGGTGACTCCTATTGTATAACCGCAACGCAATGTGTTTTCAATAATTCCTATCGATATGCACTTATATCGAATATTTGTCTTTATGTGATACATAAATTGAATATCAATAAGTCACCCCTAATTACAAAGTGGAACCATGGGGTGGCAGGATGAGCTATGCATTATCTCTGGAGATAATAGAAGTTGGGAAGAGCAGGATATTCCAAAAACAGTAATTGAGTTATGGTGCCGTTCTAAAAATGGTCATTCCGTTTTATTATTGGTAAATGGATTACGCCCCTATCTAGAGATATTTAATCCTAAATTTAATTCTAAAAATTTTTCTTTGATGTTAGGAGATCTAGAATACATAAAAGAAATTTATGGACCTCCGGAAAAGATAGAAGATAAATTATTTGAAGGAGAAATAAAGCCATTTTGGAGAGTTTACATAAAAGATACACGTTTCGTTCGAAATGTCAGAGAGAAACTTAAAAAAATTGGTTGGGGTGTTACAAGTGCAGATATTTTGTTTGTTCAACGACTACTTTTGGATTGTGACTTAGGCCCTCATATCAAAGTTGAAGGAGACATATTATGGGCAGGAAGTAGAGCACCAAATGCAATAAAAAATGATAATAATTCCAATACTAAAATTGCCGATTCGGCAATTAGGAAGGTTGGAGGGGCAGGAATTTATCCTGTTGATATGGTAGTCTCTTGTAATTATGATAATTTAAAAAAAACTAAACCTTTTACCACGCCGTTTGTAACTTTTTCATTTGATTTAGAAACTAGTATAGCCACAAATGAAATATTATGTGCTGCTGCTGTTATTGAAAGAAATAAAAAAAGAACTGAACACAAATTTAGAGGCGATGAAAAATCTATTATGGAAGGCCTGACAAATCTAATAAGACATGAAGATCCAGATATAATTACAGGATATAATATTGATAACTTCGATTTACCCAGGATGGAAGAACGCTGCTTCGCTCTATCAAAAAAGAGAAAAATGGATTCAATGATGCTTAATGGTTGGGGCAGAGTTCCACTAATTGAAACTGAATATAAAAGACTTTTACCCGCTCGACAGCAAAATAGGGTTTGGCGAATTCCAGGGCGTATACCATTAGATGCATGGTGGCAAGCACGTCAGACACTTAGGCCCCAAAGGGAATCACTAAGATATGTCTCTCAGTTATTATGGCCAAATGATGAAGAGATGCATAAACTAGATATCGACTCTAGCCAAATGGATATGGAATGGGCAAATAGACCAGACGAAGTTATGGAGTATTGCGTTAGAGATACGATTATTCCCATAGATATTCTAAATCAACTACAGGCTATAGGACGAAAAGAAGCCTTGGCATCTGTTGCTATGACAACGGTCAATATAGCAGCAACAGCTACAACAAGTTGGTGGATAGATTCTCTTGTGATTAGACTAGCAGATCGTTCAAATATTGCAGTTCCTATGACCAAATCAGGACCTAGAAAGAGGAATCAAATAGCCGGTGGCTATGTACATGAAGTTGAAGCGGGAATGCGTCCATGGATAACAGTACTAGATTTCAAATCGATGTACCCATCTATTATGATTTCTAATAATATATGTTCTACAACATTAGTAAGAGATGAAAAAAGAAATCATGAATCTGATAATATTTCACCCATTACGGAGACTAGATATGTTTCAAAGGAGATTCGAAAAGGCTTAGTCCCACAATTATTACATCATCTTATGAAGAGCAGAGACCAATACAAAGCTGCTTTTAGAGATGCAAAAGAGGCAGGCGATGAAGAGCAAGCATTCTTACAAGATCAACTGCAATATGCGGTCAAGATACTTATGAATTCATTCTATGGAGTATTCGCATCTAGTTTTTATCGGTTTACAGATCCAAAACTTGGCGCTAGTATTACTGAATGGGCAAGATATAATATTAAAGAAATAATAAGGCAACTTGAAGAAGAGGGTAAAGATGTTGTATATTCAGATACAGATTCAATATTTGTTAGGGCGCCAGTTGATTCTAATGCTCCTACTAGTAAACCCAAGGAGAGTAATGAAAACTTTTCAAATTGGGAAATTGCAAAAAAAACTACATTAGATTTTGGTGAAAAACTCGCATCGAGATTTACAAAGGAAGGTGCAGAATTAGAGTTCGAAACTGCACTTTCTGCATTTTTTAGCCATGGTGCAAAAAAAAGATATGTTGGAAGAGTAATTTGGCCGAGGGAAGAATTACTAATTCGGGGATATGAGGTAAGAAGAACAGATTCCTTTGAATTATTGAGAGAAACTATGACTGAAATGTTTGAATTAATATTGGATAATGAATCATGGACATCTGTTGAAATGACAAAAAACGTAATTGATGAGGTTAAGGCAAAAAAAATAGATCCATCAAAACTTGTGATAAGCAGGTCCTGTAAAGGCCGATGGGATAGTAAAAACAATCAATGGTCCTTTGATATGTATACTAACGAAAATCTCCCATACATCAGAGCAGCAAAAGAGAGAATAAAACTAGGCCTAACTTTCACCCCAGGTATGAAAGTAGGTTACATAGTGACCGATGCCAAGGCGAGCCCAATGAAAGTAGAGCCATGGTTAGTTGATGAAATAGGGGCTCCTGCGCCGGATTATGACGCAATATATTATGCCGGTCGGCTTGCAAAAGCACTCGGTAGGATAACTGAGGCATTCAATTGGAGTGAGAAGGAACTACTTTCAGGCTCAAGGCAGCAAACATTATTTGATTTTTAGCTTAATATTTTATATAAATATTTCACACTTCAGGCCGTGGGGTTAATTTTGTTTAATCAATACGACAGGGTATGAAGGAGCACACCCGCCCCATTGCTTCGTTGATTGTGCTGTTGTTATTCTGCCCATTCTTTGCTGGATGTACTGATATATTTGATGACAATTCTCCTCCAACAGTTACGATGACAATAGATCCTTCGGGAACAATAAAAGCCACTGAATCTGTAACCTTTAGCGCAATAGGAACTTCAGATGAAGATGGAGATTCTCTGACATTTGATTGGGATTTCGGAGATGGCAATGTCGGTCAGGGCTTAACTACTAGCCATACTTATGCGAATAAAGGTGATTTTACCGTAAAATTAAATGTCGGCGATGGAGTTCACGAAACTACAGTGACTAAAAAAATCAATGTGGTTGGTTCAGATGCAAGAGAACCTAATGCAGAAATTAAATCTGAAAAACAAAATGATTGTGAAGATGAAGAACCCCCTTCTGGATCCTTTGTGTTGATTTGGGTTTGTGAGGATGATAAAGAAATCGATGATAGAGATATCATAGTTTCAACCACATTATTATTAGATGGGTCAAATTCATGGGCCGGATGCAATCCTGACAACTCAGAGTGTTACGCAGAAGAATATATTGTTAGTTACAAATGGGATTTAGATACATACACCGATTCTGATGGTGACGGCAATACTGAAAATGATGTAGATGCAACCGGAGAAACATTTGAATGGAAAGATGTCCCAACAGGTGCATGGGAAATCAGGCTTATCATAGAAGATAATAATGGCTTCATAGATCATGATGATTCTATGGTTTATGTAAACTATCGAGGAGTTTGGAAAGACTTTGTATTGGGACGCGCACCCTCTTGTAACGAAGATCCATGTGAGTTAAAATGGGAATTTCCTCTAAATTATAATGATGATAAAGATAGATTAAGATATATGAGAGCAAAATTAACATATCCGCAAGATGATGATGATCAACCATTGGGCGGTGTTGGTGGAACTACTAATAACAAATTAGACATGTATCTTTTCAACAGTACTGATGAACCAGTAACTAATACCACCTCGCTTGGTAATGATAACCGAGATGCCGGTGATTGTAGTGGAGACGATTATTGTGTCTGGATACAAATAGGAGGTTCAACTGTAAGGCAATATGAACCTGGAACTTGGTCTATAGACTTAAAGAACGAAGAAACCCACAATACAGATGTAAAATTTATGGTGATAGAATTACAATACCGCTAATTGCTTTTTATTATCAATAATCTACACGCTGACAAGATTCTCCATTTTTATTGTGGGGGGAACGATTCATATACACATCATTAGTCGGCGGGATTACATTAGAGGTGTATATAATGGGCTCACAATGGGAAGATAAGAAAAAAGATCATTTGAATATAGTATTCGTCGGACACGTTGACCACGGAAAGTCTACAACTGTTGGTAGATTATTACTAGACAGTGGACATATTGAGCAGCACGTTATCGATAAGAACGAAAAACTTGCCCAAGAACAGGGTAAAGCTGGATTTGGTTTAGCATATGTTATGGATGGACTTAAGGAAGAAAGAGAGCGAGGGATAACAATTGATGTAGCTCACAAAGAATTTTTTACTCCTAACTATTATTTCACAGTAATAGATGCACCAGGTCACCGTGATTTCGTAAAGAATATGATTACTGGAACAAGTCAAGCAGATGCCGCGGTTCTATGTGTTGCTGCAAATGATGGAGTAAATGCACAGACTAAAGAACATGCTTTCCTAGCAAGAGTTCTTGGAGTAAAACAATTGATTGTTAATATCAATAAGATGGATATTAGTGGAGTGGATTATTCGGAGGATAAATATAATTCAGTAGTAACTGAAGTCTCAAATCTTCTTAAGACAGCAGGGTTCAATCCTGCAGATGTACCTTTTATTGCTGGTTCATCTTTCTTCGGAGAAAATATCTACAACAAAAGCTCAAACATGCCTTGGTATAAGGGAATGACTCTTTTCGAAGCAATTGATGGAATAAAGATGCCTCCAAAACCAACAGATCGTCCACTTAGATTACCTATTCAGGATGTCTACAAGATTAGTGGAATAGGTACCGTCCCAGTTGGTAAGGTAGAAACAGGTATTCTAAATTCTGGTAAGACTGTTGTATTTAATCCAAGCCAAAAATCTGCTGAAGTTAAGAGTATAGAAATGCACCACACCATGCATGAAAAAGCCGAGCCTGGTGATAACGTTGGATTCAATGTTAGAGGATTAGCCGCAACAGATATCCGTAGAGGTGACGTTGCTGGTTACCCAGAATCCGCACCTGTTTTCGTACGTCATGACGAGACTTTTGTAGGACAAATTCAAATTATGGATATACCTAAAGCGATAGGTGCAGGATATACTCCAGTATTCCATGCACACACGTCTCAAGTAGCAGTTAGATTTGTAGATCTTTTAGAGAATGCTAAAACCAAAGAAGCAAATCCAGCATTCCTTAAATCTGGAGATGCAGCCTTAATCAGATTTATGCCTACTAAACCTATGGCTATTGAAGAAATGTCTGCTTTCCCAGAATTAGCAAGATTCGCTATCAGAGATATGGGTAAAACTGTAGCCGCTGGCGTATGCATGAAGATAGAAAAGAAACAGTAATATTTCAAAAAGTGATATCGGAGTGAACGACATGCCTGTTGTAACTACTATCAAACTAACTGGAGATAATCATACTGATGTTGATACTGTTTGTAAACAAATTAAATTTATTTCAGATGAAACAGGTGTAAAATTGAGAGGACCTATTCCATTACCTACTAAAAAATTATTAGTGCCTTGTAGAAAAAGTCCTGATGGAGAAGGTGCAGAAACTTGGGATCACTGGGAAATGAGAGTCCACAAAAGATTACTTGAATTAGTTACTAATTCCTCAAAAGATGAAAAATCATTGAGGAAAGTTCTAAGAATCCCAATTCCAGATAGTGTCACTATAGAATTATCTCTTCGTAATTTAGGATAATTAAGGCATTAATAATTAATTAAAGTTTAATGCTTCTTTTGCTAAACTACCCATAGGGTCCCAAGCAGGTAATACTTCAGGGATGGTCTTTAGTCCGTCCAGCATTTCTTCTGATAAATATGATTTTGGTGCAGCAATTTCGAACATATATTCATCAAACCAATTATCATTCATAGTGAAATAGCCCTTTTCTCCACTTTTATCTGAACCCCATGAGTTTTCAACTCTCCATCTTCTAGACTTTCCCTCTACAACATCCACTCCCGTAAATAGCATTGCATGTGTCATCATTGTTTGTCCATGTTGTAACCTATTTGATTTATTCATTCCAAATTTAATATCGTACAACTCCTCATATTGATATAAGTTAGCATCCCATAGGCCTCGCTCTCTTTCCATTTGTTTACCTACATCACAACCCATCCAAACAGGTAATCCATCTTCAAGTAATTTTTGAGTTATCTTCTTCATTGAATTAATATCAATATTAAGATAAATTACTGGGGGGCCACCTGCAACATTTTGTAGATAATCTACAGTGTATGTCTGCATTAGTTTATTTCTCGGATCATGGACAAGACAAATATATTCTTCCCAATCAATATCAACATATTCCGTAGCAAATTCTTTTGGAGTCATTGACCCTTTACTATGAAAATCTCCATCCTTATCTCGCCATTGCCAATCAAAACTCTCCGGAGGTGTACCGAGGTGAATACACAAAATTTTCCAAATATCTTCAATTCTCTTTTCTTTATGATTTCTAGCTTCACCTATACTTCCACCATTATCCAAGATATGCCTTATCTCACTTGCCGAGGTTCTAAGTATATCCTTCAGCATAGCGTTCATCCACCTTGTTGAACTACTGCTATTGGATTCTGGATATGCAGATTTAGGAACTAGGCCATGTTTCCTTATTAGATTAGTAGCCATATTCCATTGCCCGCCATCTCCGATTGGATCTCCTAGTAGGAATCCTACCGTACGATCATCAATATTTCTATCTGAAGTTTCTATTATAGATTCCAATAAGTGATTAGATCGCTCAAATTTATCCCAAAAATGGATGTGGGCTTGACTAAATTCAAAATTCTTAATGTTCATCTTTTCCATCGCCCCAACTCTAAATAAATTCAGTGTAGCAAACAACCAACATCTTCCACTACTTTTCTGGTTTGTTACAGACCATTTGTCTAATTTTGTACTAAAAGATGCATCTATTTGCTGAATCAGTTCTCTATTCAATGTTAACTTTGGAAGCGGGACATTAGTAACAGCATTTTGAGCAATTTTTGCCATTGTATCATTTACAAATTTTTCCCTATATTTTTTAATTTGTTCTTCGGTTATTTCTGTATTCATTTTATCCCTCTTTTTTTAATTATTATATTGGAGCAGATTCGGCCAAACCTGCAGCAATAAGAGTATCAGCAATCAATGCTGGACAAGATTCAATATCGCCTGCTATTAGTAATATTTCAGTTCCATCTTCAGTTATAATCGGGTCATTTAAGTCCTTTAATATTTTTATTCTTCGCAAATTTGAGGAATTATTCCTACCAGAGATAATATTTTCTTGATCCGGAGCAATATGGCTAACTTGATATGGAAAATCCTCTATTTCTCTAATACGATCCTCTTCATCATATTCAGGATCTTCCCAATCTTCTTTAATTTCTGGTATTTTTATAACAATATCTTCATCCTTGTCTTCATTAAATTCTTCAAGACTTTTGTGCCCTGTAGATATTTGTACTTCTTCAATAATACTTTCTACACCTTTTAGTAAACCATCCCATTGAACGTCTAGTTTGTACTTATCAGTATAATCTAATATTCCTCTGTAAAATTTTCGTTCCGCAGGGTCATGCCTACTCCAATCTATTTTCTTTATATTCCCTGTAAAGGCCGATACTCCATCACCGGTCTTAACCAAATTAGAAAGTATTGCATGCTGTGCAAATGCATTCATTCTCAATCTTGTTATGTCATTAACACAGGTTCTAAGAACATTTAATCTTCTAGTTTGTAACTGTGATTTTGTAGTATGCCCACCTTCCTTACGTATTGTCTCAGAACATTCAGTATCAAGGTGATATAGTAACTGTCTAACAGCAGACCAAAAATTTTCTCTAGGTAAATCTACAGGAATTGTCTGAGATTTTTGTTTTCTAGATACTTCAAATATTGCTTTTTCTACCGCTATTAGTTCATAATTACTTAATCTTAGAACATCATCATTGCCCAGCACGCGGTTGACCTATAGCGCCTGCATAGCAGGAGATAAATGAACAATCCCCTAAATACTCAGATTTCTATTCTTTATGCGTGAGTATCAAAAAGTAGTATTGTCCCCGGGAACTGCAGATGTACCCGAGTGGTCAAAGGGGACGGGCTCAAGTTCCGTTGCGTAGTGCTTCGCAGGTTCAAATCCTGCCATCTGCACTCTTCTTGTCTAATATTTCTATTAAATTTTCAAGGAACTCAATGGTACCATTCTTTCCATTAGCAATCGTGTTGTAATCCGCGGCTTCTATTACCTCATCAAATCGTTTATCTATGGCAACTGAGAAACCTGCAATTTCAAACATGGGAATATCGTTAGGCCCATCTCCGCATGCAATAATTTTACTTGGTTTGATTTCACGCTGTCTTAAAGCCAACTCTAATCCAACTGATTTATCTATTTTAGAGGATATTATATGTATGGCGAATCCAGTTTTTACTACTAATAAGTCATCCCATTTACTATCTGATAATAATTCACACATTCTATTATAATCTTCCTCTGGACGAAGGCACCACTCCGTTTCTCTCCATCTGTTAGACTCAATTCCTTTTGGATCAAAACCATCTATTTTTGTTGATAGCCATTCTGCAGCTTTTTTAGCACGAGACCCATCTGCTAAAACTCTGATTTCATGTCCTTTTACAGAGTCCCACACAATTCCGCCATTTTCAGCAATTATAAATCCGGATAAGTTCAATGATTGCATTATTGGAGTAATATTGGGCAAGGTTCTGCCTGATGCCAGTGAAACTATAAGTCCTAAATCTTCCAATTTACGAATTAATGGAATCATATTAGGATCAAATCCTTCGAAATCCATCAATGTCCCATCTATATCAAATACCACCATTTCCCAATCAGTACCTTCAAGAAACTCTTCCATACTTATCTGCGAAAACGCCACACGTCATGATACCACCGTTTGTTATCTTAGACTCATCACGTTCAAAGAGGTACTCCTACTGGATATATCATGGATGAAGACGGAGAAGAGTTTTTGATCCTAGAAGATGATGAATATACAGAATCTCAAACCGAGACTCCATTAGATTCTCCTTTTAAAAATATTAAAAATATCTTTTCTAAAAATAAGAATAATTCTCAAAATGTCTTAGATGCAGAATTATCAGTTAATGAAATTAATTTGGATGATAGTGTTTTAGTTTTGGATGGTGATTATGAATTCGATTGGAAAATAAATGGAATGGACTGTCCCGATTGTGCCATGAAGGCTTCAAAAGCGGTTAGTAGATTACCAGGAATCATAGAATGTTCAGTATCTGCAACTGAAGGAAAAGTTAGCATAACCTTGGATGTATCTATAGGCAACATTTCTCGTACTTCTTCTGTTTTGGAAAGACTTGGTCATTCTGCAGATTTAGATTGGGTTACAGTAAATAGTATAAAACTACATCAGATCGAAAAAAAAGTAGGTTTAAAGGGAAAAAAATTAACCAACTCCATTTCAAATATAATAGGAATATTGAATGCCAGAATTAAGTCTGATAGAATAGAAATACAGTTATTGGATATTACGAATTCTGAAATGAAAAAATCTCAAATCAAAGGTTTAGAATATTTTTTTGGATCTAATTATACCTTTTCTAAGGTCCAATACTCTGATCTTAACAAGGAAAATCTACAGTTAATAGGCTCCATTCTTACTATTCCAATTATATTGATTGTATTATTAATGGATATGAATAATTCAATACCATGGTGGTCTACATTATTTATTTCATTAATAGGTTTATCATTTTCATCATATTATATGTTCAAAGAGGCTATAGCGAGTATCCAACATCGAGTTTTAGGATTCCAAATTCTTACATCTTTGGCTGTTATCGGTGCGATGCTATTAGGGGAATATCCCGAAGCATTAATGGTTTCAGGACTAGTTGCGTTCGCATCTCATCTGGAAAATAGGGCTCTGATAAGGGCTAGAAATGCTATGCAAGGTGGTTTTGATAGAATTCCACGATATGCGAGAATACATTTACCCAATCATAATAATAATAATAATAATAATAATTTTCGTATAGAGGGATTAATTCCTGTAACCGGAATCTCTCTAAATGCTAACTTACAAGATTGTTATGATACTGATTTAATGCCTATTGAAGCGGTTAATTTAGGTGATAATATAGAGGTTAGATCTGGTGAGATAATTCCAGTAGATGGAATTATTATCGAGGGAAATGGAGCTGTAGACAAAGCCCCACTTACCGGTGAACCAATTCCAATAATAATAAAAAAAGGGGACTTTATAGAAGCAGGATTAGTCTTAACACAGGGTCCGATATTAGTAAAATGTGAAGCAAGTGGAGAAGATACACGCCTATCCAGTTTAATTGATCTAGTCAGAAAATATAGAGATAAACCTACCAAAACACATACATTAATAGAAAATTTTACATCTATTTGGGTCCCATTTGTCTTAATAATGGCTCCAATTATTGGATTATTAACTGGTAATATTTTCAATACTTTGATACTTTGGGTTGTTTCTTGCCCGTGTTCACTTTTACTGGCTTCTCCAGTTCCACATGCAACTGCACTTTCATCTGCTTCTGCCCATGGATTAGTTGCAAGAGGGGGAGATGTACTGGAAGTTGCAGCAGGAATTGAAGTAGCGTTGTTTGATAAGACTGGAACATTAACTAGCGGTAAATCTACTTTAGAAGAAATTTTTACAATCCCCGGTTTCAAAGAAGTAAAAGCATTAAGCTTAGCGGCAGGACTAGAACAACGCTCCAATCATCCCTATGCGAATAATATAATCAATGAATCAAATCATCGATCAATAATTCCCGATTTAGTGACTCATATCGAGGATGGCGACGCTGGGATATTTGGACAAATCAATAATAAAAATATAGTTATTGGGAGATTTGATTGGTTAAAAAAATCAAATATAAAAATACCAAAATCAATTAATAATTCAGTTAATGAAATGAGAAATAAAGGCTATGGAATAAGTGTTTTGGCTGTTGAAGGCCAAGCAGTTGCCGTATTCTCATTTTCCCATGATGAAGCAAGAGAAGGCGTAAA
Source organism: uncultured Candidatus Poseidoniales archaeon (assembly GCA_963968165.1). Classification (GTDB taxonomy): domain Archaea; phylum Thermoplasmatota; class Poseidoniia; order Poseidoniales; family Thalassarchaeaceae; genus MGIIb-O3. The sequence goes on along the minus strand of CAXAFE010000002.1, from coordinate 102,608 downwards.
TGAATTAATTTCTAGTCTTCAGGAAAGAAATATCGAAATTGAAATATTAAGTGGAGATGAACAAAATAGTGTAGAATTATTTGCAAAAGATATTGGGTTAAGCTCCGTAGTTTGTAGAGGCGGAGTTAATCCTGAGGAGAAAGCAAAAATCGTGTCTAAAAAAGTAATTAATCAAAAAACTCTGATGGCTGGAGATGGATTTAACGATGCCGGGGCTCTAGCTGCTGCGACTGTAGGTATTGCAGTAGGATCTGGAGAGCAGGTAAATTTAGATGCAGCCGATGTATTAATACCAGGAAATAATCCTCAAGCAATTATCAAATTAATCGACTTAGCAAAGAAAACTAGAAATATAGTTTTCTTAAATATAGCAATATCCTTGATGGTAACTGTATTTTTAGTCTCAACAGTTATTCTCGGTCTTCAAATAAATCTAGCATTGGGAATAGCCTTACATGAATTAAGTGTATTTGTTGTTATATTAAATGGTATGTGGGTTTCAGATTCAGGAATCTCCAGACTATCAATCTTATCCAGTTTATTGAATGATATAAAAGAAGATATCATAGGGTCATTCAAAACTTTGTTTCAAAGTTTTTTTATGAAGCCCCCTACTACCATCTAATTAAGAGGTCAGTTGCCAGATGTCAGATACAATATATATTGAATCAAAATTTGCTCCTCCATTAGCAGAATGTCCAAATTGCAATCATATGCTACCACAGGGATTAGGAGAGATAACTTGCGAGATTTGTTTAGCAGTATGTAAGATATCTCATGCACCAACAGTTAGATCATTAATTTCGGAATCATTACCTTGCCCTAGTTGCAGCACAGTTCTGGTTGCTGGAACAGAAGAAAGGCCTGTAAATATGGTATGTAGCTCGTGTTCTAGTAAATTTATCCTAACTCAAAAATCTATCAAAGTAGAAATTGACTGTCCAAGTTGCGAAAGACAATTACGAATAAGGCCCAGACCAGGAACAAGAGAACTTGATTGTCCAGCATGCGAGACATCGTTCAATGTTACTTTTTGATTTTGATTTTACCATTCAAGGTATCAAAAACCATATTATAACTTAAAAATTACCCTGCGTAGTCAAATACAAAAAAACTACCGTAAGGTTGGGGATGGATGTCTGTGAGTGAAAGCAAGTCTCCTGAAAATGAAGAAAACTCAATACCTGACGAACTTGCTCTACTTCGAGCACAGCATTCAATATCTTCTTCATCAACCATGGAATCTTTAGCAAAAACAAGGGACAGACTAGATGAAGAATCTAGATTAAGATCCGGAATAAGACGTGAGCGACGAATTAGAATATCTGAGATGTCAGAACGTCTATCAGGGATGCACGGCGCAATGAGAAAAGCCAATGAGATTTTGTTCGAAGATCAAATTCAGCAAATTGAAACAGATTTAAGGGCCGAACTTGAAGATGAACTGGAAAAGTTAGAATCAGAAGCATTAGAGAGAGAAGAACGTCTTCTTAGAGAAGAAATGCTCCATCGCCTTAGAAGGGAAGAAAATAGACTAAGGGAGCAATTAGATCTAGAAAGAGACCGTAGAATAGAGGCCCATTCATCAAAGTTGAGGAATAGACTGAAGGAAGAAATGGAAATAGATTTTTCAAGGAGAAAGGCATTTTTGAGTGAGAGACTTGAGTTAGAGGCTACACAAAATAATGAAAGAATGGAAAGAAGAGTAGAAATTGACCTAAGAGAATCTATGGAATCTCAAGTATATCGAAAAGTAGAGACACATAGGTTAGATCAAGAGATACAGATGAGAGAAAGACTCGCCAATGCTCGTAGAAATAGAGAATCTGAGTTAGAAAAACAAATCTCCAATGAACGTAATTCTTTAGAAAAAGACATGATTTCAGATGTAGATATAAGAATACAAACCCTTGAAGAGGAATCTGAAAGAGGTGCACTTGCAGACTTAGACCGTAGATTCCGTTCAGAAAGAGAAACTATGGAAGTAGCCCTGGCATTACGTAGGCAAGAGATGATACTCGAAAAGGAAGTAGAAATGGAACAAAGACTTGCGCTGTTTGTAAAGGAAAGAGAATTAGAAATGCTATCGATACTAGAAGAAAAATTTTCTAAGAAAAAAGAATTATCAAAAAAGGAAATTAATGAAATAATAATCTCTCTAGAATCGAATATCGAACTAAAAATAGAATCAATCCTATCAGATGCACGGCAAAGCCTGTTAGAGACAAATACTAAAGATATCTAATCTTTAAGTATTTTTTTAATTCTATCGTTAGCTTCTTTTGCCAAATGCCAATATCCATCGCTACCTTGATTTGATTTATTTGGTTTATGAGAAAGTACTATTGGAGTCCCTTCTAATGGTGCTTCAGCAATTGAAATAGAACGTTGAATTTGTGTCTTAAAGACACTTTCTCCAAAATATCTACGAGCCTGTTCGACAACTGTTTCGCATAATTTACTTCTTGTCTGAACCATTGTAAGCAGTATACCAAATAACTTCAGATTAGGATTAACAGCCTTTTGTACATCTCTAATTGAATTCATAAGTTGACTCATTCCTTCTAGGGCATAAAATTCTGATTGTATTGGAATCAAAATCCACTCAGCAGCCGCTAATGCATTAATTGTCAATAACCCTAAAGAAGCCGGAGTATCAATAATTATTATATCAAAATCCATACTTATCTGTCTAATAGCTATTTCTAATCTATTTTCTCTGCCCATTCTAGTGGCCAAATCTATTTCTATTCCTGATAAATCTAAATCTGCAGGTAGTATCCATAGATTATTAATTTCAATATTTTTTGGTGCTCCTCGTATTTTTTTTGGATTATGCTTTTCCCAAGCAGATCTCATTGATTTTGTAATTATTGTTGGACTTACTAAAAAATCTTTTACATTAATATTTGAACCTTCTATTTCACTTCTAAATAGCTCATTCATAGTCAAACTTATAGAATTTTTATCTAGTCCAAAAGTAGTCGAAATATTTCCTTTTGGATCCAAATCAATAAGCAGGACTTTTCTCGGTGGAATTTTAAAATCTTCATTTCCAATAGAAAGTGAAGTAGCAAGGTTGACTGCAGTAGTGGTTTTACCACACCCTCCCTTATGATTTACACAAGCTATGATGATTGCCATGTTAGTTAGGCAGACATCTTAGTTAATTGATTTTATCTACTTATTGAATTACTGGAACCTTAACCTCGCCCAAAATCTTCCTCATTATATGTTGCCCCGTGACTCCTCTTATCTTAGATTCTGGCTTCAGTACAATTCTATGACTAACAATTTGTAGAGCTATATTCTTAATATCGTCAGGTATTACGTAATCTCTACCATCAATTGCTGCCGATGCCCTGCATGATTTGAAAAGCGATTGACTAGCACGAGGGGATGCACCGGTTATTATCCTATGATCCTCCCTAGTTCTCCAAACTAATTCCACTATATATTGCATTATTGCTGGGTCCACATGCACGGTTTCTAAGGCTTTTTGCATTGCTACGACTTTATTTGGAGATGTGATTTTTTCAGTCTCATGATCATCCTTCCCTCTCAATTTTCTTCTCTGTAATATTGCCCTTTCTTCTTGTCTATTTGGATATCCCATACTCATTTTCATCAAGAATCTATCCATTTGAGCCTCAGGAAGAGGATATGTTCCTTCCTGTTCGATTGGATTTTGGGTAGCCATAGTCACGAATGGAGCAGGTAATTTATGCGTTATTCCTTCTATTGTTACTTGCTTCTCTTCCATTGCTTCTAATAGGGCAGCTTGTGTTTTAGGAGGAGCTCTGTTTATTTCATCGGCAAGTAATATATTTGTAAAAAGTGGTCCTGGACGTAGTTTAAATTCTCCCGCTTGTTGATCATACATGTAAGTTCCCATGATGTCTGCAGGTAGTAAATCGGGAGTAAATTGAACTCTCTTAAACTTACATCCAAGAGCAGTAGCGAATGTATTCGCCATCAGTGTCTTGGCAGTACCTGGAACATCTTCAATGAGTATATTACCATTTGATAATATTCCTACTGCTATTCTACGTAAATTCTCTTGCTTTCCAATGATTACCTTTGAGACTTCATTCATAAGAGAATTTGAAATCTGAGATACAGTATTTATTAGTTCTCTAGATTTAGGATTACTTCCTGCCATAGCCATTGCATACACCTCTATCACTAGCCCACTTTATTCACTACTTGAGTGTTCGGTGTGGCTGAACCTTTAATTCTTCAATTCATCTTCCCCAGAAATGATCTTTCTTACGATGAATATGAAATAATTCATCTAATACTTCTCTTTCAGAAGATGTTATATCCATTTTGTTTAGTTTTCTAGCATGTGATTCTGGAATATCTACCAATAATTCATCACCTTCTTCAATTTGTCTTCCTACGGTAACACCATCGATAGCAACTGCAACTTCTGATCCTTGTATAGATTCCTTCATACTATCTTGACCCGATCTTATCGACTTTATCCTACCAATTCTATTCCCATTTTTTAGTAGTCGCTGTCCCACTTGTATCCTTCCTCCAAGTATTCTTACTCCTACTAAGGCAGGCTTTGATGCTCTAAATGTATGATTTGGAAGTAATCTTATTCTTCCGGGATATATTACTTCTACTCTATTTTCCTCTTCAATTTCTTCCTTTCTCAAGTTTACCCATTCTTCGTGTTCTTCTAGGATCCTATATATAATATCAGAACTTATATACTTGACATTATTTTCAGACTTTTCAATTTCTACTTCAGCATCATACAAGATATCAGTATTAAATGCCATTATTATCCTATGAAAAGGATCTACAGATGTTTCTACACTTCTAACATCTTTTCGCCCAACTTTCCCTATTGATGCAGTTCGTATTGGTATGCCCATACTGATCAATTCTTTTGATAGAGCCTCCAATCCACCTACAGTATCCGATTTTATGCACACTCCCTCTTCGCTTAATTCAATAGATAACTCTGACTCAGCGTCCGCTGCATCCATAGCCATTTTAATCTCTGAATCACTATTCACTACTCTTAATGTGGTCCCTGCCAGCACGCCGTCTAAACCGACTGCACTAATTTTTAAACCAGAAGCAGCATGTACTACGTTTACATCATCCCATCTATTTCCAGCATCTCGCATTTCGCTCATTCCACGTGGGCTAAACATACCTTTGATACGAGTAGATATTCCGCCTTCGTTAGTTACTAATACTATTTTATCTCCCTTTTTTATAGATCCCCTATGTAAAATTACATCCAATGTTTTACCAAGACCTCGCTCTTCTTTCATTTCTAGCACTGTCCCTTCTCCGGGACCTTTAAAATCTGATAATTTATCTACTAAATATCTTTCTGCTAGGCCTATAACAACTGCCAGAAGATCCTGCATCCCTTCTCCTTCTCGAGCAGATGCCGGTACAACCGCAATATCTTTTGTAAAATCTTTAACTCTATCATATCTTTCGATGTTTAACCCATACTCTGCGAATTGACCAACCAATTTCCAATACTTTCTTTCAAATAACTCCAAAGCCTCGCTAGATTGCTCTTTTAGTGCACGAGCCATAGATCGACCATAAATTGACCTCCAACCATGCACTCTATCCACTTTATTCGCTGCAATTACAAAAGGCGTCTTTGATTCCTTCAGAATACGGATAGATTCGATAGTTTGTGGCTTACACCCTTCGTTTATATCAACCAATAGAATTGCTATATCGGCCAAAGCCCCTCCTCGTGATCTCAATGCGGAAAATGATTGATGTCCCGGCGTATCAATAAACAGCAATCCCGGAGAATCGAAAATTTTTCCTCCTAACAACTCAGCACATAATTCATTTAAAATTTTAGCAGGAACTTCAGTTGCCCCTATATGTTGAGTAATTCCACCGGCTTCTCTATCCATTACTGATGATCGAGAGTCATTCCCCAAAGACCTTACATGGTCCAATAATGAAGTTTTACCATGATCCACATGGCCCAATATTGCGATAATAGGTTGCCTAGTTTTTTCCATATTATCTCCTCCATATTTTCATCTCTCAAATAAAATAATTATTCATAAATCTGAGTTTCAGCATCTCTTGTCCATTCAGAAAGACCTTCGGGAAACCATAATCCTAACTCGTAGGCAGCCGTATCTTCTGAATCTGAGCCATGAATTATATTATGGCCAATGTCCATAGCTAAATCTCCTCTTATTGTTCCGGGCAGAGCCTCTCTTCCATTTGTTGGACCAATGATATTACGTGCTACTTTAATGGCCTCTACTCCGGTCCATGCCATTCCTACAACAGGGCCTGAGGTTATGAATTTAATCAAACCAGTGTAAAAAGGCCTTTCTCTATGGATGGAATAGTGAGCCTCGGCTATTTCGTTAGATGGTATTAATTGCCTGAGGCCTACCAATCGAAGTCCCTTATTTTCAAATCTTGTTATAATTTCTCCAACTAATCCTCGTTGAACCCCATCTGGTTTAATCATTATATAGGTAGTCTGCATATCTTCCATATCACGTGCGAACAACATCCCCTATTTCAACGCAAAGTAAAATTCCACTCATCTTCGCTCAATGAGCCGAATTATTGATTTGCTCGGTGTACCTCCGGCAACTATGAGAATTATACACATATTCCTGGTAAGTATTATTTTAACGTCATCAGGGTGCTTATCAAGCGTCGAAGATACCATTAATCCAGAACAAGAGTTGTTTGATGATACCATTTTCATAGATGAAGATGAACATATAAAATTAACTTGGACAATTGAAAGTAATAGCGTTATACGAATTAATTTAAAACTCTTGGATGGACCTAATATCGATCTGTACACTATGACTGAATTAAACTATGAAAACTACAAAGAGTGTGATAATTTTAATTATATTTCCCAGTTAAGTGATCCAAACACAGCAAATGTAGATATTGAATTTAACACACAATCTGGCACTTATGTAACAGTATTAGATAATACTGACTGTGGAGAAGCACAACCTCCGGATCAATCAGGACTTCTTTCTGCAGATGAGAATGATGCAGCAAGAGTAGAATATACTATCACAGCACAATAAATATGATTGTTATGATAATATAAACATCTTAAGAGTTACTAAAAAGCGTAAGAGTTACTTAATTCCGCCCTTTTCATAACGTTGTGTCCATTTTAATCTTCTAGGATTACGTCTTAGTTTTAATGCATTTTTACGTGCTTTACTATCTTTAAACCACATAACTGAACCATCTCTCTTAACAAACATCATCCCAGTGCCTGGTTCAATTTCTTCATGAGAGAAACTGCAAATTCTTCTTTCCGGCATTTAATCACTTACCTAGTTCCCAGTCTACGAGCTTCTCGACCAGTATCTCTTAACATTAGAATATCTCCAACTCGAATTGGTCCAACTACATTTCTAGCTATTATTCTACCAATATCTCTTGGATTATTTGAATCATTTACTCTGACTTTTACTTGTGTTGCTTCACCAGTCATGCCGGTTCTTCCAACAATTTCCACAACTTCTGCTGGCCATGCTTCTTTTGCCATAATTATCTCTCCTTTTTATAATTCTCAGCTGGATAATGTTTCATAATGACCTTTTATTTCATTAAATCTATCTTGTGCATCTTTTTCCATGGAAATAACTGCTACAGCAGCAGTTTTAGTCCCAGTAGTCATCCCCGCTGCTTCAGCAAGGAATGTCTGATCAGCAACATAAATAAATGGAATTTCTTTTTCTTTACATATCATAGGGATATGAGCCAGTAGTTCGCCAGGACTAACATTTTCTGCCATAACTATCATTTTAGCAGTACCTCTTTCTGCTGCCTTTGTTACTTCATTAGCACCTTTCTTTAACCTACCACGTTCATTCTTCCCAATGGCCTTGACCATTTCATAAACTTGCTCTTGCACGTCTTGTGGGGTTTCAAACGATATATGTACACTCATTAGATAATCTCCTCATGTAGGTAAGCCGTCGCACGACTTGGTTGATATAAACGCAACGCATTGAAAATAATTTTTACAACTTCAATTAAATTAATTTTCTTACCCCTCTGGATAATGCTATTGCAGAGGGAACCACAGCTCTAGGATTTGCTAATGAATCCGTACTGTAAACTCCATCAACATGATTCGCCATTTTTGTAATGGCTCCTCCAGTAAATAGGCCATGGGTACATGCAGCATGAACCTCAACAGCGCCCTGTCTCCTCAATGCATCACTGGCTCTACAAATCGTACCACCGGTACTTATCATATCATCAACTATCGCTACGACTTTACCTGATACATCCAAATTTTTGGGAGTGTGTTCAATTGTGTGAGCATCAATCCTGGTTTTTTCTAAATACGAAAACTCACACCCTATTATGTCGGCTACCTCAGATGCTCTCTTTATAGCGCCTTTATCAGGACTAAGTATGAAATCAGGAAATACATCCTTACTTAATTTTTCAGCTATTTCAGGCATTGAACTTACAAATTGTATCGGAAAATCAAGATTTTCCATTACCAAAGGTTCGTGCAAATCTAGAATTACCATTCCATCACAGTAATTGGTTAATAATTCAGCTATAACTTTTGCAGATATGACTTCACCTTTAGCGAATCTTTTGTCCTGTCTTGAATAACCATAATATGGAATTGCTAAAATTATCCCTCCTCCAATACTTTCAAGACTTTGTGGTTCTTCTTCCTTTATGTTTTCTAAATCACCTTTTCTAACATCAATTATGGAATTAAGAAGTAAAATTGTTTTTAATATGCCAGAATCTGGGAAAGTATTCGATACCAAAACCACTTTTTCAGATCTTACCGATTCAATTTTGTCTTTTGGCATTCTGACATATCCTTCACCATCTGGAAATCTCCTATCTTCCATTTTGACATAATCCATCTTTAAAATTTTAGCCAAAGATTTAGCAATTTTTTCACCATTAGTACCACTAACTACTGGCATATTGGTTCCTTCGAAGAGTTCTCCCTTCATGACTATGTCGATTAACCGCAGTTGAGTTATTTGGTGGACATGACAAGATTTGAACTTGCGACCTCCCGGTTATCAGCCGGGTGCTCCAGCCAGACTAAGCTACACGTCCTTGTGCAGGCCTTGCGAGTTATACTTTGTTTTTGAAGACTACTCTGTAGACTTAATCCAAATCAAAAATAATATCTTCACTATTTAGCTTCAAATAACTTGGTAAAGTAGTGAGTCTTTTAGCCGAACACTTGAGGATTATTTCATCCAACCTCGCCGTTGTTCTAGATAGTTGCCCAACAGGAACAATTATTGTTTCAGGTAATGAAAATCGTGTTTTCATCATAAAATGTGGTTTTACTACCAATCCTTTGTATGTTCTTTTGATTTTTACTAATCCTATTACATTACCAATATCAGATCCATCATTATCTAATATTGCTCTATCTCGTAATTCATCTGGAGCAAATAACTTTTCATTAATTCTAACTGTATTTCTCCATCTTCGCTGTAATTCTCTCATTGATTTTGATAATTTTACCGCACCATCGGAGCGAATACTATGCACTAACTCCTTGGATAATGGGGCGTATTCAGCTGGCTTTCTCATGTATTCATTTGCTACATTATCTACAACTTGCAATCTCATTGATTTTACATAATCATCACTTGGATGAAATCTCTCACCGGTTATGATTCCAACTAATTTATCTCCGACATATACCTCTCTCTGTAACAATTCTTGTATTCTATATTCTTCATTCATTTTATTTCCTCTGATAGGTGTTTCTGCATCCCCGCCACGTTCCTCAAGTAAGCCAAGGTATCAAAGGCACTTATATATATTCCATGATTAAAATTAATTTTTCAATATAAAAAATTTATAATTATTGAAATTTTCAATTGAAAAATCAAACTGAGTTTAATTATTTATATGATTATCAGAAATTTTATTTTTAAAATAATTCAAATAGAAATTTTTTATTATCTTACTGAAAGAGAATTTATTCAGAGAATATTGATGAACAACCTCCTGTCTCGCAGTAGCATGAGATCTGTCCTTAAGCAACTAATTGCAATCCGTAACAAATCAGGAAATGCCGATACAATCGGCTTAAGTGATAAATTAATAGATAAATTTAGCTTATTGGATCCGTTGTTACCTGAAGCAATCGGAGAGGCATTCGTCAATCAAGAAATTCTTTTAGAAGACTTTGGAGCAGATGTCATGAATATGAATGAAAAAGATTTGATTATTAAATTACAAAATGATTATGTGAATTTTTACTCTAAATACACCATTAACCCTTACATCGCCATAGCTGCAAAAGGTCCTTGGGTTGTGACATCTCATGGAGCAGTTTTACATGATAATGGAGGATATGGTATGCTGGGAATGGGGCATGGGCCTGATGGCGTCATATCGGCAATGAAAGAAAATTGGGTTATGGCAAATGTAATGACTCCTTCTTTTAGCCATAAGAGATTAGCAGATAGACTCAGAAATGAAGTTGGTTACAAAAGAGGATTTTGTCCATTTAGTAAATTTGTTTGTTTAAACAGTGGTTCAGAGTCAGTCACCATTTCTTTGAGAATCTCAGATGTAAATTCATTCAATGTTACATCTAAAGGAGGCCGTCATGAAGGTAAAACTCCAAAATTTTTAGCTCTCAATCAAGGCTTCCATGGTAGAACAGACAGGCCAGCACAAATTTCTGACTCATGTAAAGAAAAATACGACTCCAAGCTAGCTACATTTCGTGATCGTGAAAATCTTATTCTAGTCCCTCCAAATAATATTGATAAATTGAGAGAGGCCTTCTCCAAAGCAAATAAAGATGGAAATTACATTGAATTAATGGCTATTGAACCTGTTATGGGTGAAGGCAACCCTGGTTTGTGTATAACGAGAGAATTCTATGACGAAGCCCGTAAGTTATGTGACGAAAATGACACTATGCTCTTAGTTGATTCAATCCAAGCAGGAATTAGGGGTCAAGGGTGCCTGAGTATAGTAGATTATGAAGGATTTGAAGATTGTAAGGTTCCTGATATGGAAACGTGGTCAAAAGCACTTAATGCTGGACAATATCCTCTTTCAGTAGTTGGGTTAAGTGAAAAAGCTGCCAATTTGTATGCAGTTGGAATATATGGTAATACAATGACCACTAATCCTAGGGCTCTTGAAACAGCTGTAGCAGTTTTGGATAAAATAACGCCAGAATTAAGAAATAATATTGTAGATAGGGGAACTGAGTTCTTGGAAAAGCTTAGACTATTATCAGAAGAATTACCTGGATGTATTACGAAAATCCAAGGAACTGGATTACTATTAAGCGCTGAATTAGATCCAGAAAAGTTGACGGTAATTGGTCCAGGAATGGTAGAGGAATGGTGTAGATGCCATGGTTTAGGAATTATACATGGGGGAGAGAACGCTCTAAGATTTACTCCACATTTCTCCCTTACATCCAATGAAATAGATCTAATTATTTCCGTATTGAGAGATGCATTGATTTATTTTACTAAATTACAAGACGTTGAGGCTATATTGGCCTAAGTGATATGATGGATGATAGAATTTGCCTAGTTGGCTCAAAAGATTTTTTTTATATAGCTCTAGAGGATCGATTAATCAGACTCGGTGCAAATATTGTTTCAGAATTTGATGATGCAACTATAAAAATTGGTTTTGATACAAATCTTGAAGTAGATCTATTGATAATTCCATCTGATACAAAGAATATTAATGTATCAAAATTAGTAATAAGGACTCATGATTTATTAATTCCTGATGGTAATTCCAAATGGAGTCCAAATGATATTTATTTATTAATGGATAATTTAAAATCCGGCTTGAATGATTTTGATAATAAATTAGATGTTCATTATTGGGTACATATCAGGGACGCTGTAGAAGCGATATCTATGATTGTACTATCGGATGAATTTGCCAATATAAAAGGTAATTTAGATATTTGTGGCAGAAGAGCATGGTCAAATAAGGATGTTCTAGAGGAACTAGATATGCTATGGACAAGATACAAAAATTCTATCAACTACACTCATACAATTGAATCATTATCGAAAATTCCTAAAACTGTCAACGAAAATATGAATAAAATTAAACAAAGACCGAATCTTGTGCCTTTGAATAATGAAATTATTAGGGCGGGAGGAGATGGTTGGCATCCCCTCACGCCTTTGCGTACTGGACTAATGGAATTGCTTGCACAAAACCTTTGAGTCCTTGCTGAACTATATTTTTTAGTTAAAAAATAATTAACGAGAGTTTTTATCGTTTTGAACTTGTAGACGTACTGCTTGTGCATGAGATTTCATACCTTGCATAGCCTTTCTTACACGTGTTCCAGCAGCTGAGTTGCCACCGTCGTGTTTACCAGCATCTGTAAGTGCTGCAGTCAATTCATCAATCATTCCTTGTACCATATCGCTAACGGACATATCCCCTCCCAGCATAGTTCCATTATTAGCCATTACTATTGGATAAAAACTAAAATTAGCATTAATTGAATAAATCTGCACCTAATAATGGTAGTATGATGCTAGCATCCCCTTCTACTACTACCTGGGGCGCACTTGGCCTTATTTTGCCCCATGAAATGGCCTCCTTGAGTCGCGCACCAGACAATGATCCATCAAATTCCGGAGCAGTAGTAACACCAACTGCAGAATCTAAACCTCCTCTATATTGATTCCACCAAATAACATGATGTTTAGAAATTCCTCCTCCAATCATTAATGCATGACTTTCTTCTGCTGTCCAAGTTAAATCAGAAAGTATTTGTTCATCCGCTAAGAAATCTATCATAAAACTAGGACTTTTCTGTCTATGCATAAATAACTGAGCACCAATTGCCCCATCGGATAGCCCAGGAATAATTATCGGAATCCTATTTTTCGCCGCCCAATAAAGAATTGATGTCTCATCCTCTAACCTATCCCCAATTTCCCAACAAAGCTCTACTGAACCAAAACCTAGCCATGGGTTATTTGGCTGTATTGCCCTACGCTCTTCTTCGATTTCTTTTAACCATGGTAAAACTGTTTTTTCTAAGATTTCTCCATAGCATTCGTTAGGGATTACTATATTTCCTAGCCTATTCAAACCTTCTTCAGCCAATGCGACATCATCTAGATCAAAGTCACCATGAAAATAATCCTCATATGTACGCGCAATATCATGATCTAATGTACCACAGGTTGTTACTATTACATTAAATTTATTTTTTTTGATAGCCTCTAAGAAAAATCCTCTCGTTCCAGTAGCACACAAACATGCTGGAAATGATAACCAATTTATTACTCCTTCATCACCCGTTTTAGCCATTGAATTACTTAATATGTCTCTAGCCTTTCCTAATTTACTGGCTGTAAAACCTCCTGCCTCCTTCATCTGGTCAATTAGTGAACTAACATTATTAATTTTAGTAAAATTATAATCCTTTACCGGAGTGTTGAAATCAGTCTTATTATATTTCGGCATAACCTTCTCCACTAGGTTTTCTACTTTGAATCCGTCGCATTCTTAATTTGATATATTCTGTCTCTAATATCTGCCGCTCTTTCAAAATCTAACCTTTCAGCAGCCTGTTTCATTTCCTTACTCAATTTCTTAATTAACTTTTCAGATACCCCATCTTCCATTACTTTATGATAATTATCTTGTCCCTCTTCTAAACTTGGTTGAGAAATATTATCTACTAGTGAATTTCCACTAGTCCACGCACCGACACCTAAATCAAATTTATTTGTGAGAGCAGCGATACCCTTTTTCTTAGGTATTTTACCAACTAACTTCCTACCTCCCTTTTCGCCTTTCCCTGCCACTCCAGCCATTAAATCTTCGATCTCTAACCCCATTACAGGAATGCTCTTTTGAATTGTTTTAGGTATTATATTATTTTCTAAATTATATTTTTCTTGTCTACCTCTTCTAGATATCGTTTGGCTAATGGCAGCCTCCATTGCTGGTGAAATAGAATCTGCATACAAGATAACTTCTCCATATTCATTCCTTGATGCTCTCCCAATTGTCTGTAATAATGCTCTTTCATTTCTTAGAAAGCCCTGCTTATCTGCATCAAAAATTGCAACTAATGATACTTCAGGTATGTCCAGGCCTTCTCTTAGAAGATTAATCCCTACAATGACATCAATGTGACCAATTCTTAATGCTTTGATAATTTCAGTTCTTTCTAAGGTATCAATTTCACTGTGAAGATAATGTGCTTTAACCCCCATTCTCTGTAAATACTCTGAAATTTCTTCAGCAAATTTAATTGTTAGTACCGTTACTAATGTACGTTGATTCAATTTAACTTTTTGATTTATCATACTTAGTAAATCTTGTACTTGCCCTTCAGTGGGCCGAACTTGAATTTTTGGATCTAATAATCCAGTTGGCCTTATCTCCATTTTAGCTATTCCATCAATCTCAGACAAAACTTCTTCCATTGTTCGTTTTTCTTTACCCTTTTTTATGGCCGAGGGAACTGCTCCTCCTTGGCTGTTAGCATGTAATAAACCCACAGGAACCTTCTGATTAGTTACTTCTGCAAGATGCCGCAACTCTCTTTCTCCTGGTGTAGCGCTCACATAGAGCATCTGAGGAATCATTTGTTGAAATTCTCCGATTCTCAATGGCCTATTATCATATGCGGAGGGTAATCTAAATCCATGATCTATTAAATTCTTCTTTCGAGAAAAATCACCCCCATACATGCCTCCAACTTGCGGTAGTGTTACGTGCGATTCGTCCATTATTACTAGATAATTATTTTTCCCACCATGGAATTTCCTAGCATTTGTAGAAAAAAAGTCTAGTAGGCAATATGCGCGTTCCCCTTTCTTTCTTCCATCAAAATGTAATGAATAATTCTCCACTCCCTTGCAAGAACCAATTTCTGATAACATTTCCAAATCAAATTTTGTGCGCTGCTCAATTCTATGACTTTCTAAATCCATTCCATTTTTATCATAAAATTTTATTCTTTCATTCATTTCTTCCTCTATATCGATAAGAGCTTCATTAAACCTCTCCTCATCAGTCATATAAAATTCTCTTGGATGAATCCATGCTTCTTCGATTTCATCTAATACTTCCCAAGAAACTGCTTCGCACACTTGGATTTTTTCAATTCCATCCCAATTGAATTTGATACGCAGCGGGTCATCTCTACTTGGCATCCAAATATCTAATGTTTCTCCTCTTAATCGTACATCTCCTCTAGTTAAATCTCCCTTAGTTCTACGATACTGGAGTCCTACTAGATTATTTACTATATCTTGAGGATCTGAAACTTCTCCTCTACAAAGCCGTAAATGATTTTGTTCAAATACCTCTGGAGGGTTCAAACCATAGATAATCGATACCGAACCGACTGCAATTACATCAGGCCTAGAAACCAGAGATGCAACTGTTGAAAATCTCTCTTGCTCGATTCTTTCATTCATTTGTAATTCTTTATCAATAAACAGATCTCTTCCTGGGATATATGCTTCAGGTTGATAATAATCATAATAACTAACAAAATATTCAACAGCATTTTCTGGGAATAAATCGGACATTTCCTGCCATAATTGTCTAGCTAATGTCTTATTATGAGATAAAATCAATGTTGGTCTTTGTAGCCTTTTGATTATATTAGCCATAGCAAAAGTTTTTCCTGATCCAGTAACGCCTAATAATACCGAACGTTCTTGCCCATTTTCTATTTGATTAACTAAAGTATCAATAGCCTGTTGTTGGTCTCCTGCTGTACCGTAATCTGACTTAAGAATAAACATAAACTATCACACTCAATCAAACAATCCATCACTACTATAATTTAGTTCTGAGATAATTAGAGATAATAGCAGAACCCAACCAGTCATCATCGATACTCTAAATAAAATAGTCTGAAAATTTTTAATCTTATTTCTTGATAAAATAACATATATATTCAAGGCTGCCATCAATCCTGCCGATATTATGAACCATATTTCGTCTATGGGATTTGAAATTGCAAAGCAGGCAAACCATAGCAGAGTTAATTGTACAGTTGTCCTTGTTGTTGCTCTTTCGCTGAATTGAGATGGAAATGAATGTATCCCATTCAATCTATCACTTTCAATATCCATTATTGCATAATTTATATCAAAAGCAGTAATCCACAATACAACTCCCAAAGATATGAAAAGAATTTCAGGGTACCAAAGAAATTCTGTATAACCTTCATTTAGGCCTGTAATTGATGCCCATCCATGAGTATTAGATGCAATTGCAACCCAAGCTCCTGCGGGGGCTAGTCCAAGACAAGCCCCTAGCCAAAAATGACACAACCATGTAAAGCGCTTCATAAATGGATAAATAAAAAATACTAGTACTGGTAACCATGACATCATTAGAGCGACCTTATTCAACATCCCGGCACTTCCAATTAGTATGATTAAAAAAATAACAGATAATATCCATGCACCCTTCATTGTCATTGTTCCGGAGACCAGATGACGACCTTCTGTTCGAGGATTAGCAGCATCAATGTCTCTGTCTATAATTCTGTTCAATGTCATTGCCAAACCCCGTGCGCCTATTGCTGCTAATAATATCCACAATAAGTCGATATCCTTGGAAGTAAAATCTTCTATTGCCAGAACATAACCAATTAAAACAAAAGGTAGTGAAAATAAAGTATGTTCAACTTTAATAAATTCTAAAACATCTTTAATATTCATTAGTATCCCAAATCCTTCATAATAATATTTACCTTTTCTATAGTTTCTTCGTTATGGAGTGTCACTGCCGGCCATCTTCTGACTTGAATATCTCCATTTTTAGATGGAATAGGTGCAGTAGCATCCCATGCCAATCTCTCTTTGGAATCATCAAAGTGAATATCTCTTGAAACATCAAATCTACAAAACAATTGCCATAATAACGTTCTCTTCCATCCTTTATTTTTCAAATCAATATCAGCATCCGTTATGAATAACCATTTTAGATTATCTGCACCTTCTAAGCTCCATATATCTTGATATATTTTTTTAATTTTTTCTCTTTGGAGTTGAGCCATTTTTTCATCTTCCAACTCCATACTTTCTCCAGGTTTTGGTCCTCCTTCTATAGTTGTAGTGACAACCATCATTGTGGGCCTTAACATTCTCGAACTCACTACTCCTTCAATAGCCGATGCAGATATTACAATAGAATTAGAATTTGTTTTAGAAGAATACGATATTGAATTATCACTACTTGTAGCATCTATCATTAATTTAGTATGTATATTTTCAATTGGAGATGCATGTTCGAGCGTATCTGCAACCATTCCTTCTAAAAATATTAGATCATTTGGGATATTAACATTTCTTTCAATTATATCTAGTAGTTTATTTAAATCCTTAACGGGATGTTCAGGATCCACTGCAATTATAGTTTTTAAAAACATCATTTGACCCGCTCCTAGTAGTCCAAGAGCAGTTTTTCTTCCTTGCCGAGGATATCGTTTCTTGGATGATACGATAGCTAGATTGTGAAATCCAGTTTCTAGAGGTAAAAATAAATCAATTACATCTCTATGCTGAAATTGTAAAACAGGTCTAAATGCATCTCCTATCGCCTCACCTAAGTAACCATCTTCCATTGGAGGAACTCCAACTATGGTCATTGGAATAACTGGGTCTTTCTTGTGTGTGATCATAGTAACATGCATTACTGGATATTCATCAGCTAGTGAATAATGTCCAAAATGATCTCCAAAAGGACCCTCCAGTCTAGTTTCTCCTGGAATCATATATCCTTCTATGACAAAATCACATTCTGCTGGAACATACAAATCATTTGTTTTACATTTTACAATGTTTAATCTTTTTTTTCCTAAAAGTCCTGCAAATTCATATTCAGATAAATTATCTGGTAAGGGAGAAATGGCACTAAAAATGACTTCTGGAGGGCCTCCCAAACAAATTGCTACAGGCATTTTATCGCCAAGAGAATCTGCCGAATGCTCGGCCCCATGTTTGTGTGCTTGCCAATGTAAACCAACCTCTTTTGGTCCAAAAACTTGACTTCTATACATCCCCATATTATGTTCTCCAGTATTTGGGTCAGATGTTACAACCAAAGGTAATGTCATGAAAGGTCCTCCATCTAATGGCCAAGTTGTTGGAATAGGTAATTTTGTAACATCTGGATTATCAATTAATACTTGTTGACACGGGGCCCTTCTAATCCTGCGGGGTGCCATAGAAATACCTTCTAATGCAAGATTTATACCTTTCCATGGTGCTTTTATTATACTTCCAATATCAGGCTTCATCAACGCAACCATCCTATCTCCAATCTCTCTGGGCTCTTTTACTCCAAGGGCGAGATTCGTCCTTTCTCTAGTACCAAAAAGATTCATTATGAGTGAATATTCACTAATGGCCCCATCATCCAATCTGGGCTGGTCAAATATTACTGCCGGCCCACCTCGTTTTACCAAATAATCAGCAATACAACCTGCCTCGAATTTTACATTCACAGGGTGACTAATTCGCAACAGCTCTCCCCTTGCCTCCAATTCGCGAATGTATCTGGTAAGGTTTCCCCACTTCACACCACTCCGATGCACCAACAGAATGAGAATGTTCGCTTTTTACCATAGACATCTGACCGAGAGATTCTTTGACATAAACTCTCTCCGAGGGGCATGGCTAACGACATTAAGAAGTGTGATGTTTTGGTAATCGGAGCAGGACCAGGAGGAGGAAATGCTGCTTTACATAGTGCTAGAGCAGGACTTTCAACGATAATCATCGAAGATCATAAGGAGATAGGCACTCCGGTTCACTGCGGAGAATGTATTTCTGATATTGCATGTGATAATCTTCAATTGGAACTACCTCCGCACGTGATAAGCAAGCGTGTAAATGGAATCAGAGTAATTTTCCCTGATAAAACTGAAAAAAAATTAACAGAGAAGGGATATGTTCTAGAGAAACATTTGTTTGAAAGATGGATATGTGATGAAGCAGTTTCTGAAGGAGCAAATTTACATCTAGGGCACAAATTAGATTCCATGGAAAAGATATATGATAATGGGCATTTTGTTGGTTGGAGATGCGATGGGAAAGGAGATAATTTCCCGATTGAAACCAAAATTGTAATAGATGCTTCAGGAGTTGCTGGTGTATGCTCTAAATTAACTAAACTTAATCCAAGGCCGCAAGTGATAGCTGGGATGCAGTATGAAATGCTAGAAGTTCCAACTGACGACTATCTAGATTTTTATATTTGGCCAAAATATGCTGAAAAAGGATATGTCTGGATGATTCCAAAGTGTGACGGTAGAGCAAATGTCGGATTGGTTACAGAAGATAAATCTAGGACTAAAAAAGGATTAGATGAATTTATCGCCGATACCCATTTCAAAGAATTAAAACAGGTATCACCCCCATGGAAAACAAAAGGAAATCCTGCATTTGGAGGTACCATTCCAATTTCAGGACCCCATAAAAATACTCATACGGACGGACTTATGCTTGTGGGGGATGCAGCCGGCTTCACTTCTCCACTTTTTGAAGGTGGCTCGCACCTCGCTTTGAAATCAGCAGTATTTGCTGCAGAGGTAGCATCTAAAGCAATTTCTTCAGGTGATCTAACTGCCGCTTCTCTTGCTGAATATCATATATTGTGGGAAAAAGAATTTCCTCCATATTCTAAGATTTTACGAGGCAAATCTGCCCTTTTTGATTTATCCGATGACGATATGTCACTTATGGCTCGGTGTTTCCCAGATGAAATGAGTAATATGGGCCCTCATGGAAAATTAGCAGTTTGCTTTAAGATATTAATTCGAAGACCAAAATTATATGCAAGAAAAATAATCCCTGCGATGCTTTCTTTTGGTTACTCTCGTGCAAAATATTATGGCTGGTGATACAATAATATCATTTATTGGGCAGTTATTGCTCATATTCGCATTCCTAGTATCAATACATAATGCAATTAATCCTAAATTAAACTTGTATTCTAGAGTAAAAGACATTAGTTTTTTATTACAAATATCTCCATTCACTCTTCTCGTATTTGCATTTCTGATTGATGCAGATTCCTTAACCCTGGTGGCTGAATATGGAGGGGCAGATTTACCACTTTTTTATCGAATTTCTGCCGTATGGGGAGGCAGGGCAGGACCTCTACTATTATGGGCTTCATTAATGGGAATAGTTACTTGGATTATGGCCCAATTAGATAATAATAATGATTTAGCATTGAAAATAATGCACTCCTGGGTCGCCTATTTACTACTTATATCTTGGATATTAGATCCATTTTCTCCATACAAGGGAATTGATGGAGAGTTGAATCCACTACTCCAAACTAATCTTATGGTAATTCATCCTCCGATTGTTTTTTTATATTACTCTCTCTGTATTGCCACTGCAACAGTAGCACTTTCTGGAATAATTCAAAAATTACCCAGTAAGATAATTCATAATTCATTACTACCATGGGCGCGATCAGCCTTTTTTATCGGAACATTAGGGATAGGATTAGGTGGACTTTGGGCCTACACGGTTTTAGATTGGGGAGGTTATTGGGCATGGGACCCGGTTGAAACTGGCTCATTACTTCCTTGGTTATCCTTACTTCTAATAATCCATGCACGTTCAAAACCTAACTCAACTAGCGCATATCGCGTATCTCCTTCTCTAGGAGTAATAACTGGAGTTTTAGCATTTCATGCAACTTTGGTAACCCGTGCTAATGGCGTATGGGCATCTGTTCATGCCTTCGTTGGAAACGAGGAAACTGTTTTATCAAAGGACCCATATCTTAGAATTATAGATATTTCAGATTCTTCTCCAGTAGGTCTTGAAGTTCTGTCTTATCTTTTAGCAATAATTTTACTAGGCTCGTTTTCAATTCTACATCTCTACAGAGAACAAACTAATGCTTTATTAAAAAATAATGAAAAATCATTTTTTGAATTAAACAAGTATCTCTCAATAAGTTTATTGATATTCTTCTTTTTAATCTCTCTAAGCATCGGTTCCAGTGCAATCTTGGTCATGGGATTGTGTATACTTTTTTTAATGCTGAACGAATCATCTGAAAAACCTGCATTCCATTGGATGATTGCAGGTATTATTTTGATGCTTTATTCTAACTGGTCATGGTCTGCAAATATTTATCAGGCATTTTTAGGTATGATACCTTTCTTAGTACCTTGGTTCTTATCAGATTTAGATGATGATATGTCGATTTTAATTAGGCCATTTACTAGTACTTCACAGAGAATAAAATTGGCTAAAAACATACCATGGTATGGTGGTTTAACATTTTTATTATTAACATGGATTCTTCTAACTGTTGAAATAGAGGGAAGCAATATTCTCGCACATGAATTCTATGGTGCCCCTATTATTGGTTTAATGGCAATGGGACTAACGCTGTATGCATGGGGAAACTCGATTAATTCCAGAAATGGAAACATTTTGTTGTTTCTATGCCTCTTTATTTCTATATTACTTGCCTATTTGTCAAATGACATATATTTGCCCGGCGATCCCAATCTTAGTGTTACTCCAGGCATTTCAAGAGGGGCATTAGGACTTTTTATACTAACTTGGTTACTTTTTTCGTTACCTCCAACTATACATCAATTATTTGATACTTCAAAAAATACTTTGTCTAGACTGAGAAAAAAAGGTTTTAACGATACTAAATCAACAGTAATATTAAGAAAATTAGGATCAAATATTGCACACTTAGGTATAATTTTATTATTGATAGGACATGTTTTTACAACAACTTTGGTAGATCGAACCGATCCCTCACATTTAGTAACATTAGTGAAAGATCAACCAATAGAACACAGAGGCTATGACTACATATTTACAGGTGTAGAAAAAATAAATTCCACTGATGCAGATTATCCATTTTCAATAGGCGATGGATATATTGGAATAACAATTGAAGTATTACAGGAAGGCGAAAAACTTACTGAAATATCTCCGGGGATGTTGAGATTCACAACAGGCAATTCCGTTTCTCCTAGATCAGAGGTTGATCGATTTAGTACTTTATTCGGAGACACAATCGTAATTCTTGATTTTTATCAATCTCAAGAATTACTAGAGTGGATGACATTTGGCCAGTCTGAAGAAGTAGACAGAGTTAGAGTAACAGTCCATTCATTACCAGGTAGCCATTTAGTTTGGCTAGGTTGGACTATAATCATGCTTGGAAGCCTGTTTTCGCTGTCTTCTGGTGTAAATAGGGCTACAAAAGAAGAAGAATAATGCTAATTATTTTTTCAAATCAAACCGTTTGAATGAAAAAGGGTGAGCAAGTCGCCGGGACGTCCGCGGAGGCTAATAGAATGGAAGATGGCTCAATTATTCATATTGATTACGACCTATTTAACGCAAATACTGAGAAGCTCATTGAGACTACTCGAGAAGAAATAGCAAAAGAGCATGATGTTTTTGATGAAAATCGTACATATGCTCCTATGATATCAATAGTTGGTTCCGGTCGTCTCATTAAGGGGTTTGAATTGCATCTTGCAGATGCAGCGCCTGATTCGGATTATAATTTTGATATCGATGCTGCAGATGCCTATGGGGAAAGAGATCAAAGTTTAATTGAAACTATATCTCAAAATGTACTACTGAAAAGTGTCAAAGATCCTAATACTCTTCACATAGGGGGACCTGTAGAAATTGGCGGACGTACTGGTATGTTACAATTTCTTAGCGCAGGTAGGGCCAGAATAGATTATAATCACCCACTAGCCGGTGTTACATTAAGATATAATTATAAAATTGTAAAGGTCGTTGAAGATCGAAAAGAACGTGTTGAAACATTACTAAAGATGAACACAGGAAGAGAAGACTTCGAGGTAGAATTCGAAGGTGATGACATGACGGTAACACTCCCCGAGGAAATATCATATGATCAAAACTGGCCATATGCAAAATTTTCTTTGGTTCAAACCATAAGGGAAAATCTCGGCGTAGGGGTCGTAGTTTTCCGAGAAGTACACAAACCAAGAGTATTAGAGGAAGAATAATTCTCCCTCTAGAGTAGCAGGTTTAATGACGCATGTCCTCACAGCATTATACGCCTCAATGACGACAAAAGGGTTTACTGAGCCGAATGGCATTGACGTTCCCTATGAGTACCGAGAGGCACCAACAATAAATGGATTGAAGTCATATCACTATCTCCGAGACTTTGTGAGTGGTACAATTTCATTGAGTCCCATATTTACAATAATGTGCGTCTGCCTGCTAACAAGTGGTTGCCTAGGCTTGGCAATGCAACGAGAAATAATGGAAGATATGCGAGATCCTGTGTTAACTATTGAAAAATCAGACAGATATGGTTGGGATTATACATTTGATTCATCATCTGATTTAAATGCAATACTTTATTCTAATGAAACTGCAATAATTTTTGATGAAACTGTTTCAAAACTAGTTATCGAATTTCGGGCTCAATTTCCTTATTCCTCAACAATTGAAGATGCCGTCGGCAATGAAACTAATGAGTATAGATATGTCGAAGTTAAGTTGTGGCAACCTGGCCAAAAATTAGCTGGAGGAAATCCATTTTGGGAAGTAAGAGCCACTCAAGATTATTCCTTGGAAAGATTTACATTCGGTAAAAGTGATTTAATATCTGGAGAATGGAGTTTCGAAGTGGAAGCACGAGGGTATGGCGTTACCGCTCCAATTGATCAGCTATCTTTCCACGATCATTTCGAAGTATATGCAACAATTACTAAGCCATGTGCACAATTTCCTGAAATTCAAGTGGGGCTAGAGTGTACTTTTATTTCTGAATTAGAGACATGAAATATTTTTTACTCATGCGTAGCGCTTATGAATAGATGGCAGGTGGCCGCGCTACTGAGGTATAATTATGGATGAAAGTATGGCCCCTTTGGTACCATTTGAAACATATGAACAACATGCTGTACATATAGGTACAAATCAAAAATCAGCAGATATGAAGAGATTTCTTGATACAGAGCGACAAGATGCTGCAGGTTTACATCTAATCGACATAAATCAAACCGATTCAAGAATAAGAACAGTAGCAAAATTCCTTTCAAATTATGACGCTGATAGGATTCTAGTCGTGAGTGCCCGTCAATATGGACAGAGGCCAGCCAGAATGTTTGCTCAATCAATAGGATCAAAACATATAGTTGGAAGATTTATACCCGGAACTCTAACCAATTCTAGACTGCGCACATACATGGAACCAGAATTAATTATAGTAACCGACCCAGCTGCAGATTCTCAGGCTCTGAATGAAGCTGTAAATTCAGGTCTTCCAGTGGTTGCAATCTGTGATGCAAATAATAAACTTAGAAATGTAGATATTGCACTTCCAGCCAACAACAAAGGCCGCCGATCTCTCGCATTGATATTTTGGCTCCTTTCTCGTGAAGTACTGAAACTACGTGGTACCATAACAGATGCAGATTGGGAACGCTCCCAAGATGTTGCAGACTGGGAATCAACATTCTGATTTACCGACGCTCTCATAGGAAAGTCATTTGTCCGCAGAATTATTATGGTTTCTGCCGTACCGCTATTTTTAGCCCCAATGGCTGGCGTATCGGATCTTGCGTATCGGATACTTGCAAGAGAATGCGGAGCAGACCTTACTGTGACCGAATTTACTGCGGCTGCCGGTCTATCTAGGCATGCATCGCATTCGTGGCTTAAAGTTGAAAGTCATCCAAGCGAATCTCCATTTATTCCACAGATATTTGGGGGCATAACTGAAGAAATGGTTCAAACAGTCAAACTCCTCCAAAGTCGTGCAGATATAATTGATATTAATTTTGGCTGCCCAGCACCAAAAGTATGTAGGAATGAAGCAGGAGCAGCTCTGTTAAAAGATCCTGATCGAATAGTAAAAATGGTTAGATCTTGTTTAGAAGTTGCTGAGGTCCCAATTTCAGTTAAAGTAAGATTAGGAACTGGCTCAGGGCCTAACACGGCTCTAGAAGTTGCACAGAGACTTGAAAAAGAAGGAATTGAAAGAATTTGTGTCCATGGGCGTACTCTTAGACAAAGATATTCGGGAGTTGCAGATTGGGAACAAATAAGAGAAATTGTTGATGCCGTAAATATTCCTGTAATAGCGAATGGAGACATTATAGATTCTACTACGGCAAAAATGTGCATGAAAGTCACTGGTGCGGCGGGATTAATGATTGGTAGAGGGGCGATAGGTATGCCCAATATATTCCATGATATTAAGCGAGATTTGGAATGGGATACATCATCTCCACCATGGAGTAATGATACTGATGCCGCTGCTAGACTTTGGTGTTGGAACAGATATCTAGAAATTAGTAAAGATGTATATCCTAATCAAATTAATAAAAATCTAAAAAGGCATGCGATATCATTTACAAAAGGATTATCAGGAGCTTCAGCCATGAGAGTCGAACTACATTCCGTCAGAACTCAAGAAGAACTTGGAGATAGAGTAACTAGGTATCTTGAAAATTTAAATCATGATGAAATATTAATTTAAAGATTATTTAATAACGATTTTTCTAACCTCTCTGCGACAGTATTTAATCTTCTTAGAACCCTTTCTACTTTTGTCATAATTAGCATTTCCAAATCCTCACCATCTTTACCTGCGATTCTGAATCCATATGGTAATCTTCCGCCCAGTGTATTCAATAATATTTTTTGTGAGTCAATTGAAACTTCTTCCAACATCTTTTCTATTTTATTAATAGTCAAACTCCTTTTTTTTGCACTATTAATTATATTTTCAGCAATTTCCGGTGGTATCCTTCCAAGCCCACCTCTTGTCAAGAGCCATTCTTCTCCCCTTGCATCTAACTGTCGCATTACTCCTGAGAATATATCCTGCGCAATTCTATTTAACATTGGGACCCTTTCAACGATACCTGCATTTCTGAATCTATTCATAGTTCTCTTAACCCGTGATCTTGATTCAGAAAACTTATCTGCGGTAGATAATATTGTTATTGGATTTGTATTTGTGGATAATTCAATAAATATTTTTTTTGCCAAATCATCATTTTTTTTAGCCCGTTCCCCATTTATGCCTAAATCCGCAATCAATGCATCCAACCTATCATTATCTTCTTTAGTAGCGGAATGTTCACAAACACTAATTTTAAAATTTATTTCTACCTTATCTTTTGGAATTTGCATTCTTTCTTTTGACGGTTGGATATATTTTGTTAGCTCACTTATTCTTAATTCCATAATCCCTTTTACTTGAATTGATAATAGCCTAATTGCAGATGTAATTGACCCGCCTCTAAGTACATAAATATGCCATCTACCATGATTTTCTGAAGCAATCAAACCCGAATCTCTCAACTTCACCATTTGATGCTGCATGCCAGTTTGAGATAGCCCACATACATCTCCAAGAGTTTTAGTATCCCAACCTTTCAATGGCTCTATTAACAAAGCATCTTTCATTATACGGTGCAAAGCTCCTTGCTCTCCATCTTCCCATATTTCTGCTTTACGCCGAACTAATCCAATAGAATCTAGTATCCAAGAGAGCAGGATATCTGGATTTTTACTCCCAGTGGGCATAGGCTTTTCAATAAGTTTTAGCCTTATCACAATCTACGTCGAGTATTACAAGGCTCAAGAGCATTGGCTATGCCAGACGGCATTTTCATGCTAATTCTTTACGTATATCCAACCACGGATAATCTACTTTAGAACTACTCAAGCATTCAAGGTGCGGGGCTAAGCAAATCTTTGATTCACTCAATATTCCTCTTCCCCTTAAAACAGAAACTGCAGAATGAACCGACGCCCGTGATCTTCCTAAGTCCCGGGCTAGTTGTGCTTGAGATATCGGATTAGGAGATCTTGATAATCTTGTAACAATACTTTTCTGAACAACAGATAATCCTACTGGAAGCATCGATGCAGCCTTGTATTGATCGGTAACTCCTGTTCCTTCTAAAATTTCTACTTGAGCAGGAGCACCTGCGTAGTAACAAGTCCTACCGTTTACTGAAATGACTGTGACTGTTTTTTCATTCATTAGTACTCTTAAATGATGCCTCAATGTCCCATTAGCAGCATTTAATTGTCGTTGTAATTCTCTAAAATGAATACCAGGAGATTTGACAAGGGTGGATAAAATTTTTGTTCTTAGTGGATGGACATGCTCTTCATGATGTGGTGCCGATATTGATCCCTGTACGGCTGGAGCAATAAATGGAATAATAGTACTAATTCCCACAACTCCTCCTAACATTGCTGTTAGAATATCCGATGTTATCGGATAGGCGCATCGTAACTGTTCTATCAAGGCCATATTACGAGATGCCATCTTTCTAGCCTTTAAGTATACATGGCTCTGTGTTTCACTATTGCTCCCCAATTATTTATTTTTCAATAACTACTCTACCTTTTTGAATCTTCATATATGCAACTAAAGGACTCAAGAGTCTACCAGCATTCCTTCCATGTTCTGTTAATTGATATCTAACTCTGATTGGAGGCCCTTCATCTACTATCCTATTTACTAATCCTAATTCGGAACAATGTGTTAATTTATCAGAAAGTGTTCTGCTACTAATTCCCTTCAATAATTTTCTCATTTCGTTGAATCTTCTATCTCCAGCGATATATAATGCAGCCAATATTTCTATACTCCATCTAGAGCTGAAACTAGAAAATGCTTCAACAGCAGCCCCTACCTCCCATTCTATATTATAACCATCATTCTCATTGTAACTTGCTAGTGTTTTTCTTATTTCTGTACCACTTTTTTTAACATCCTCAATTGCTGAATCTATTACCTTATAGTCACTATCTGTAATTATCATCGGCTCTCTTACCATGTTATCTAGTAACCCGTAAACTATCTAGTGTATAAAATACACCTCGATGTGCTCGTAAATACTACCTGCTTAATATAGGTATATTCATGCGTTCGGTGTAGAAATAACACCGAGTTAGAGAGGAATAAAAAATGGATAAATTTTTAGAAAATTGGGTAGATGAAGTATTTGAAAAAAAAGATTTAGGAGTAAAATTAAATGACTCTTGATAATATTAAACTATCAATATTCAAATGTATAGCTAATTACAGGGCCCCTGCGTGGATTCAATCTCCTAACAAGTGATTAAATTACTTATTATTATATTGCGGTCTTCTTCCTTCGATTAGAGCGGATAACCCTTCTAGAGAATCAGATGTATTAAATATAAAATTTAAATTGTTTAATTCTTCTTCCAAACCTTCACTCAATTTAGTACTTTCATGATTAGCAATATCCAGTAGTTTTGATGCGATCTTTAATGCAATTGGAGCAGTATAAGATAACTTTTTTATTTGTTTTATGACGTTTGAGTTCTCAGTATCTAGATTTTCTAAATTTAATCCATTAATCAATTTGTATGTATTTTCATCATTGTAAAATGATTTTGCAAATTTAACTACAACATTATCTTCGTCAAAGGGAGTTTTTGTGTATTTATTCCTATTTTTACCCAAATTAATAACCTTATGAATAGTTTCTTCTATTTCTTTGTCATTAACCAAGTGAGTTAGTAGACCGAAGGCCTTAGCATTTTCAGAATTTAGCAAATTTCCCGCTAATACTGCATATCGAGCGGCTTCTATGCCACAAATTTTAGTTGTTCTCTGAGTTCCACCAAGACCTGGATAAATTCCAATATTAGTTTCTGGAAATCTGAATTGAGTTCTGTTTGTTCCTATTCTATAATCACAGGAAAGAGCTAATTCCAATCCTCCCCCCAGTGCCAATCCAGTTGTTAGTGCAATTGTTACTTTGGAACTATTTTCCAGTTTATTCAATACTTCATGGCCAAATGCAGTAAAATCATATATTTCCTTGACTGCGTCACCTTTTATCTTATCAACAAAGAATTTTACATCTGCTCCTGCAACGAATGCTTTACCAGCTCCTTCAAGTACAATTGCATCAATATGCTCAATTCCATTTATTTCATCGATTACTTCTCCTAATTCGTTTACTAAATTCACATTTAGAGCATTCATTGCTTCAGGCCGATTCAATTTGATCGTTGCAATATTTTTTTTGATATCTACATCAATGTATGAAAATTCAAAATTTTTGGAAATACTATTCTGACTATCTAGAATTTTTGGAATATTGAAATTGGCCAAATCACAGTATTTGGTTGCCATTTGGTAGGCCTCCCTTATTCCAATTCTATTTGCTAATTCAAAAGGTCCTTCATTCCATCTAAGGCCAACCTTTGCTCCTCTATCTACATCTTCTTTGGAGCAAATCCCCTCATCAACTATCTGTGCTGCAACTGCAAATACTTGCCCCATCAATCTTTCTTTTACTAATGAGGCTATTTTGTCTTCATACTCAGCGTCTTCTTCAATATTCCATAAATTTCCTTTAGTAACTATTTCTCTTAAGTTATCTGCACCCAAATATCTTGGTGTATTCAACTGTTCAGATAAATAATCTGTGGCATGAAGTGCAATCGTCGGGCCGGTCAGATTCATCAAAGCAAACGGGCCCATTCCTATTTTGAATGCACGACATGCTATTGCATCTATTTGAGCAGCAGTTGCTATTCCTTCTTGGAGTAAAATACATGCTTCATTCAACCAAGGAACAAAGAATCTATTTACGACGAATCCAGGTCTATCTTTGCAAATTATGACTACTTTACCCATTGTCTTACAATATGTTTCAACTGCTTTAATCGTATTCTCAGATGTCTTTTTCGCGGGAATAATTTCTATTAATCTATTTTTAGCAGGATGATAAAAGAAATGTAGGCCAATAAATCGATCAGCTCTGCCACTTGCCTCTGCCAAATCATTTACCGAAAGTGATGAAGTATTACTTGCCAGTATAGTATTATGATTGCATATTTTATTCAGAGTGTTAAAAACATCTTTTTTTACTTTAAAATCTTCAAAAACAGCTTCGATTACTAAATCAGTTGTTGGATCTATATTTTCTGTTCCAATAACTCCCGTAATTCTATTTTTTATAGAATTCACTTGTTCAATTTTAAATATTCTACGTTCAACAGCCTGATTCAATAAATTTGATATTGTTTCTTGACCATTTTTAACCCATTTTTCTTCTCTATCTGCCATTTGTACTGAAAAATTTTCCTGTGCAGATTTTTGGGCAATGCCTGAACCCATATTCCCGGATCCAATGATGGCGACAGTTTCTATTGAACGCATACCACTTCGAAACCATTCTTGCCCATATATTCAACGGATAAACAATCACGTATCACAATAAGTTATCTCGCTAACCCTTCTCGCGGGTAGAGATGGGTAGTGTCTACCGAGTAAGTATTGCTATTGTATTCATACTTATTTTATCGTTAGTAAATCCTGTAATAGCATATGAAGATGGTAAATTCAATTCATCAAATGGGTGTAGTTGCCATTCCTCTAATTCTCCCGCAACAACTCCTACACATGATTTCCCAACTTCTTACAATGCTAGCCAATCATACTCCTTGTCAATAGGTTTATCTGGAGGCGTTTCTGGTAGTAATGGGGGATTTTCATTAAAAGTAAGTCAAGGAACACTATCAACTGGAATAGGGATTGGTAGTGTGCAAATAAACTCGGCTGCTAATCAAGCAACACACACAGTCCCATACTATCGTTCATGGGGACTTTATTGGGAAGCTCCTTCTTCCGGTTCTGGAAATGTAGTTTTCGAATTAGCTGTTCTATCCGCAAATGGTAATGGATTAAAGACAGGTGATTCATGGGGAATTATCTCCCCATTTACTTCTACAGAAACAACCTCTAATAATACTCCTCCTGTAGCTACAATGTTATCATTTATACCTATTAATCCTACAAAAATGACTGGCTTATCGATTAACTACTCGTTTTCCGATTCAGATGGAGACCCTGAACAAGGAACATCGATTGCATGGTATTTGAATGGCCTAAGGCAGAATGAAATTGATGATATGACCTCATTACCAAATTCACATATTACTAAAGGAGATTCTTGGGATGTAACAGTATCACCATCAGATGGATTAGATTATGGCGAAAATATTTCTCTAGGACCTGTAACAATTGGGAATTCTCCTCCTTCTATCACAAATTTGATTACTTCTCCAGAAAATCCTGATGACTCTGATGGAATTTCTATATCTTATGACTTCTCAGACATAGATGGAGATACCGAACAAGGAACGTTAATTCATTGGTATCTGGATGGTTTTAGACAGGATGAAATTGATAATTTAACGTCTATCAGTAGTTTAATGATAAGATCTGGAGATATTTGGCAAGTATTAATTATTCCAAGCGATGGCCAAGACGAAGGTCAAGATTTTTGGAGTAATCAAATAATCATTGGTGATTCCAATACTCCTCCTATAATAATTGTTGATTTATCAACTTATGATTTGTACACAAATGATGATATTCAAGCAATCATTAACTTTACAGATATAGATAATGATCCAATCCAAGATTTAGAAGTAAAATGGTTTAAAAATAATACGCACATATATTCTTTAGATAATTTAGACATCATCTCTTCATCAATAACAAAAAAAGGAGAAATATGGAATTATTCTGCTAGGGCTTCGGATGGCTTAGCATGGTCTAGTTGGGTTAATTCTGATTATGTGGTGATAAAAAACACACTACCAGTTGCAAGTGATGCAACCATTTATTTAGATCAAAAAATAATAACTTCTGATGATATTATCGCGACATGGACATACTATGATACGGATCAAGATATCCAATCAAATAGCAAAATTACGTGGTTTCTGAATGATATATCAATGTCAGATTATGATGGCCAAAAAGTAGTAAATTCATCATTTACATCCAGGGGTCAATCTTGGTCATTCCAAATAACTCCTAATGATGGCGAAAATCTTGGATCAACACTTAGAAGCCCTTCGGTAATAATTAGTAATGCAGCCCCAGAATATCTTGAAATCTATTTAAAAAATGGCGATGAAGGTTGGACAGGGATAATTAAAAATTTATCTACTAACGGGGATGAAATTATCCTTTCTCAAAATAATCTAGTAGCCAGAATAGGTTATTACGACGTAGATGATAACATACTTACTCATGAAATACAATGGTCAAGAAATGGATTTCATGTTCCCGAATTAGATAATATGACATATGTATTATCTGAACGATTGGCACCTGGTCAAATATGGGATATCTTAGTAAAAATATCCGATCCAAGTGGACTAAGTACTACTTCCAGTAAATCTATTTCCATATCAAATAACCCTCCTGAACCCAAAATAATTATGTCTCCCAAAATTATAACTCCGGGCGCAGTGATAACTTTTGATGCCTCTAATTCATTCGATTTAGATGGTTCAATAAACTCATGGAAGTGGACTGTAGGAGAAACACAAATAAATGGTGAAACTATTAATTTATTACTTGCTAGTGGTCAATATTTGGTACAATTATTGGTAACGGATGACATGGGTTCAACCAATATTACGCAAGATACATTAACAGTAGATGAAATTTTAACGGTAGAATCATTTACGGGATATGTAGACGACTCGGATATAATTCTAAAATGGCAATGGGAAGGTGAAAATACAAATTTTAATATTTATAGATCAACCTCGCCGATAGAAATTAATGAACCCCTTTCTTCACAAATACTGACTCCTGTTGGTACTACTTCTGATAATGAATGGTCAGAAAAAGTTCCTATTGGCACCATACTTTATTATGCAATAACTTCAATACAAAATGACGAAGAAGTGATTTGGATAGATCTAAATTATGGTAATACAATTATCATCAATGCTTCCTCGTCATCTGATTTTGTAGATTCAGATATCAAAGACTCTTCTTCATTATCTATTCCATTATCAACTTTATTAATTATAATGGGGACATCAACAATAATTTTCAATATTAGTTGGAGGAAAAGATTATGAAATCTAGATTTTGTATATTATTAGGGTTATTTATCATCTTATCTTCAACTAATATGACGGTAGGGAATCCTGGAGGAAATGATGATGGAAATAGAGATTTTACTTGCGGAGGGTCTTGTCATGGAGATCCATCTCTTTCTAAAATTTCTGAGGGAGAAATATTAATTGATTCAAAAAAGACAGTTTTTGCTGGTACCGCAGTTTCTGTTAATGTTAATATTACGTTGGATAGTTTATCTAATACAAATCTACTCGGTGTCTTTCTTCTAAGCTCGTTAAATGGAAATGGCGATCAGCCTCATGATCATGGATGGAAAATAATTCAAGATCCTAACGGAGGTACTAATAATTATGTTGAGGTTATAATGCCGGATAATGGAAATATAATTGTATCATGGATATTAATTGCTCCGGAGCAACCCAGTGAACTAAACTTATATGCTCAAATTAATCATGGTAAATCATCTAATCAAGGTAATTATGCATATACTGGAGTTTCCGATGCACATAGTATAGAGATTATTTCTGCTCCAGAAAATCTACCTAGTTTTGCTGAATCTTGGGTTGCTCCGAAATACCGTTTATCTGGAGATAACTCTCCCTTAGTTATACTTACAAAAAATACTGATAAAATTACGGTAGAATGGAGATTTGACGAAGAAACCTACTCACATGATGCACAAGTGGAATTAATTGAAGAAAATATGTGGCAAGTATATCTGCCATTTACAACCGGCGATTTGGAAATAAAATATATGGTCACTACGTACAATGGAGAATTTCCTGTGAATCAACCGTGGTTAACTATTGGTACACTTCCTCCAACATTTGAAGGGACGTTACTAGGAGCAAGACTACAAGCATTTGCATTTACAGCAATAATCATCGGATTTCTAACTACATTACAATCAAATATTGTTTCTAAACAAAACCAACCGAAAGTAATAAATTTACGCCCTGATAATCCAGAAAATAATATATCTAAATCCAATTTAATACCTAGTTCCGAATACCCGGGATGGCTATGGGATACCACCTCTGAGCAATGGGTAGCTGATTCGGGGAATTATTCTGCTGTGGAGGCTCGCAAGTAATGGTCGGAGCAGCAACTTTCCATGCAGCTATGGTTGAAATAACAATCGGTAGTTTAACATTGTCTGTAATATGTACAGTTATGTGTTTACAATACTCATTCCGTTTTCCAATTGAGAAATTAAATATGTCTGATAATATGTTAATAACCATGGATAGAGCAGCTCTTGTTGGCGCTATTTTAGGATCAGTAATGATGCCCTTCTCGATAATGTCTGGAACTCTTGCTGTATCGGGAAATCCAACCGGAACAATATTATTGTATAATAAATTCGTTTATAGTGGTTTAGCGTTAGGATTTTGGGTTTCATATCTAATAGCTAGACTCCGTTTTGGACAATCTATATGGAAGAATAAAAAATTAAATATTTTACAAGTAATTACTGCTATACTTGCTTTCTTCATGACTATTACAATAGCATCTATCGGAGGAAAATTAGTCAGAAATGAATCAATATTGGATATAATTCCTCTTTGGTTCCCCATTAAATCTACAATAATAGTACCGCCATTATTATCATCTGTCATCCTATTAATCGGTATTATATCAATAATCTCTGTAACAAAATTTCTACCCATCAACGATAAGAACTAATCAAGTATTTCTTTTATTTTAAATGCATGATTCTCAGGACTGAGATCCAATTCGCTAATTTTTCGTCTACCTTCAGCAGTCCATTTTTTACGGTAATCAATATTTTTTGCTTGCTCCAGTGCTTCATGCCAACCAGAAATATCTCTTCTATCCAATAGCCTTCCACTTACATAATCAGTAATAGTATCTTTAAATCCACCTTCATTAACAAATATGGCAGGAACTCCAACTGAGAAAGCTTCAATTGGGGTTAATCCAAATGCTTCACCATATGCCATGCTTACAACAGCTCTAGAACTTCTCATCACACTAACTAACTCTTCTGCAGATAATCTTGGTGCAACCCAAAAATCTACTGATAATTCATTAGCATATTTTTGTAAACTTTCAGTATCCTTAGAATCACCACCTCCTACGTGGACTATAGATAAACCAGTTCTGTAAATCATGGAGATTGTTTCCCAACTACCTTTAACAAAACTTGCCTTTCCTATGCAAACAACGTAATCTTTATCCGAATGGTATGGATTATTGATATCATTTATTTTATCTTGTGGAAATTCTGATATATCTACGCATGGCCATAAAATACCGGTTTCAATTCCATAAACAAATTTTGCTCTCTCAGATGAGTAATTCGAGTTACTACTAATTGATGACATACTTCGATTATTAAATTCATTAATAATTTTAATATCTCTTTTTCTTGCAAATGACAGTAACATTTTTGTAATCTTTAAGTTCCTTTTTGGCTTACCTTTCAAATCATAATGTAATACATCTTCATGCAATCCTCTGTGAGGCTCTAATAAATGTAGATGGCAGGGAATATCATTCGGGATATGTTCAAATAGTCCATAACTTCCATCCCCACTAACAATATGTACAGCCCCTATTGTCTTAATCTCCGAGACTAAACCTTCACATTTTTCCCATGTTTTTGTTGCAGATTTAATACTACTATCGAATATTGTTGAAATTATATCTCGAGGCATAATCCAAGATTTTTTTGGAGTAAATAATTTTATGTTTAATTTATTACATAATTTTTCTAATTCTGGAACTGAGCAAAGAGTGGCAATTTTAACATCAAAATATTTAGTTAGAGATGGAATTATTCTTAATAAATCACGTTCCGCCCCACCCATGGCAGAGAAACTACCTTTCGCAACTAGTAGAGATTGCAACTCTCCCGTTACATGCTTGTCATAACTATCCACAATGTTCGAGATAACACGTTCTCATTTAAGTTCAACATCTCACGGCAAACACATGGTCCGACGAGTTCTCTTAGTCCGAGGAGCGTCTTTACCAATTACTAATGGCCTTGGCCGAGCACATCATTCGATAGTCTCTGGGTTAAACAAAGCATTTGTTACCAATTGGACAAATGCAAAGATAATTGAACATGAGAATATTCAAAATATCTTTTTTAGGATAATAAAAAGATGGTACAAACATCCAAAATTAGTAAATATTGAATCCTCAAAGTTAGGTATTGATTTGTTACACATAACCGACCAAGAACAAGCACATCTAGTCCCTCATAATTCGTCGGTACCAGTAGTAGTTACAATTCATGACTTATTCCATATTCTACCCAGAACAATAGAAGCTGGTGGCGTGTATATTTCAGTTGGAGAACAAAAACCAAATATAATTAGGAAAAGAGATATATTAAAATTGAAAGCGGGTTTAAAAAGAGCGGATCTTTTAATCTGTATTTCTGAAGAAACAAGATCGGATGTAAGAAAATTTTTTCCCAACAAAAAAACTGCATTAGTCAGGAATGATATTGATATTGACTACTGGAATCCATACTTAAATCCAATATCTCGTGAATGTATATCTGAATTTGACGATAGTTCAAAATGCATGTTAATTACTGTTGGTTCAAATGATCCTCGTAAAAGATTAGACTTTATTGATAATGTCTTTAGAAATCTTCCAAAAAATGTAAAAGATGATATAAATCTGATTAAAATTGGAAGTGAAACAAGAGTAACAGATGAGCAATTAATTTCATTTTTTCAACATGCTGAAGCATTATTATTTCCAAGTATTTCAGAGGGTTTTGGATATCCTCCTGCCGAAGCAATGGCAGCTGGATGCCCAGTAATAGCTGCCGATCTACCAGCTCACAACGAAGTTATTCCGCGTAGATGTTTAATTGATCCAATCAATATCGATTCTTGGGTCGCGTCTATAGAAAAGATACATTCAGCCTGGTTATCATCTGGAAAAACAGATCGAATTCCAGACGACAACCTAATTTCACATGCTTCAAAATTACTCAGTCCAAAAGTACATGGAATGGAATTATCAAAGGCATATGATATTGCACATGATACATTCAAAAGTAAATAATAAAATTTTATTTTTAAAAATTAACAGGTTATTATATATTTAAAAAGTCAAACATACAGTCTACAGGTATTATATAATACAAGTCAGACCAGTGGTCTGTAAGGAGGTATTTTAAATCGCTTCAACACGCTTTAATAGCCTCTCTGAAGAAGTAAAAGGAGATATTTTAGATATCTCTCGACATCAATTTGAGAAATATGGATACGATGGGATGTCTTTGAATAACCTTCTAAATGAAATAAATATATCTAAAGGGCAATTTTATTATTGGTTTGAAGACAAAGCCGACCTGTTCCTCACAGTTCTAAAACAAGCTTCAGATGCCTCCAATCAGATAACTATTGAAATTGGACAACCAAGTGCACCAAATCACTTCTGGACTCATATTACAAGTTACATACGTGCAAACAATGAATGGTGGTCTAATAATCATCAACACATAGGAGTATACTCTAGGGCAATGGAACTTCCCAAATCTCATCCAATAATAACTCGCTTAGAAGAACTCTATTTACCTTCACAAAATCATTTTAAGAATTCACTTGAAATTGGTATTGAGTGGGATTTTGTACGCTCAGACATACCATTAGATGGTTTGATGGAACTAATGGAAAATGTTGGATTTGCATTTGATTCATATAATATCAAGTTTTTCAACGAATTAAAAGAAAATTATATGGTTCCTCAAAAAGGACTATTTGATACAATCTTACGACTCAAAATAAAAACTATTAGAACATTGCTGGAGACAACAAAATGAGTGAAATAAAATATAAAAAGAAAACAATTCTTAATGTTAATAGGTTGACAAAAGGCTTTGGTTCGGGAAGGAATAGACTTGAAGTACTTAAAGGCATTAATCTTTCAATGCAGAATGGGGAATTAGTTGCTCTTATGGGCCCATCAGGATGTGGTAAATCTACTTTATTGAATATAATAGGTGGAATATTAGATGCTGATGGTGGCGCAATATCTTTGGATAAATTTAATTATGGAACCACTACACCCAACAAAGTCGTTGAAGTGAGGAGAAAAGGAGTAGGCTGGATATTCCAAGATTTCCATTTAATAGATCGATTGTCAGCCTTAGACAATGTTATTTTCGCTCTAGAATTAGCAGGAATGTCTTCATTAGATGCTGCAATAAGGGCTAAAGAAGCACTTATCAAAGTAAATTTATCCGACAGGATGGATTTCATACCCGATCAACTGTCCGGAGGTCAACAACAAAGAGTTGCAATAGCAAGAGCAATAGCCGGTAATCGCCCACTTTTATTGGCAGACGAGCCCACTGGTAATTTAGATGTTAAAAGTGGTGAAGAAATTATGAATCTATTCAAAGAGCTATGTAAAGATGGAGTTTCAGTGTTAATGGTTACACATGACCCTATATTGGCGTCTAAAGCGGATAGAATGTTGCTACTAAAAAATGGATTAACCGCTGCTTCGGACATACGTTCAGCATGGGGAACTGATTCTGGAGTTGAGGACGAATGACCAACTCTGACATCGATGAGTTAATTAATCATAATGCAATGTTAGTTATTGACGGAGAGGAATCAGAACCTGATAATATTATCTTATCCCAAAACAATAATCAATCAACCTTTGTTACCAACTTAAACTCTTCATTAGATTATATTAGAACTAAATCTCAACCTTTGAGGCACAAGATATTATCTTTCCCTGATAATCTTCTCATGGCTGGAAAAAGCTCTTGGAGAGGGCGTGAAAGAGTTCTAGCCGCCTTTGCTGGCGTTTTTCTAGCATCATTAGTAATTACTACTGTACTGGCTTATTCTGTAGGGTTATCATCAGCTTTTTTACAAAATTCTTTGGAGAATGATGTTTTTGATGCTCAAATTACATTCGATGAAGGTCCAGGAAAAGATTTTAGGACAAATGATTCATTAATTTGGGAATCAACCTGTGAAGAATTGCTGCTCACTAAAGGAATATCTGATTGTGGAATCGTCTATGGTAGACAAGGAATTAGAGCCAATAGTATTTTTGATGATGACAACATCAGAGCTCAGCCATTAGTTGTAGATTCGGTAACTGCAATTACAGGAGACTGGAAAAATGTTAGTTGGGATTATCCAGAAGCATCGGAACAAGGACCTCCAATAAACGATAATAGGCCCATTAGATTCTATGGTGAAGGCATTTGGGATGGAGAGTTGGGGGATCGACATTCTAGAGATACACTTTATGGAAATTGGCCAACTAATTATATCGATGCAGGAAATAACAGGAGTATAATTCTCCCATCTCAAATTGCTAGCAGGGCTGGAGTTTCAGTAAACGACACTATCGACTCATTGACATTTACTTATGTCTCTGATTCTGCGGGTGGACTAGATGGTGGACTAGATTTAATTGGAAGTTGTCTTGGCGAAATTGAAATTAACTTTGATTCAGGATTTCAATTCTGTCGAGAAAATCTTACTGTGTACAATTTAACAATCTCAGCAATATATGAAGAAGGTCAATTTGGTAACCCGACATTACTTTTTAATCCCGTGATGGTTTCTGATTCAGTACTTAATGACTCCCAAAAATTAATTTTAATGGATAATGATCATGGATACTTAGGTGTTTCAATCGATAGAAATCTGTTACCAACATCCTCTACGCGAGCCGCAACTGAATGGCTTGATGATTTGGAGAAAAATTTAGAAGAAAATGAGTATGCAAACTCTACTGTAAAAATCCGATATAACGATGTAATATCTGGTACAATAGTATTCTTAAACATATTTTTGGGAATTATTCAGGTATTTGATTATATTTTGATGATACCAATTATAATCCTATCTTTTTCTGTTCTAATTTATGGCCTTGTATTGTCTCTAGAGCAACGAAAAAGAGAAATTTCGATACAACGTGTAATTGGTGGTACAGAAAGAAATTTAACTGGAATGATTTTATTAGAACTTACTGTTTTGGGATTCTTTGGATGGTTCGCCGGTTACGTATTAGCATTATTATCTGTCCCTTTAGTTCTGGATGCTGTTGGCTTTATGTCCTTTAGATCATCAGATATTAATATAAATCCGACACTTTCATTTGGCACAACTCTCTTCATCATTCTATTGACTGTAGGCCTAACTTGGTTTTTCGGAAGAAGTAGGGTTAAAGATTTCTTAAGTATCGAAATAGATGAAGGAGTTAGAAAAGTAGCAGCGATAAAGAAATCAAGATTTTGGTTACATCTTATAACTTTTATAATTGGAATATTATCTTTCGTTGAAAGTTGGATTCAAAGTAATGGAGGATGGGGACCATTCGACTCAAATGGAATAATTTCAAATTTCATCG
This sequence comes from uncultured Candidatus Poseidoniales archaeon, assembly GCA_963968165.1. GTDB lineage: Archaea > Thermoplasmatota > Poseidoniia > Poseidoniales > Thalassarchaeaceae > MGIIb-O3. Next base: position 62,279 of record CAXAFE010000002.1, on the reverse strand, counting down.
TAAATGCGTTGCTTCTATTATTTGGTCCTTTTATGTTATGGGTCGGAGGAGCACTTGTTCTTGGTCGATTAGGAGCATCAGGGCCAAGAATTTTCACTCTAATTCTAGGGTGGTCTCCCTTGGTTACAGATATTCGAAGAGGTCTCAAAGGATCCGGTTCCAGTGAATCTGTCAATCGTTTAGCAGTTATAATGCTACTAACACTCTCCATAGTCACTTTGGCTGCAGTACAAGGATACACTGGTACTGTTGTCGATGAACGTACAACTTCTGCAGAGAATGGAGCAGATCTTAAAGTACAGTTTAGTACACCTATGACTGAACAACAAGCAAGAGATGCGATTCAACTAGCAATCCAAAGAGTTGATAATTCTAATATTCAAGATATAGATTCAATGACTTCGGTCGGAGATATATTTACGAGTGTAAAAGGCGAAGACTCAAGATTGAGAACATGGATATTATTTGACAACCATGAAGATACATTACTTTGGGATACTCAAACAATACCTGGTTCTAGTGTAAGTGATGTCTCTACATCTTGGAGTAATAATTGGTTTACTGCGGGAAGCAATGCTCACACGCAAATTGGTCTTACCGAGATTGAAAGTTTTATCACAATTGAATATACTAGCTATAATTTCTCGTTCGGCCCCAATGGGTTAGAAACATCATCGACTGTAACAGAAACTAATATTCAATATATGGGCAAACACAGATGGATACCAGGACTTGAACCGACACAATCCTCACAAGTTATCACTATAGGAGAATCTGCATATAGATCCTTAGTAGGAAATCAAACCGCAAATTCATTTACCTCAAATAAATGGTTCTTTGAATTATGTGATGTAAAGGATAGAAGTTGTGCAGATGCACTTCGTCAACTAAATAGTGAGATATCAAATGGTATTGGAATCACATCTTCGACAGATTGGCCAACTGTTCATGAAGAAAATGAACGGAAGGGAGGCTTAATATTCGGAACTCCAGGTCTATTGAGTTTACAATTCGTTGTCGCATCACTAGCTTCAGTAGCATCAGCTTTTGTCTTCTTATCACTAGTATTGACACAGAGGAAACGAGAACTTGCTATTCTCCAAGCTATAGGGGCGAGTCCAAATCAAGTAATCCGTCTTGTTTTATTTGAAATAATGGCCATTCTCTTAGTAAGTATGGGATTAGGCGTCGTATTAGGTTTGGCAATAGCCGAATCATTCAATGGTTTCTTTGGCATATTTGGATTTATATTTCAAATATTTTTAGGAGAATCAGCCCCTATTGATAGGGAGTTGATATGGCCATGGTTTGATTTAGTGTTAGTCAATAGTTCTGTATTATTTGCAGTTGTGTTAGCATTACTCTACACAACTCGCAAGGCGTTAAAATCAGATTTAGCAATAGTACTGAAGGGGGAATAAATTTGGTTACTGATAATAATATTATTCTAAATGCAGATAGCTTATTTCATATTTATGAATCAAAGGCTGAAGATGGAAACGTTGTTGCCCTGAGAGGTATTCACGTATCCATACTAGAAGGAGAAGCAGTCGCTGTTGTCGGACCTTCCGGTTCCGGTAAATCAACTCTTCTCAAATGCCTTGGTGGACTTATGAAACCTTCAGCTGGCAATGTTTCCTTAGTCGGAAAACGTATGACAAGATTAACAGGTCAGGAATTAGTTAATCTACGTCAGAAAACTATTTCATTTATATTTCAGGATTCAAATTTATTGCCTCACATGAACGCTCTAGATAATGTGGCTCAGCCACTCAGGCATCAGGGAGTTTTGCCCCGAGTGGCTCGCAAAAAGGCACAAAATCTATTGGATAAATTAGGAGTTGGTGAAAGGTCTAGAGGTTTACCTGAACAACTTTCTGGGGGGGAACAACAAAGGGTTGCAATCGCTAGAGCCCTCATAACTAATCCTAAATTAATACTCGCTGATGAGCCAACAGGAGCATTGGATCCAATTACTAGTAGGGAAGTATTAGAGTTATTTTCGAGTCTAAATAAGGAGTTTGGTGTTGCATTTTTACTAGTTACTCACAATCGTGAAGTTGCATCATTTTGTAATCGCTCCTTAGAGTTAAGGGAAGGTAGATTTGTCGCACAACATGGAACTGATGTAGACATCTCAAATCTCTCTGGTAGTAGAGAATTAATAATCGATGATACTGGTACAGTAACCCTCCCTCCAGATGTTTTACTAAAAGTTGGTGGCCCAGGCCGGTTTGACATACCCCTCAATGATAAAGATGTAATACATTTGGAAAGGGTTGAAGATGAGAAAATAAAATTAGAATCAAATACTGAATTAGTTCTTTCTCCAATATGTCCAGCCTGTTTCCATGATTATTCAGATAGTAAAACTCAATTATGTCCAAATTGTGGTTCTACAAGGCCAATGATGGAAAAGGAAAAAAAATGAATATAATAAAATCTGTAATCATTACACCGTTTTATTAAAATGATATCATCATTAGGGTTTCTCATGAAGTCACCCGTGTCTACTCTACATCGGATATTATCGATTGGTATTTTCATTCTAGTATTACTACCATCTTTGTCTACTGCATTACCAGTTGAAGAAAATGTTGAAGAAGTTGTAGAAGAAGAGAAATTTTGGTGGGACGAAACTTCCATGGATTCTGACCGCGATGGTGTACATGACGCAATTTGGACGGCAATTCAAAGTGAATTACATACATGGTATGATGATGATTTCAGAATTAGTGTAATCGTTGATTTTGATCATTTACCTACTCAACTAGATCAGAAAATGTTGGAAGATGAACTTGACTTCAAAACTCAATTTAGGTATCACTTAATTCATAGTATAGCCGGTACAATTAGTATAACCAAGATCGACCTTTTATCAAATCTACCAGGAGTAGTAATGGTTGAACTTGATGGTATTCTAGAAGTTCAGATGAATGAGGTAAATGATGTGCATGGAATACCGATGATATGGGATGAAACGGGATATACTGGCGCTGGAAGTGTTGTTTCCATCATTGACACTGGAATTGACTCTGACCATGTAGGATTAGATGATTTAGATGATGACAACTCAACAAATGACTCAAAAGTTATTGCATTTTATGATGCAGTAAATTATCCTGAACTGACCAATGGGACAGAAATTAAAGCATATGATGATCAAGGTCATGGTACTCACTGCGCCGGCATAACCGCAGGGACCGGTGCGCCTACTTACGATTATATTGGAGTTGCCCCCCAAGCCCAATTAGTTGGCGTCAAGGTCCTAGATGCTGGAGGCTCTGGTTCCTTTGCAACTGTTATGGCGGGGATGGAATGGACCGTTGATAAAAGACATGACTTCAACATCCGTGCTGCAAGCATGAGTCTAGGTGGACCAGGAGTCATTGAGTGGACCTCATCTGAAGAGGAATCAGTAAACAGAATGGCAAATGAAATGATGAGATCTGGAATCGCCCTCTTCATTGCAGCCGGAAACTCAGCTGTATCGGCACAGATAGGAACTCCTGGATCCGCTGAAGATGTCATTACAGTTGGTTCATTGGATAAAAACACTGCAATAGCAGTTTATTCTAGTCAAGGCCCTACAGAAGAAGGAAGAATAAAACCCAATATTGCCTTTGTTGGCTCAAGTGTGATGGCACCCGATTTTAATACTGGAGATGGATATACTTCAAAATCTGGAACCAGTATGGCTACTCCGGGAGCCGCAGGTCTTGCAGCATTAATGTACCAAGCAAATCCTGATTTATCTCCTTTCGATGTCAGAAATATAATGCAAGAAACATCAATATATCGCGAATGCCACTATATGGCAGCAAACGAACCATGTGCAGAAGATTTGATCCCTAAAAATCGTCAAAATAATGTTTATGGCCATGGACAAGTTGATGGTTACCCAGCACTTTTAGAAGCTGCCAATAGTGTTTATTCACTATCTCAATCATTAAATCTAACTTCTGTTACTGAAATTACAAATAATAATAGAATATATATCTCCTCAGGAGAAAAAATAGAGATATCTGTAGAAGGTAATCCCACTAATATTCAATGGAGAACTTGGGATATGAGAGATAATTGGATGGACCATCCAGATTATCAAGGTGATGATATCGTAATGGTCTCCCACTCAATGTTTGTAGATAGGTTACAATATTTACCCGGTAATCAAATAGAAGGCAATCAAACGTTAATGGTTCGGGCCATTTTAGAAGACACATCTTCTACTAATTTGATTGTACATTTGTATATTACCGAAAGTGCCACGTCCGAGGACTCATCTACATCTGAATCAAATATGAAATTTTTAGTCTCCATGCTAGGATTTATAATAATTTTATTATTACTTATCATTTCTACCCTTATTTACAGAAGTCAGTATGAATATGAAACAATAGAAAATGACCAGGATCCCATTTAAATAATTAATTTTTTAAAATAATTAATCAATGATGACTACTTAGAAGTAACATGCTTGAATCGTTCAATGTCCTTGGTGGCGAATTAAAAACATGCTCTGTTGATCCATTAACAGGTTGGTTTAGAGATGGATGTTGTAATACTGACAGGAATGATATCTCACTTCACACTGTATGTTGTGTCGTTACAGATGAATTTTTACAATTCGCACTATCAAAAGGTAATAATCTAATAACTCCGGCTCCACAATTTAATTTCCCAGGTCTGAAATCTGGTGATCAGTGGTGCATCTGCGCACAAACATGGCAAGACGCATATGACAAAGGTCTTGCCTGTCCAGTTGTGTTAGATTCCACTCATGAAGAAACTCTTCAAATCATTCCATTATCTAATTTACAATCATTCGCAGTTTAAAGAATTAATTTATGTTAATGATGATTAGTCAGAATTAATATTAGAAACAATCCCTAGATTCTCCACTATTTGTGCCATCGGGACATATAGTGTAATACCATTGAATATCATACCATTTTGTTTTTGAATTAAATATCACTCCCGTAATATCTGCAAATTGAAAATCAACACCGGTAAGGTCAGTTCCTGAGAGGTCCGCACCAATTAATTTAGAACCTACCAATTTTGACCCTATAAGATGACTATTTGATAAATTGGAATATGATAGATCAATATTTGATAAATTAGATTCTCTGAAATTAATGTCTGTAAATATAGAGTTTTTTGCAAAAGATGAATACAAATTTATGCCAGAAAAATCAGAATCACTAAAATCAGAATCACTAAAATCTGAGTTTATTGCATTTGCTTTACTCATATCTACATTTGTAGCCGTTACATGTGAAAAATTAGTATTCTCCATTTGTGCATAGAAAAAATTAGCATCATCCATTTTTGAGTTTGATAAATCTGAATTTTTCAAATTAGCAGCTGAAAAGACTGTCTCTATTAAATTCGCACCTCTTAGATCTGTGTAACTCATATCGCTAGTTATGAAGTCTGAATTAAATAAATTAGAACCTTGAAGATTTGCACCACTCCAATTAGTTCGGTCAAATGATTTTCCAGATAAAAATAAGCCCGATAAATCCATATTTTGAAAGTTACCACTTTCCAATGCAGTCTGTATTTCAGGATTTATTTCAGATGTATTGGAACCTGTACAACCAGACAAGGATGTAATTAAAATAAAAGCTAAAAAATATGTTATAACCTTCACTGAACTAACGTTGGGATGTACATAAATAAATGTATGTCAATAAAATCACTTAAAATATTTCATAAGGTAGTGTTCCTAGGCTCAACAAGTGAGTATCACCACACTAAGTAATTAGTTTGTCAAATTCTCATAAAAAAAATATAAAAGGTGACTGTAATGAATTTTAATGTGAACCAACTATCTACAATTTTACTTATAATTATGATGCTATTTGCCGGCTGTACTGGAAATGATGATATAATCTCTGAACCAGATGATGAAGTAATTGATGGCTGTATGGACAATACAGCAAATAATTATAATCCTAATGCTATAATTGATGACGGTAATTGCGAATATATTCAGGATGAACTCCCAATTGAAATTAAATTAGAGATTCCTCATACAGATGGCTGCGATAATACTAATCCCATACATTGTATGTTGCCCTTCCCTTCAGATGCATTTCTGATAGATGATGATTCTACTAATACAGGTAAGATAATTTCATATTCTCCGTCAACAATACCAAGATCAGGCACAGTAGGAGAGGTTTATGCACCTATTCTAAATCAAATTGATGGTGCAAGTCCGAATACTCAAATCATGACTGCATTTTATTCAGAACCTGACTTATCAGAATTGGCAGGACAATATTCTATCGGAAAAAGTTTGGATCCAAACCACTCAACTATGATAATGAATCAAGAAACAGGGGAATTAATTCCTCATTGGGTTGAGTTAGACCTTAGATCAGAAGAGGATCAACCAACAATTCTTCATCTTAGAACAATTCAAGCTCTAAATCATAATACTAATTATGTTATTCTAATGAATGGATTGATTGATAATGAAGGTAATTCAATAGATGCTCCAATTGGTTTTTCTGCACTCAGAGACGGAGTAATAACTACTTCTTCTGATGTTGAAAATCGTAGATCTTATTTTGAAAATTTATTTTCTTGGATTGACAATAATACAAATCGTAAGATTTCTGAATTACAAACCGCATGGAGCTTCACTACAGCTTCAACCGATTCTTTAATCGGCCCCTTACTCTCAATGAGAAATGATGCACTAGAAAGAATAGGGTTAGATGGAATAGGATGTACGATAGAATCTAATACAGAAATTATGTATGATGATGATAACAGAAGCCATTGGCTAATCACGGGAACATATACAGCCCCTCAATATACTGAATCATTTTATCCACCTACCTTATTACGTAGAACTTCTGATACTGACAGGACACCTGTTTTCGTAGAGAATAGGGAGATACCGTTTTGGCTAGTCATCCCAGGAAATGCATCCACTAACAAACCTGCCGACCTTACAGTATGGGGTCATGGATTCCTTGGAAATGGCAATACTTCAGGCCTTTATTCTTGGGCAAATCAAAACAATGCTGCTATGCTTGGAACCAGTTTTTATGGATGGTCAGATGATGATTATACAAGTATTGAATATGCAGTATTAGATATGAATTATTTTCAACATCAGGCAGAGAGATTAGAACAATCTATGATAAATCAAGTTGTAATGATTAGAACATTTATGGGGGCTTGTTCTGATTTACCAGAATTTAGTATCAATGGAAGTAGCTTAATTGACAGCACCACTCCGGTTTATACTGGGTATTCTAATGGTGCAATTAGGGGGCCATCCATAGTTGGGCTTTCTCCAGATTTGAAAAGAGGAGTCTTATGGGCAGGAGGTTCTTCATTTACTCACATAATAGAACGTTGTACTCAATATGATAAATTCCATTTTATCTTTTCAAGTGATTTTGGATACTCTGATCAATTAGATCGAGCGGTTGCTATCTCGATTATGCAATCGTTTTGGGACCCAGTCGAAGCCGATACATTCCTATATCTCAGAGGAGGTTATGGCAATGGGGAAATAGAACCATATGAGTTGATGACTTTGTTCTCAATAACTGATTTTCAAATTTCTAATATTTCCTCAGCTAGAATGATGAGGACTGGAGGTATACCATTACTCGATTCTTCCACAATAACCCCATATGGATTTGGAGGCTCAAATATCGTCACCTCAAATCACAGTGGCTCCGTGGGAGTATTTTTCGATGGAGGATATGAACATGCGCCTGATGGCAATATCTATGGCGAAGAACCACACCCTGCTCATAATGCTATAGGCGGACTTAAGGTAGCAAGAAATATGGCATTTTTATATCTAAAATCCGGTATTGTATTCGATACGTGTGAAGGTCTTTGTACTTTTTCACCCGATGATGTAAATTGGAATTAAGATTAATTATTCTGACTATTTCAAATTCTCGCTTTTTCTTCTTTCTCTTAGAAAAGAGACTAGTGCGTCTATCCCAGGAAATTCTATCGTAACTACACTTATATGTTTACAATCCTGACAAATAAATCTCTTACCTGTTTCATATCCCATATAGGGAGATATTCTAGGACTAAAGCAATTAGAACAAACCTCAATCATGTCAGTTTTGCCTATGTCATCTTCATTCGCCATGAAAGGACTATGGTACGCATGTTTTTAATTGATTGTAATTGATAAATTTTATTTTAAAACCGTAGACAACACTAAATGCAATCACTGTCATCGTATGCCATGCAACAATCTCCTCAAAAAACTGTTCTTAATTCAGAGGTAGATGCTTCGATATATGGTTTTTATGCATCACTTGCCGCAGGTGGATTTCTACTTGCTTATGCAATCTATTATGTGACAATAGTAAATGTTACAACAGATTATGCTTATTTGACATTAGGAATAAGTACAGGCATATTATCCATATTGGCTATCGTATTCCATGAATGGCGGTTAAAAAATAAAGGTGGACAAAAAGATGAAAATGTAATCGAAGAGTATATTGGAGGAGCCGCTGTTTTGATGGCATCACTTTCTGCTATTTGGCTATCACGCTTTGCAGTATTTTACTTAGGAAAAGAGATTAATTTCATAGAAATCCAAGAAGAGCCGATATGGATCCCAATTTGGTTATCACTACTCCAAACAATAGCGTTATTATTTGCAATGGAAATATCTACAAGAATGATCATTAGACACTCATTAGGCACTTTATCAAGAACTATACTTATTTTAGCACCAATAAGCCTATCCTTTAGTGCGATATCAATATGGCTAGATTATTCAAATGGCGAACTAGAAATTTTTCTAACTTCATCATTCCTCTTATTAATAAGTAGCTCAATTTTATATTCTCTCCGCTTGAATCGTTCCGCTCTTTACTTATTCTCTTCAGGAATGGGAGTCGCTCTTCCAATTTATCTAAGTACTATCGATTATTCTTTTGCAAGCTTACTCGTGCCAGTCGTTATTTTGATTGGAATAACAGCCACAGATAGAAGTCTTTCTAGGGAAATGGTAGAAAGGGGCTCAGGAGTCGTCGTGGCTGCAATTTTATTTACTCAATTATTAGCTTCAGCAAACGATACCACCTTTAATATCGCTAATATCTTTGAAAGTCCGCACCCCTTTAATTTAGTTTTCTGGTTATGGGCAGCATTACTCATTGGTTGGTTCGTACCTACTGCAATGGTTCGAACTCCAGCGATGCCAATAGCATTAGGTCTTTCATTAGCATTACTTTCAGATGAAGCAGCAATCTTAGGATGGTTTGTTGGAATTATTGCATTTATTTATTTGGCAACTAGGCCCCAAGCAAGATCATGGGTCATACGTTCTACTTATGCCGCAATGATATTATCATGGTATATTTCAAGTGCAATAGGGGCAGAATTACAGATAGATTTATTCACCTTTTATGACTTTACAGTAGATAGCATATCAGTCTCTTCTATGGTACTATTTCCAATACTATTGTTAATTGGAATTTGGGGAGAAAAAAAAGGAATATTAACTTTTTTCGATGGTCCTAACTTACTTTTGATCGCGGCTTCACTTAACATGACTCTAATGCAGGAAACTAATCTTATTTATCCAATGGTTATAATTATCGCCTCTTTATTTCAGTGTTATAATTTTACTATCAAGAATTTCGGTCAAGACATAGTAAAGGATAGTATTTCGGTTCAGACAATTCCAATTATCTTGGTAATCTTACTTGATAATAATACTTTTGAAATAAATCTTATTTTCACTATTATATTAATTTCTAATTCAATTCTTCAATATTATAATTTCAAAATAATCAATCTTCGAGAAGAATTTGATACAAATGTACTTGCCCTTTTGATATTGTTACCAATTGTTTTTGTAACTATGATTGACAATAATAGTCTTTTAATTTTTGATATAAAACCATTGACATTTATCGCCGCATTATCTATTTATATTATTTATCATTTTAGTAGAGAAGAAAATAAAAATATGATATTAAGATCAGAATTTACAATTATTTTAATACTATTAGCAATATTTTCTTATCAAAACATATCCAATTGGAATAATCCAACCATGATAGTCAATAGTACGCTTTCAATAATCTTAATAACTGCAATATTACTTTTATTAGAGGGGGGTGCAATACGCAAATCAACTCCTGTTGAAAGATTACTGGGAATCATTTATCTTTTCTTTTTAGCATCAACAACTTCATTAATATTAACTGAATATAGCAACGGTATTTTTCCATTGATTATCCATGATGTATTAGTTTTACTACCACCATTAATTGTTAGTTCACGACTTAAAATACTAACAGATTTATCTCAAGAAGCAAGGAATTATGGGACATTTACATTACTGACTCTCTTATTAATAGGATTAACAGATGTCTCTGGAGGATTTTTAGCAATCCCCGTTTTCATTCTTGTTGTTCAAAGAGCAACTAAGCATGTTTCAACTCCAATCTTAATTTTATTACCTATATTTGCTATTAGCTATGCAACTACATTTGCATACGGTACAACGGAAAATGCTCTTCTTTGGCCGTGGTTGGAGAATATTACATATCTTGGTGATAATTCTGAACTATTAGGATTCCAGACACCTCGCTGGACCTCCTTACTACTATTCCTAATACCAAGCATGGTTCTATATTATTTGTCAGATGAAAAAAATAGGGTGGATGGTTCCCGATATGGCCCAGAACAACTTTTTGGACCATTAGTTGCAGTATTCTTTGGTATATCATTTCTTTTACCCGATGACCGTCTAGCACCAATTTTTATTGTTATTACATTCACTTATGGGTCTTGGAAGTACGGGATTTTGGGATGGTTTTGGGTAACACCTATCGCTACTTCTTGGGCTATGCTTAATTTGATATCATTGATTCAAGATAATTCGGGCATTCTAGATACTGATTTAGAATTTTCAGCCATAATTGGTGGATGCGTAGGCTTAATTCAGTTTATGCTGATTAAAACTAAAATCCTATACTCTAATGTCAAAAATATACAATTATTAGATCCATCATTTGACTATTTAGGATTAACTTCTAGATTGATGGCATATTGCCTTTTCCTTGTATCAGGTGATATAGGCGAACTTATGCCATTTTTAATAAGTTTAATTATTGGACTGGATGCTTTTTTAAACAGACAATCAATGATATTTTATCTATCAATATTGGCTCAATATTTTACTTTATCTGCAGCTATTGATAATTATGAAATCAGCTCAATCATTCCAATCTCAGTGGGTATCATTATGATATACATGTCTTGGATAAAATATAATCCATTCTCAGAAAAATCCACTCAAATAAATAATAAAAACATAACATTCCAACAGGGTTCTGGATTATATTCCGCTAATCAAAATCATGATTATGATGTAATAGTGGACTTTGAAAAGAATTTAGGGCTTGTAGGTTCCTTATTCACTATCTTGTTTATAATCCCATTCTCATCGTTATTAGAGATTGCATCACTAAATCAATCATTATTTGGGTTGACTTTAATCTTAATTTCAGCACATCACATGATATTAGGATTTCAACGTGATCAGGGCTGGAGGAGGATGTTTAGTCTCTTTGGGCTACCCATTGGTTTTGTTTTTACGGGTACCATATACAGCGGATTAATATTAGTAATGATGCTATTTTTAGCAGCATTAACTCTCATAGGACAAGCATTACTTTACTCTTCAAGAGGAGGATTAGAAATTGGAAGTACAATTGAAGGAGCATCTTCAATTATTTCTACCATTGGACTACCTGACGAAATATCATCGAATTTTGAGTTAGATTACGATACCCCAGATATAGAAAAAATAGGTATAGAGTCTAAAGATAAAATAAATATTGGGCAAAATGTTACAAATGATGAGGATGAAAAAATGATAGATATTAAATCAAAATCATTTTTCATATCTAGCGTCTCTGATTTTAAAATTAAATTAGATGAATCCTTAATTTCAAAAACTCAATTAAATATCAATACTGCATATGAGTCTTTTGACTCTACAAAATGGTCACCAATTTTGGTAATTAATTCAGATGGGGGACTACTTCTGGAATGGGAAAAAAAGAATAATTAAATTTTTGGTATACGAAAGTATGAGATGCTAGCTTTATTTCCGAGTAACATGGTGACAACTTGGGTCGTAGATTCTAATGCATTTATTCATCTTGGAGCTTTATCACAAACAGGTATAATGGATGCTCTTGAAAGTGCTTTGAAGATTAATGGAAACAAATTACATGTAACATCTGGCGTACATGATGAAGTTAGAAATGTTAGATTTCAAAAACTAGATGGTAGGCCAAATTTACTTTCCACTATTCGCCCATTACTCACCACTGTGGCTATTGGAGATGGTGAAATAAGAGCTATAGCTCAAAAAATTGGTGAAAAGGCAGCTCCACAAGATGTAGATTTATCACTTATGGTTCTTGCAGCAAGGTATGAGTTAGAGGGCCAAAACGTAGTTTTGGTAACTGATGATTTTAAGATGACGACTACTAAAGTAAAAGCAGGTTTCGGATTTGAAACATGCCCTCCTTCAACTTTCATAAACAGACTTTCAGAATTAGCATCTAAAAAATATTCAACTTCCTTAAGAACATTATCTCGGCATATTAGAGCAGCAGAAATGAGATATGCAATAAGTAGGAATGCTGAATATGATATACAGGCAAAATTAACTTGGCTCGTTGATAGCCTCCTAACTAGCAGACCCCAAACCAAAGTCCAAGTTAATACATCTGTATCTGATGAAGATGCAATGGTACTAACTTTAATGGCTTACATGAGGGGAGAAAAGGTAAAGAAAAGTAGATTGAAAAAACTAGGTAGACTCCCAGAGATTTGTACATCTGTTTCAGAAATAGACTCTCAACTTGGTACTTTATTAGATGAAAATGATATGCCTGATATCTCTGTTATATATGATCAATTTTTAGAAATACTCCGAATAACCTTAGAAAATACCGGAGTCGGACTTTCGCCTCTTGAAGACTCTATTTCTGTAATAGCGCACCGGGCTATGGCAGGTCCAATTAGTAGATTAGAAACTGTTCTTGGGCTTATGGCAAATCTGATTGGAAGAGATCAAGTTGCTCGTTTACACTTTACTCGAGCCTTACATCAAGCTAGTCTGAGTAATGATAACTCAGCTGAAATAAGAACTCTCCATCATTTGGGATTATTAGCATTAGCAGAAGGAGAATTTCAAAGATCAGCTGAGCTTTTTGAGGCAGCAGACCTTCAGGCCCAAGTAAAAGGAACTCCAAGAATAAGGCACGTTATAGCTGCGGGACTATCTAGGCATTTAGCCGGTGAGGATGCTAATGCGACTTCTCTAATCCAGTCTGCAAATGATTTGATCGAGGGCAAAGAAGCTTTAGCCATTGAACCATTATTGATCTTAGGTCGTTCTTTTATGGGAATAGACAGGCCGTGGCTGGCAATGGAAATATTCGATGAAGCATTAGAATGTGCTATCGAAGCAGATTTAACTAGCGAAATATCCCGAATAAAAAGACTTCTTCTTTTAGTTAATACGGCTGCATCAGGGCATGATGATTCAGGCAAGAAGGCTATAAGAGGACTTCTTGACAGACTAAACTCAACTGATAAGAAAACAGATAGGGAAGTGAATGAAGTTCTTTCAAAGGTTGAGGAAATATCTAAAGAGCATCATAGGCCACTTGAAGATACATGGAAGGAATGGAGATCTGCATCTGATTTATTTGCAAATGATAGAAAATTAGATGTCCTACGTTCTATAACTGATTCTGAAGGCCAAACACTTGTCATCGTACATCATAATGTATTGGGAGGTCTTGGCCTCTGGTTACCTGCAGATACTCCTGAGTTTGCCCCTAACCAGCATATTGTAATATCTGGAACTCGGATTAAAGTTGCTGATGCAACAAAAGAGTTAGCAGAAACACATAATATTCGTGGCGTCATTGCTGTTGAAAATCCTGAGAAATTAGATATCTCTGTAGATATTGTTGAAGCAATTACCGAAGATAACACAGAATAATTATTATTATTTTTATAAAACGATTCTTTATATCTCGTACTTAGGTTAGTATGGATTATGACTGAAGTGGACAAACTGTGGATTAAGCTTGAAAAACAGATGAAATCAGATTTTTTTGATATTAACGCCACAAATAATAAGTAAAATTAAAAACTTATTCGGTTTTGTTGAAAGGAAAATATAATTCCCTAACGTCTCTTGGAGGATAGTATGAGGTTGAAAGCTTTACTAATTATTTTCATAATGCTATTGGTTCCATTCTCTGGATGTTTAGAAATCAATAAAGATATTAATCCCTTAATTGAGAAAGATGTTTCTAATAATGGAATATTTGTCACAAATATTAATGGAGAGAATATCGATATACCACCAATTCCATTAGATTTCTTTTTCAGTAATGTTGGCGAAGAGGGTCCTGAGCCCAGTATCGGCATTACCTCAACTGGATGTATATTTTTTATTGCACTTGAAAAACCCATGCGCTCTTGTGACTATGGCCTAACATGGGAAAATTCTCGAGACATAACACAAGCTCCGTTTACCAGCGATCCATATGGGTGGGTAGATCCTGTTACTGATAGAATTTTCAATATTCATATGATGGGTTTAGAATCAACTTGGATTGGCTGGTCCGATAATGATGGCGAAAGTTGGCTCGGTAATCCTCATGACTCGGGACCAACTCCACTTAACGATCACATAAAATTAGCAACCGGTCCATGGGTAAGTGAGGGATATGGGATACCTGGTTCATTGACTCCACTCTATGATGAAGCAGTATATTTCTGTTACAACAAATTAGCTGGTATATTCTGCTTTACCAGTTTTAACGGTGGAGCAACATTTGAAGTGGGAGGTCAAATATTTGGATTAGCAACAGAAAATGGAGGACTACATGGAGCAATCACAACTGCCCCTGATGGCACCGTATATCTCCCTCCTAGGGTCGCAACTCCAACAATTATCTTCTCTAAAGATAACGGATTGAATTGGGAGACCCGAACTATGGGAGAAGATGTCGGTACTCCAAATCCTAGGAAAAATTCTGAAGTCGCTACTGATTCAGAATCGAATGCATATCATATCTGGTCAGGTGCTGATTTTGGAGTCTATATGTCCAGAAGTACAGATTCCGGAGAATCATGGGAACAATCAAGCATTAGAGTTAGTCCTGTGGATGTAATTTCAACAACATTCCCTCAAATCGACGCTGGAGATCCCGGGCGAATAGCAATAACGTATCTTGGGAGTGAAAATAATTCTGAACTCCTAAACTCTAATATTGATGGAGAGCCGTGGGATGGTAACCCTCATTATGCCCATGAAAATGTAAGTTACTACTTGTATATAACTTACAGTTTGAATGCGTTAGATCCCGAACCGATCTTTCATACTGTTAGAGTATCTCCAGACCCTGTTCAAATTGGTAGTATATGCTTGAATAGTGGAGATTGTAGAGATATAGGAGGTTCAAATAGAAATTTATTAGACTTTAATGATTTACATATAGATAGAGACGGCAGAGTATATGTTGCATTCGCTGATGGTTGTACGGATGTCTGTGCCACTGGAAATAACTCGACCCCTGAAGACTCAAGAAGCAAAACAGGTTCGGTATATTATCTAAATAATGGTCCAAGTCTATACGATTCTGTAGGGGACCTTACAGAATTAACTATTCCCGAGTAAACTATTCAAGTCCTCGACATACATGACCCGCCATGAAGATAGCACGGCACACACTTGAGGCAGAAAACTTGACCGATCTTTTAGTATTGATAGATTCTGTTGTTAAGCAAACAAAATTAGATTTTCCAAAGCTGAATGTAGTATTTGATGATCATATAACCAGTGTTTACAAAGGTTTTAATCCCAAATATACTCATGACGAAGGTTGGGTTAGTTCCATCATTTTAAACCAAGGTACCGAAACTCTATGAGGATATATTATGTTCATATTGGAAAAAAATATTCCTACGCCAAATGACTATATGGATATACGTGCTTCTGCGGGAATGACTCAAAGATCTCTCGATGGAGTAAAAAAAGGTTTAGGTAATGAAATATTTTCTGTCATTATAAAAAATGAATTTACTGGAGAAGTTGTCGGAATGGGGAGGATTATTGGAGATGGAGGTACCGTATTCCAAATTTGTGATATGGCAGTAAAAAATGAATGGCAAGGTAAAGGTGGAGGTACACTGATTATGAACTCTTTAATGGATTATATATCAGAAAATGTACAAGAAAAAGCATATATCAACCTTTTAGCAGATATAAAAGGATTTTATGAGAAATGGGGATTCAAACCTACATCTCCGAATTCTATAGGGATGTATATCAGGAAAATATAATTATAAAGGAGTTTAAATACTTCAATACTGCTAAATTTACTCGTCAAAATATCATGAAAAATAAGTTTTACAAATATCAAAAAATTTAATATTAACGCCAATTTTTAAAAAACTATAATTGAATAGTAAACTACCTCAGGGTTAAGTGTGGAAGAATTACATTATCTTCCAAATTATTTACGAGAAAGGTGCTTAATTCATAAAGGCCCTCATTCCAAAAACCCCTCATTTGTACTTTATTGGATGCGAACGGCTATGAGGTTAACAGAATGTCCAACATTTGACACAGCTAGGTTAATAGCTAAAGAATTTGATTTACCATTGATCATTTATCAGGGAATTGATGAGAGATATCCATATGCATCATATCGACATCATAGATTTATTATGGAGGGTGCAGCAGATATTTCGATTTCGGCTAGAAAATTGGGAATAAAATACTTATTACACGTCTCTAGGAGAAATAATCGTCCACCGGCATTAATAGAACTGGCCAGAGAAGCACAATTTGTTATAACGGACCTCATGGATATTAATCCTTGGTCTGAATGGACTAAAGCCGTAGCAAAAATATGCAAAACAATCGAAGTAGATTCTCATTGTGTGCTACCTAGACCTAAATTTGGTAAATCTCTAGATAGGCCATTCAAATTTAAGGACTCAACTAAAAAACAAATGAAGAATAGAATAGATGCTGAATGGCCTACTTTAAACTCCAAACTTAGAGATATGCCCGATGAATGGATCCCTCCATTCAAACCTGTTGACATTGAATATGAACTTTCAAAAGATGGTTGTAAAGAAATTTTGTCATCATGTAATATCGATCCGACAGTCGTGCCTGTTGTGGACATGATAGGTGGAGAAAATACAGCATTAATTCGGTGGCATAATTGGGCAGAATCAAATTTAAAAAGTTACCATAGAAGAAGGAATAATGCATCCGATAGAAATGGAGTAAGTGGCATGTCCCCATGGCTGCACTATGGGATGATTGCGGCTACAAAACTAGTTCGCGATGCCAAAAAAATTGGTGGAAAAGGACCTGAAAAATTCATTGATGAAATGTTGATATTCAGAGAACATGCACACCATCATGTACACGCAATAGAAAATGCCGAAGAATGGAACCATATACCCTCATGGGCACAATCTTCTTGGAAAGATACTACGCCCATCAGACCCAATCTTGATTCACAGGATTTAGAAAGAGGCTTAACTGGTGATGATTTATGGGATTATGCACAAATTGGAATGCTTAGACATGGAGTTATGCATAATAATGTAAGAATGACGTGGGGTAAAGGCTTAGTTCAATGGCAAGATACTCCAGAAAATGCGATGAAGTTAGCATTAGAACTCAACAATCGATTCGCACTTGATGGTAGAGATGCAAATTCAATTGCAGGAGTGCAATGGTGCTTTGGATTATTCGACAGACCATTCAAACCTCATGACATACGCATGGGAACTATAAGAAAGAGAAATACCAAAGATCATTCCAACAGGCTAGATATGGAATCTTTCAAAAAGTGGACTATGAAATCTACTCTAAATAAAGTTATGAAAATTGGAATTGTAGGAGGAGGTTTATCAGGTTTATTTGCTGGTAGATTACTGCAAGATTTAGGACATGATGTTACAATATGGGATAAAGGAAGAAGAGAAAGTGGTAGACTCGCCAACAGAGTCACAAATAAAGGGAACTCATTTCAAATAGGTGCCATTAAACTAGAAGGATTTTCAAACTGGATGGATAGGTTTATCGAAGACTGGAAATCTAAAGATTTTGTAAAATATGATAATAACACTTTGTACGCCAATGATTCTTTTACAAAATTATTAGAATATATTGGTAAAGATCTAAAAAAACAATGGAAAACCAAAATTACTACAATTGGCGAAAATGAAAATGGAATCAGTGTGTCTGGTATTGGATTAGAAGATGATAAAATTATATTTGATCATATTATTTTGGCCATACCTCTAGAGCAGGCAAAAAATATAAAAACAACATTATCAGAACAAATAGAGGGTCGTAGCGAACCAAATTGGGTCGCATGGGGACCTTCAAACAAAGATATTGCTGAGCTGCCTAATGGATGGAAATCATATTTTGTAGGTAATAATAGCGATATCATGGTTGTGAGATTAGACGAAGAATCTAGTTCTAAATATATCACAGAATCTAATATTGATATGGCGAATATAATTACGAAAATATTAGGCGTATCTATAAAAGGCTGGTATGCACATAAATGGAAATATAGTAGGGCTGTCGAAGGCCCTCAAAAGGTCATTTCCAATGATAAGATAAGTATAATTGGAGATGGCTTTGGTTTCCCCATTGGTACAGCCGGAGGAGCTATAGATTCTGCAGCCAGAGCGGTCGCCGAACTCCATTTAATCAAGAATTTTATAAAAATTGATAAAAATCCAATAGAACAACGTTCTTTAACAGAATGGATATCTTAACTCTTATACATGCATACTATGTCCGCGGTATATGAATTTAGCACCAACCGACTATGATTATGGCCAAAAAGAGAATTATTTCTTTGCTACGAGAATAACTTGCGCCGATGAAGAAGCAAGAAAAATGTATGTGAAGGCATTTGGGCATATGTTAAATTACAATCATGAAGAAGCAATTGCATGCTTTTCAAAATGTGCTGAATTAGATCCTAATTGTGCTATGGCGTGGTGGGGAATTGCATACTGTGTATCTTCAAACTATAATTGGGCACCAGGTCTTGGGTCCGGTCACGATTCTATACAAAAGGCAATTACTCTCAAAGATGGATGTTCCGAACTAGAACAAGATCTCATTGATGCACTAGCAGAGCGTCACTCCGCAGAAGCACGTGATGCAGCAGATCCCACCGTCCTTAATATGGGTAATAGTCCTGAATTAAATGTCGCATTTGCACATGCTATGGCACCTCTTTATGAGAAATATAGCGGAGACTTAGATGTTACTGCAATTTATGTTGAAGCACTCATGAATCTAAAAGCATGGCAATTATGGGATAAGAACACAACTACTGGTGAAATCACTCCGGCCGACGATAATACATTACTCTTAGTTAAGATTCTGGAAGATGCCTTTGAAAGTGGAGAAGAAGCAAAGGTTCATCCTGCACTTTGTCATTTATACTGCCATGCTTTGGAACTTTCACCGTTCCCAGAAAGGGCTTTACCAGCGGCTGATGTACTTCGTACACTAATGCCCGGATTAGGCCATTTAGTTCATATGCCATCACATATTGATGCATGGGTAGGCCAATGGAAAGAGGCTATGGATTGTAATATTGCAGCCGTAGAAGCCGATGATCACTATGTTGATATCACTGGTAATGAATCTCAATTTTATAAATTTTATAGGATGCACAATCACCACTTCGTAGTATGGTGTGCAATGTTCGAAGGGCAATATGAAACTGCACTGAAATATGCACGTAAGGCCGTTAGTACACTTCCAGCAGGAGATGCTGAATCTGGTGTACAATTTATGTTAGCCGGAATCATACCTATGGGAGCTATCTTCCTAGAGTCCTATGTCACAATGCCTTGGCACGTTATGATCAGGTTCGGTAAGTGGGATGAAATCTTGAATGAACCACTTCACACAGATGCAGACGTATTCCCTGCTGCAATTGCAACGCAACATTATGCTAGAGGAGTTGCCTATGCTTCCAAGGGCATGGTACCAGAAGCAGAAGCAGAACAGGCTTTATTCAAGGATGCAATAAACAATCCTGCTCTAGCAGGTAGAGTATTACACAATAATTTGATGTATCAGGATCCAAGTGAAGGACCCTGCATTCTTTTGGTTAATGATGCAATACTTGACGGCGAGATAGAATATCGTAGACAATTCCTAGCAAAGGAAAGTGGATCGCATTCTGATTTTACTGCTGCTTTTGATCATTTACGACGCGGAGTTGATCTCTCTCTAAACCTTGCATATAACGAACCATGGGGGCAGATGCAACCAGTCCGTCACATTCTTGGTGCTCTTCTTCATGAACAAGGACATATAGAAGAAGCTGAAGCGGTTTATCGCGCTGATATCGAACTTTGGAAAGATAATATGTGGGGATTACTAGGATTGAAACTATGTCTTGAGGCCCGTGGTGATGCACCTGAAGAACTTGCTGAAGTTACTGCTTTGTTCAATGAGCGCAGCTCAAGGGCTGATACTATTCCAACAAAGACTTGCTTCTGTGCTCAGGATAGTATGGATGAAAGTTGTTGCTAATATACACTAATCCGTAATATTGCGCATTTAGTATTTGTAGAATTAAGTGTCCTCAAAACGAGGATAGATTCATAAGTACAATATTTGGGCCGGGCCCGTTATGTTGCTGACCTCGAAGGTTGTTCTTCGCCCGCTATTCGGTTGGGTAGTAAACCAACCTTTGGTATTGAGTTTTTTATACATATTCACAGATGATCCGATGTATTACTATCAAGGTGTCGCGCTGCCTTTAGCAATCTGCTCAATATGCTGGTTAATTCCCTGCTATCAATGGTATGAGGAACATGTCCAAACACGTTAAAATCGTACAAATATTAGAAATAAAGCATCGAAGGACCTTCTTTACCTACAGGGGGGCCGTAAAGAATGCAGCAAATCCTCTAATCCTTTTTGCAACTTATAGGGATGCAGCAATGAAATTTTCTTTTGTATAATATACAGCAATACTAGTAATTTTGCCATCACCAATTTTAATTGTGCATACAGACTGAATATCGGCAAAAAACTCTTCATGGAATCCTTTAGACTCTCAAGCATGATAACCACTTCTTCTCTCTTAGTATAATCAAATTTTATTTCTGTAACTCTACAGTACATATTCAAATCGTAGAGATTTATTATTATAATATTCATATTATAATTATCTCATCAAAGATTTATCCATTGGTTTATTGTTATTGCGTATAAAAACGCGCTAAAATAGGTAAATATTACCATGTGTTTAATGCCTAGATGTCATAATTACGATTTATGGGATTTAAGTCCAAGACTCGTAAGAATCGTGATGGCCGAGTAAAAAGTGCTGTGGAAAAGAAAGAATCTGATATATATGAAGGGCAAATAAAATGCGATATTATTGAATGTAATAACTGGGCTGATAAGAAAATCGGAGGTCGCAAGATGGCTTACAAAAGAGCTGTGGATGTTTGGGGTGCTGCAGGAGTATCCCGTAAAACAGGAAAAATATCGTTATGTAAGTCCTGCTACAGAGTATGGAAAAAGGAAACGAAGGACGAACCCAAAGAGTGGGTAGCAAATTCAATTGGGCCAACAGGTAATGCACCAAGCTCTACTCCAGTAAGGAGTTTTGACCAGCCTTGATTAATAATCTCTAACTTTAAATAATATTATCTTAATTAGTGGGCAGAAGGTATATGAATGAAGAAAATACAAAGAAAATATGGGCTTATATTCAACAGTCTGGGGATAAATTGGTTGGAAAGCTACCTCCATCTAAGTCTCATCCTAAAGGAAGAAACCCCTATGCTCATATTGCGATATGTGTAAAAGTAAATTTCGGTATATCCTACAAGAAAATTATCGATGAACAATTCCAAGAAGTTATAGAATATATCGACTATCTAGTAGAAAATCCATCATAGAATTATAATTCGATAATCGGGAGTTATTCTAGGTTATTATCCATCAAAATTATTTTTTTAGAAAATTGGTTCATAAATTCCCAAACAATAATGGCTTATCATAATTAATCCTTGAGTTCCAACAAGAAAACTACCCCCTGCTCCTCTTCGATTATCGTTCCCATATGGATTATGCTGGGCACCAAAAGTGTCATTAATTTGACAATCTTTATTCATTATATTAAGATTTAATTTCTTCTAGAATTTTGGAATCTAGTTCCAGGCCTTGCGATAGTCTCAATCTTACGTAATCAGTAACTTCCTTCGATGTATCTTTTGCTTTTTGGGTTCTTTTTGATAATGCACGCATTGGCATCGACATACGATGATTATTCAAAAAATTAGATTTCTTTTCCTCTAAAAAATTCCAATACATATCTGATATGGGACAAGATTTTTTGAAGTGTAGGGAACAATCTCCACAAAAATCTCCCATCTTTTTAATATAAGGAGTTCCGCTTACATATGGCTTGGTAGTCATTACTTCTCCTACTGCATAAGTCCCCATTGCTAGAACATTAGGCTCTACTACCCAATCATATGCATCAGTGAACATTGCCCAAAACCAATCTGTTAATTCTCTTGGATTTATTCCAATCAAATTCCCAATATTTGAAAGAACCATTAACCGAGGGATATGGTGCGTATATCCTGTTTCAATAACATCAGAAATCGATCTATCCAAACACATCATTCCACTTTTTTTACCCCAATATGCTGGGGGTAATTCAAATGTATTTTTCAGTATATTTGGAGTATTTCTGGGAATACCCCAATTCCCATGCCAACCTGCCCCACTACGAACCAATTTTTCTTCATTATCAGTTTCAAATCCATTGGTCAACTCATGAACATGATGCACAAATTCTCTCCATCCAATTATCTGACGTACAAATCCTTCTTTTGAATTAAGAGGAATATCCATTTTAAGAACATCATCAACTAATTCCTTTGGAGTAAATCTGTTCAAATTTAAAAGTGATGAAATCGTAGTATGAAACAAAGATCTATGTTCTTTAGTCATTGCGTCCTCATAAGGTCCAAAATTGTATAATACATTATTTTTTGCCCAAATCCAAAGCTTTATCGAATCTTTTTTCGAAGCGGGAATATTATTAGCAATGATTTTTCCAGGATGATGAGAGAATTTATCTTCAATCATATTAATCACCTCTTCTTTGATAATATCAGACTCAAATATTATCTTTTCTGGTAGTTTAGCCATTCCATCCCATGGTTGTCGATTTTGACTATCTAATGACCAAGAACCACCTAACGGCTTACCATCTTCATCAAGCATAATTCCTCTACTTTTTCGAATATCCCGATAGAATTTGTCCATTCTCCAAATTGGTTTTTTACCTACACTCGATATAAATTCTTCAGTAGTAGTAAACCATCCTTTATGATCATAGATCTTAACTTTTCCAACTTCTTCTAGTTTATACAAACTCTTTCTCAGAATCAATTCAGCCGGTTTAACAGCCGAAATAACTCCCAATTTATCCACTAATTCACTAATTACTTCTGAATACTGTTTATCACTGTAAATGAATTTAATTGGATGGCCAAATTCTTGCATCTCTAGTGCGAAATGTCGTTGATTAGAAAGTAATAACGCTAATTTTTGCTTGTGATATGGAAGTTGTTGTGCCTTCCATGTTGTTTCTATGAATATTAAACCAAGTAAATCTGTTCCATCATATTCTGGTAACAATCCCTGATTTAACTGATCATATGCTACGAAATGCCATTTTTTGACTGTTTCTGGCACATTTAAAATTGCCGAATTGAATTTTGACATACATACGTCTTTACAATTTTACTTTTTAACACTCGTATCTATTTATGAAGCAAATTAATAGAGAGATTCATTGGTACCCCCCTCTCCTAACTAGACATGGAAGATGTCATGGTGCTACCTAATATCCCCCCAATGTCACCATGGGATGCATATATCCTCATACTTGTGATTCCGTTTCTAATGAGACTTTTATTCATTGCTCCTCCTTTGCTTGATTTGGTCAATACCTATGCTCCTCCTGGAGAGAGAACAATACATATCAAATGGTTTTTAGAAAAAATAAAAAAATTACCGATAAGGGGGTTTTGGCTCATAGTTATCAACGAAGTTTTATCTTTTATTTTGCCAGGTATTGTTGCTTTAATAGCAAGATATCTAATCGGCCCAATCGGATGGAATAGTTGGGCAGATACTCCCGATATTGGCTTGTTTTTGTTACTTTTAGCAGGTGTGGCTTGGATATTTGTTGACTTTGGAAAAATTAGTCGCTCACGTATTGATATCAAAGCCTTATCCAAGTATAATTTAGAAACTACTCGTAAAGTTGTAGATACTGCAGTTGCAGGAAGAGAAATACTTACTGGAGTTTCGCAAATAGAGTTGCCAAGACCATGGAAGAAGTTACTAGAACCTGTGATTGAACAAGATGGTAGGATTACAAATTCAGAACCAAATTTTATCTTGGATTCTATAGGTAAATTATTGGATAAGGGGGCGGATGCGATAGATTTAGTCCTTGACCAAGTAAAAGAACAGGCTATAGAGAAAGTTGAAAAGATAGATTCGGATATTCAAGATAAAGTAACAGAAAGAGCCAGAGCATCTACTAAATCATTACTCAGAACCACA
The DNA here is from genome assembly GCA_963968165.1 of uncultured Candidatus Poseidoniales archaeon. Taxonomy (GTDB): domain Archaea; phylum Thermoplasmatota; class Poseidoniia; order Poseidoniales; family Thalassarchaeaceae; genus MGIIb-O3. The sequence continues at coordinate 37,537 of CAXAFE010000002.1, read as the reverse complement.
TTATTCTCAATATTCCCTCTGTTGATCTTAGTCGGTCTTCAGAAAATAATCTAGGAAAAAATCTTCTTCTCACTGGGTGAAGCGAGTAGTATCCAAAGTATCCCTAAAGTAATTTGTATTACTCCAGTAATTGCAATTACTTCCCGCAACTCTAGTACCTGATTTTCCAATATCAATGCTGCAGCAAGTGCTGAAGATCCCATCGTGAACGTTATCACTAAATAATCAGTACCTGCAACTCTACCTCTCCATTCATCATCTGAACGAGTTTGAAGCATAGTTGTTGAATAAACCCAATTCACTCCACTACTAGCATGAGCACAGAAAACAAGTAAAAGTAATGCATTAGTCCATTCTATCTGAGAAACAACTACGTAAAATATTCCCGAGATACCAACTGATATTCCCAGGAGATAGGGCAAAACACTTCTCCTTTTCATCAATGGTTTAGCAATAATCGGACCAAATCCAGATCCAAACCCTCTAACCATGAAAAGCAGACCAATTCCGGCCGCCAATTCTCCAAAACTTGTCTCCATTCCTATCAATATCAATAAGAAAACCTGAGCTCCTCCTCCAGATGCCCACATTCCTTTGGCAAAAACTACTCTCCTAACGGAGGGCTCACTGCGGATGTATCTCCACCCAGAAACTATTTCATGTATTGCCGATTTTGGAGTTAATTTAGTTTGAACTGGATTGTCAGGTCCACCTGGAGGTAATCGTGAGATTAATATTATTGAAAATAAGAAAGTTAAACAATCAATCCACAAAGCTGTAGTAACTCCAAATTCCGAAATGGTGAAACCCCCCACTCCCGCTCCTATTCCTAAAGCAACAGACCATCCTCCTGATCCTAATGCATTAGCCGTAATTAATTCATCATTAGTACATATTTTTGGTAGATAAGAAAATTCTGCAGGATCGAATAATGATTTTGCTAGTACCATCACAAAAGCAAGAAAATAATAAGAAAATAAACCATTCAATAAATCAAGAGAAACTACAGTTACTAAGGCAAAAAGGGAAATAAAATTTGATAACATCATTAACCCCTTTCTAGAATATCTATCGGCAAACATTCCTGAGAAAGGATCACATAATGCCATCCCAAAACTTCTGGTAACCAGTACACCTGCAATTGCAAGTGGAGAATTATCAGTAGCCTCGCCAGCAAGTATGAATAATGCAATTACAGTAAACCAATCTCCGATGTATGAAATCATATCTGCTACGAATAAGCGTCGAAAGGGTTTATTTTCTTTCAAAAGTTGAAAGTAACCCACCTCGGACACAGCCATGCGCACATACTAATACATATCATGTCTACTATTATGAAAATACCTAAGAAGTCGAGGACAGGGGACAGAAACATGCTTGACCAGCGTTTAGTATGGCTAGATCTTGAAATGACAGGTTTGGATCCCCAGGAAAATACTATTATAGAAATTGCTACTATAGTCACAGAAGGCGATTTAAAGATTGTCGCCGAAGGTCCAAGTTTAGCGATTTATCAGCCAGAAGAAGAGTTGAATAAAATGGATGAATGGAACCAATCCCACCATACAGAAAATGGTTTGATTGAGAGGGTGCAAAATAATGGAGTATCTATGAAAGAGGCAGAAGAACAAACTATAGAATTCCTAAGATTACATTGCCCCGAGGGAGTACCTCCTCTATGTGGAAATACAATAGGGCAAGATCGTCGTTTCCTTAGGAAATATATGCCAGTACTACATGACTTCTTTCATTACAGGAGTGTAGACGTAACTTCAATAAAAGAAGTAATCCAAAGGTGGTATCCTAATTCCCCAAGATTCAGTAAGCGCTCCGGGCATAGGGCAATGGATGATGTTAGAGGCAGTATTGAGGAATTATCTCATTATCGTAAACATGTATTCGATTCAAAATAGACATGAATATTTTAATAATTAATCCCACCAATTTGGTGAATTAAACCAATTTTCATTATCTACAGGTCTGTCTATAGTTGGCAAAGTTAGAACCTGATATCCTGCAAATATTGTCATTCCTATCGGAGCACATGGTGATGGCAAATAGTCTTCTCCGGTTTCAGTCACTACTAGCTGAATTGTATGTCCCTTGGGAACTATTACGTCCATTGGATTAAATTCCATCAGCATTCTATAATTTGTCAAAGGTGATGTTGGCTGTGCATCATACCCTCCATCTCTATATCTCACATCCATAGTTGCATGACCCAATCTTAATCCCGAAGTACCATCAAACATTGTAACAAATAATTGACCTCCATTACAAGTATTTGTTCTAGCATCAATATGTAATGTTGGCAATCCTGAGATATGCATATCTTCTATCAAAGGCTGACTAGTAATCATCATCGATTGTTGAGAATTAACGGTTCCAGACATTCCTCCGTCCCAATCAGTAATGGCATACTGCACATTTTCAGTATCCTTTGCTGGCCATGTTTCTTCAATATGCCATTCTCCATCATTTCTCTGTACTTGGACATAAGACTCAGGTTCTTCACCTATATCTTTCAGATAATATTCAAACCAAGGAAATAATTCAACTGCCCAATCCATTCTTGTTACGCCTGGAAATGCTTCTTCACCATATCCCGATTCTAATTCCTCATGAACGGTAGGTTGGTCAGGGTAGTTATGTCCCCACTGCCCAGAAATAGAACGCACATTAATTCCAGCATCCTTCAATAATTGATGTGTGGGGAATGCATGATATGGATCTACGTTCCAATCTTGAAGTCCCCAAACAATATATACACTTCCTTGATAATTATCTATTACGTCTTGTAAATGATATCTTTCATCCCAATAATCATTCCATTCATCACCTCCCAAACCTGCACCTAACCAAGTTGTAAAAGGATTCAAAGGCCCTATCACATCATCAGAACAGAACCTCATATCATCACTCGTAGCATCAGCGGTAGCTCCTTCATAGAGGACATCATAGAGCATTGCTCTAGCCTCACTAGAACCATTTCGATAGAACATTTGCTCAACTCCAATTGATCCCGATATTGGAACAATGGTCTTGAGGTGTTCAGAAGGATTTTGTGCAGCTTCCCAATTGGTTGTTCCAGCATACGATTTACCCATTAACCCAACATTACCATTCGACCATTCTTGTTCGCCGAGCCAGTGAACTGCTGCTTGAATGCCAATTTGTTCACCAAGTCCTTTTACATCTTGACAATGAGTGGATTTCCCTGTACCGAATGTTGAAATCTGAGCAAGAGCATAACCGTGAGGAACAAATTCTTCTAATATCCATAAACCAACACCTGCATCAGGAACAGTATTTGGATTAGAATCCTCACCAGCAACTCCTTCGCCCCCAAAATCATAGTATGGATGGACAGTTGCGATTACGGGAACCGTTGTCCCATTAGGAACATCTGGCATCCACAAAGAAATATGCATGAGAGCAGGCTCAGGATATCCCACATCTTGCTCAGAAGCTGGTAGTTCAACTTCAACAAAATATTCTGTTGGCCCAGACCAAGAATACAGACCTTCAACGGGCAATTGACTCCTCCACCCGGTCATGTTTAGCTCCATATTCTCTCGTTCATGAACTGATATTTCCCACCAATCATATTCTGAATTACTAAAGCCACCGGGACCTGCTGCTGACCAAATAGTTGAGATAAAAATCATTCCTACTACTACAACAGTAGTAATCAAAACTCCAACCTTTTTACCTAGGCCTAAATCGATTAAAAAAGAATAACTTTTGATGACAAAGCCTTCTTTTTCTTCAATTATTTCAGCATCCAAGGCCTCACCCATCATACCTCCGGCTAGATGATAGCAAATTATCCTAATCCCTTAGATATATTATATTTATTTCATATATTATTTCTACCAACTTTGACTTACATTAGATGCGGATTTAAGCGATGAGGAGAAAACAAACAAAAATCACAACTTTTCCTATACTAATGTTATCCGTATTATTAGAAATAATATTTTGAGGTTCTTAATCCGATTAAATTAAAACTAGAACTAATCTAGAGTTTATTATGTCTATAATAGAAGCATATAATGAAGCCTGGGATAACGGAGATGTCGACGCACTTGCAAATATCATTCATGATGAATGTGTATTCAATCCACATGTTGGAGGTATGACCATGAGTAAGACAGATATTTTGGGGTTTGCAGGCGGTGAAAATACACCTAATTCAGAACATAATCGAATTTTATTCGAAAATGATGAGGTAGGTGTTGCACATTCTATCGTTCATTTTGCTAATGATTCTGATTCTGAAGCTGTATTATCGTTTATGCGATTCCAAAATGGTAAAATAATATCCATGGAAACTGGTGCCACACCTCTTTCTGAAGATTACAAATTAATCGGAAATTAATTTAATATTTTGTAACGACTTGGTCCGAATAATTGATTTTAAATTGTTGATTTGATGCGTTTATTCAATATTTCTGGGTTTGCAGAGACCTGTTCCACTGTAAGTTTATACTTCATCGCCATGCCTCTAAAATATCTAGGTAATAATGAAATCCTTGTCAAAGTTATCGGGCCCATTCATGGGTTACTTTGGATTTTGTATATCGGATTGCTTACGCTGGGTTGGATTCAAAAAAAATGGAACATACGCACCGTCTTTACTGGAGGAATCCTTTCAATTGTACCTGGTGGCCCTATTTGGCTAGAAAGAAGAATGAATCAAAGTGAATATCTTCCATGCCAACCTAAACCATGAAACGTCTATGGAATGATATTTTAAAATATTTTATTATATATTTTTTGTATCATCTGTGAAACTAAAGTTTTTATCAGTCTGAGTTTTTATCACCTATATGAGCAATATTAATGAACAAGCTGGGGCTTGGACCGAGTCCTTTGATTCGGGTAAATTTGTGCGAAAAACTAGTGAATTTCGCGATTGGATAACGAAGGATGGAACCTTTGACATACAAAGTGGAAGATATCACCTATACGTTTCTCATGCTTGCCCTTGGGCCCACCGGACCCTCATCACACGAAAGATACTGGGACTGGAAAATCATATCACAGTTGATGTAGTCGATTGGCGCATGAATCCTGATGGGTCCTGGTCATTTAATGAAGAAGAAGAAGGAGCAACCGCAGATACAGTGAATGGAGAAACTAGTCTTGAAGGAATTTACAACAGAGCATTTGATGGATGGCAGGAAAGTACCAAAATAGGTACAGTGCCAGTATTATGGGATCGTCATCATGGAACAATTGTCAGCAACGAAAGCCGTGATATTATCAGGATGTTTGATACTTTCTCAACATCTGATCTTGGTAACGGAACTTCTCTTTGCCCCTTAGAATTACGGGATGAAATTGACTCAATGATTGATGCTAATTACGAGTCTGTTAACAATGGAGTTTACAAGTCTGGCTTTGCGCGTAACCAAAATGCATATGATAAAGCCGTTACTGCATTATTCAATCGTCTTGATGAACTCGAAACCCATCTAAATGATAGGAATTGGCTAGTAGGAGATGGAAACGGCCAACTTACCGAAGCAGATATATGCCTATTCGCCACGCTAGTACGATTCGATTTGGTTTATGTTGTTCATTTCAAATGTAATTTACGAAGAATCATAGATTACCCCAATTTGAATTCTTTTATTGAACGAGTAATTGATATCCCTGGAGTACGTGAAACTTGTCATTGGCAACATATTAAGTCTCATTATTACTGGTCTCATCAAAACATTAACACATTTAGAATTATTCCTCTCGGACCACTTGAGGGAGTTCACACATGACAATCCGAATACATAAATCCGAAAATAGAGGAAAAGCAAATCATGGTTGGTTGGATACTCGCCATTCATTTTCCTTTGCCCGTTGGTATAATCCCAATCATATGGGAATAGGGCCACTGCGTGTTTTAAATCAGGATATTATTATTGGGGGTTCTGGTTTTCCATCACATAGACATCATAATATGGATATTGTTTCCATAGTATTGGAAGGAGCTCTTGAACATCAGGATAGTGAGGGAAATATGACAGTCATTCGCCCGGGAGAGATTCAGAGAATGAGCGCTGGAACCGGAGTCAATCATAGTGAGAAGAATCATTATAAGAATAAAAAAACTGAATTTCTACAAATTTGGATACTTCCAGATAATGAGAATATGCCACCCTCGTATGAACAGATACAATTGAAACCTACTGTTTCAGATAGCGTCACACTACCTGTACTTGCTAGCCCCAGAGGAGTTAGTGGGGGAGTGGGTTTACACCAGGACGTATACATGCTCGGCGGTAATATTAAAATGGGCGTAAATACTACTTATATCCTTAAACAAAGTCGTTTGGGATATTTCCATATGCCAAAAGGTTCGTGTTACCTCGGAGAAGTGTTGATTGAGGAAGGCGATGGTTTGTATATATCAGGTCCAGAAACTTTGATATTTACCGCAAAGACCGATGGTTACATGTTATTGTTTGATTTAACAGGCCAGTAATTTGAAAAAAATGGATTTATGCAGGAACCCATTGATTATGTTTGGTCATACATTCATAGAATTCCTCTGATTCAAGATTTGCTGCTAACCATTGATGTACATTAGGCCAATTCTGTGCATCAAACCACTCACGATTATGATTAGCAAACTGTCTAACGAAGGGAAAGATTGCATCACTCATATTACCATCAGGAATCTCTTCTTCCAGCGCTTCTATGAATTTACATGCAGATGTTCTGTGTTTTAATTTATCAATATCATCATAGCGATTTGAATATTTATAACGATCGAGATGAAATTTGAATTCGATATCGTTACGTTTTATCCATTCTTTCTCATATTGTGTTAAATCCCATGAACGTACATATTGCATAATTTCTAAACTCTCTTCGATGACAGTTTCATTTGATAACAGTAAAACTGGGACTGTTCCCTTTGGTGAGACTTCCATCATATGGGCCGGTCGATCTGTCAAGGCAACCTCGCGATGCTCAACTTTGAATCCAGATCTGACTATGGACATACGAGCCCGCATGGCGTAGGGACACCTTCTGAAGGAATACAGAATAGGAAGACTCAATCTACAACCTCTAATCAATATTCATCAAATATAAATTCTTTAATATCTTCAATTGATATTTTACAAAACTCACCCATTTCTAAATTATAATCTACCAAATGCATATTTTCAGTTGATATTCTGTGTATGGTATCTACTTCATTACCAAGGGAGTGAAACATTCTTCTAATTTCTCTCTTTTTCCCTTCATCAATCGTTAATTTAACTGTATAATCAGTGATTTCACTTACCCTAGCAGGCCTTGTCATATATTTTTGAGTTTCACCATGATCATTTACAATTATTTTGACCCCAGTCTTGATGGAATTAATCTGTTTTTCTGTTATCATTTCCATTGTCTCGATATAATATGTTTTTTGTATATTATTGATTGGATTAGTTATTTTATGAACTAATTTACCATCAGTTGTTACCAATAAAAATCCTGTAGTTTCTTCATCCAATCTTCCGACTGTAATTAGCGACTCATATGCACCAGCAGATACAACCCCACGAAATATCTCATATATTGATTTTTTACCATACTCTCTCTCCTGAGAATTCAGTCTTGAGCAAATATATCCACTTGGTTTATTCAACAGAAAATATAAATTTTCAATAGGTAAATGTAATTCCTTGTTTCGATATGTAACTTTTTTTGTATTGGGATTGAATTCAAAACTTATATTTTTTACAATTGATTCATTTACAGTAATTTCTCCATCCCATATCGCTTTTTTTAATGCTGATTTAGAAGAAAAAACCCCTGATTTAGACAAAAACTGATGTAGTCTAATTTTCATATACAGGCCCCTAAACGGTGGCTAATTATGTTTGATTATTATGAGTTCCTCTTACCAAGGCTAAATTCAATGCTAGCCCTATCGGCATTAACATAACTCCAAAGAATATCGAAGTTATTGATATCCACCTTGCGCAGTCGGCGGCTATACATCTTTTCCAAATCCATCTTGTAACAAATATATCTCCCGCAACCATGTGAGCCCATGCAGCCGAAGCTCCTGCTTTTGTACTCAATAAATCTGCCAACCCCTGTAATGCATTATTAGGGTCCATTGAGTCCTTTGCTAGTTCTATCAGGCCAGATGGGTCAGAGAAGGTAATCAAGAACCAAATAGCAATTGGACCTACAAAAAACCATGGTCCTTGCATTAATTGTTTGGTTTTGTCATGTTCAGGATATATCATCATGGCAACCCAAAATGGTCCAACCCACATTGTCGAAAAGAAGAAAGATAAGTCATATATGTCCATTTTTAAACCTCATTTTATTATATTTCTAATTTCATCAACAACATCATCTGATGGCCAATACGTTGACGAAGACCATATCAACTTACCTGATGGATCCATTATTTGTAATGTTGGCGTTGAAGGATTATTGAAAGATTCATACAATGAATAGTCACTTTCCAATCCAGAATCTAAATCTACTATTGGAGTATCTTCTGATGGTAGTGCTAAAGTCCACAAGGTAGGATTGGTTGAGTTTTCACCATATACTTCTTCTACGTATTCTGATGATTCAAATGAGGGATATCTGTGAATACTAAGCACTGATGAGCTACTAATATTCCCATTACTAACTTCATCATTTATTTCATCAGTCCAAGAATGACATCCTCTACATCCTGCAGCTACCCAAATTAGCAAGACTGGCCCATCAGAGACATATTTCTCCAAATCGAATGCAGATTTATTATCTGCATCTCCCATTACTGAAGATGAAAAAGACATTCTCTCGGGAGCAGGAGAAACTTCTGTTATCTCCTGTACTTGTTGTTTTTCTTGTATACATCCTGCTAATGAACCCATCACTAATATGATTGAAAATATCATTGCTACTTTCATCATCACACCTTCATCATTGGTTTAACTTTGGGCTTCTTGATATCTTCAAACCAAGTGTCTACACCATTCCAGTCCGGCTCTATGCCTAAATCTGCACATATTAACTTAGCACTTATTCTTCCACTTTCGAAAATGGTAGGCAATCCACTTCCTGGATGTGTACCTCCACCTACCAAAAATAGATCATTTAATTCTTCGAATCTATTTTGCGGACGTCTCCAAAGCATTTGATCTAAGCCATGAGCCAAATTGAATACTGCACCTTTGTAAATATCTCTATTTCCCCAATCATCTGGGGTAACTATAGTTTCTGAAACTATATGTTCTTTCAGATCATCATATCCTAATTTTTTCATGGTTTCAAGAACCACATCTCTGTACTCATGTTTTATGTCCTCCCAGTTTATCGACTCATGCACATTAGATACTGGAACCAGTACATAGATAGTTGAATGACCTTCAGGTGCCATTGAAGGATCAGTCAGACAAGCATTCTGTACATACAGTGATGGATCATCCCAGGTTATTTTATTTTCCGTAACGTCCTTCAAGTTCGTATGATAATCCTTTGCGGCATATATCTGGTGATGATCCAAATCATATTTTTTATCTACTCCAAGGTACAGCATGAAGGTAGAACATGAATAAGATTTCTCGTCTAATTTTTTGTTTGACCATCTCTTTCTCAACTTATCAGGAATTAACCCTTTCATACCTGTTGCAAAATCTACATTCATAACATATTTCCTAGCTTCATATGTATCTTTATCAGTCTTAACTCCAACAATTTCTTTACCGCTGAATAGGCATTCTACTACTGGTTCATTTAAACAAATTTCAACACCCAGTTCTTTAGCGAGTATCCCCATTCTTTCAGTTACAGTCCCTAATCCGCCCTTGGCATGGTATATTCCATATTCTAGTTCCAAAAACGATAAAATTGTGAATAAGCTTGGGGCTTGAAACGGAGACATGCCGAGATACTTCGTCTGAAAACTCATGGCGAGTTGCATCCTGTCATCATCAAAGAATTTAGACAAATCAGATGCTACGCTTCTCCATGGACGCAGTACTTTTGCCACTCTGAGAGCTCTTTTATTGGCCAAATCTGTCCAACTTGACCATGGCGAATTTAAACAATTTTTTGACAATTTTAACTTTTTTCTGTTATCAATCACATACTTTCTAAATCCTTCTGCATCTTTTTTACCGCACAATTCTTCAATTTGCGTAACCATGTATTCTTCGTCAGTGCTAGCATTCAATGAGCCGCCTTCTCCAAATACTAACCTGTAGTTTGGTTCTAGTCGTATGAGGTTCAATTCTTCGTGTGCGTCTTTTCCAATGGCCTGAAAAATCTCCTCAATTATTTCCGTATAATGAAAAAACGTGGGACCGTTGTCGTAGTAAAAACCATCTTTTTCTATTACCTTTGTTCTTCCACCAACAGAGTTGGTTTTCTCAATTATTTTCACCTTGAGTCCGGCTTTTGCCAATAGTAAGGAGCATGCTAATCCTCCGGGCCCTGCTCCAACGATTATTACATCGGTATCTAAAGACTCTTTCATCACGACCTTCTCATTGTCTTGGTACTTATAATCAGTCGTTTTCAAAATAGAGAGTGAAATGCTATGGTTAGAAACACCCATATAAAAGGGGATTGTGAAGACCCCGCCCCATGTATAACTCAAAAGTTATGATAGCCGTGCTAATGACCGCCAGTCTCGCCCTCTCTCCGATAGTAGTCGCAGATGAAAACCAAGACATACCAACCAATGCCGCAAACACAGGTGTCCATGACTCCCTCGTGGCTGCACTGAGCCACGCAGGATTGGTTGAAGCATTAAGCGCAAACGGGCCATTCACCGTATTTGCACCAACAGATGCAGCATTCGCAGCAGCAGGAATAGATCTTACTACATATGATACCGATGAAAAAAATTCAACTCTATCTGATATTTTGATGTACCACGTATATGATGGAGCCGTGAACGCAGCAGATGTGGTCGACGGAATGACTGTCACCATGCTAAATGGCGATTTTGCAACGTTCTCAGTAACGGATGGAACTGTTATGATAGAAGGGGCAACTGTAACATCAGCCGATGTAACAGCTTCAAATGGAATAATCCACGTAATTGATACTGTATTAATCCCACCACCAGATGTATTGGATATTCCAGCCACAGCAGCAAGTACAGGAATTCACACATCATTAGTTGCAGCACTTACTGCGGCAGACTTGGTTGCAACACTACAAGGTGAAGGTCCTTTCACAGTATTCGCGCCAACAGATGCAGCATTCGCAGCAGCGGGAATTGACTTAGATTCCTTTGATACTGCTGAAGAAATAGCAGTATTAGTTGACATTCTAACTTACCACGTAGTATCAGGACAAGTTATGTCTACCGATTTATCGGATGGTATGGTAGCAACAGCATTGAATGGCGATGAATTAGTATTTACTGTTTCAACTGAAGCAGTGACAGTATCTGGAGCAACAGTAACATCTGCAGACGTAATGACATCCAATGGAGTAATCCACGTAATCGATGCAGTACTAACGCCACCTACTCCTTACACAGGCATAGGAATCTGTTACAACACAATTACTCACATGATTGCAGCAGGATCAACCATGGAAGAATGTGCATCTTACATGTATGTGGAAAACTATACTATGGGGGGCCAGACATTAACAGGATGTTATAATACGGTATCTCATGGTTTGACAGATGTTTCCCAAGCAGTTTGTGAAGCATATGTATGGACACCACCAGTAGACATAGCCACATCAGCCACAGCTACAGGAATTCACACATCATTAGTTGCAGCACTTACTGCGGCAGACTTGGTTGCAACACTACAAGGTGAAGGTCCTTTCACAGTATTCGCGCCAACAGATGCAGCATTCGCAGCAGCGGGAATTGACTTAGATTCCTTTGATACTGCTGAAGAAATAGCAGTATTAGTTGACATTCTAACTTACCACGTAGTATCAGGACAAGTTATGTCTACCGATTTATCGGATGGTATGGTAGCAACAGCATTGAATGGCGATGATTTAACTGTCTCTATCTCTGGAAACTCAGTGACAATATCTGGCGCTATGGTAACTCTTGCCGATGTACCAGCTTCTAATGGAGTAATCCACGTAATCGATACAGTATTAACTCCTCCAGCAGATCTAGGTGACATACCAGCAACAGCCATATCTACAGGAATTCACACATCATTAGTTGCAGCACTTACTGCGGCAGACTTGGTTGCAACACTACAAGGTGAAGGTCCTTTCACAGTATTCGCGCCAACAGATGCAGCATTCGCAGCAGCGGGAATTGACTTAGATTCCTTTGATACTGCTGAAGAAATAGCAGTATTAGTTGACATTCTAACTTACCACGTAGTATCAGGACAAGTTATGTCTACCGATTTATCGGATGGTATGGTAGCAACAGCATTGAATGGCGATGAATTAGTATTTACTGTTTCAACTGAAGCAGTGACAGTATCTGGAGCAACAGTAACATCTGCAGACGTAATGACATCCAATGGAGTAATCCACGTAATCGATGCAGTACTAACGCCACCGGTAAACGCACCAGTGCTTCCCGAAGGATGTGACTATCTCGTGTCAATCGATGATACAGGATATGCATATGACCACACATCTCTGAACATTGCAGTAGGTGAAACAGTATGCTGGATCTGGACAGATTCATCAATGGAACACAATGTTGCAGAAATAGCAGCTGAAGGAGATACCATGAGAATGGTGGGCGGATTATACAGTGGAGCAGCAGCTACAACCGTTGACTACAGACTAACTTTTGATGAAGATCAAACTTTTAACTACATCTGTGAGCCTCATGCATCCATGGGAATGGAAGGAAAAGTCATTGTTGGTAGTGGAATAGAAGCTGTTCAGGAACCAGTATCTGATGAAGATGATGATGCAACACCAGGTTTCGCATCTTCACTAGCGATAGTATCAATTCTAGGGGCAGTTCTATTAGCTCAAAGAAGAAATACTGAAAAGTCTGATTAATTACTCAATTTGACTTCAACCCAACCGTCAAGTTCCCTCGTCGTGTGAATGGCGAGGGGGCTTGGCCTTCTCATTTTTCCAAGTAATTTCCCATATAATGGGAAAAGTGGGAATGGCGACCACTCCTGTACTACGCCATCATTTAAGTCATATCGAGTTTGATGAAGTGGACATGTAATGCAACCATCCTTGATTTTCCCTCCAAATGCTAATGGCCACGCCATATGTCTACACAATGCGTCAGTTGCATGAATTCCATTATCATCTCTCAAAATCATGATGCTACGTAAACCAATATTCTTCATTTTCTTCTTGCCTGATTTCATCTTACTAGACTTCATAACTTTGTGCCAAACATCACTATCCAATGGTAAACTCATGTTTACCAGTAATAATCAATACATATGAATGCTGGCATCATTGTACTTCTTAACATTCTAAATATAAAGTAGTATTATTTTATACCCTTTCCTCTCGTGAAAGGAATTAATAAATCAAAATAAGTAATAACTCAATTTATAAAGGGTACATTAAGTGGATTTTTTATGGTACAATATGAAATCATAGACTCTGAAGAATTAAGAATGGTAAAAGCTACACTAAATGGAGAAACAGTACGTGCAGAATCTGGTGCTTTGCATTACATGATCGGAAGTATAGAAATGAAAACCAAAGCACCTAGCGTTGGAGGATTTCTTAAATCAATGGTATCTAGTGAATCTGTGTTTAGACCAACATACACAGGTACTGGTGAAGTAATCTTTGGCCCTCCAACGTTTGGAGAATATCATATTATGGAATTAAATGGTAATTCGATGATTCTTGATCAAGGAGCTTATATTTGTTCAGATGAAGGAATCGAAGTAGGAATTAAAAGAAATAAAGGATTGAAATCGATGGCCTTTGGTGGAGAAGGAATATGGCAAACTTCTGTTTCAGGAAATGGAACTCTAGTTTACTATTCACAGGGTCCAATACAAGTAGTTGACTTGGTAAATGACACACTCACAGTCGATGGTAACTTTGCGGTTGCTAGAGATGCAGGTTTGAAATATGAGACAAAACTACTAGGAAAAGGCCTCATGTCAAAGTTTGCTGGCGGAGAAGGATTTGTTAATATCATATCAGGAACTGGAAAAGTATATCTTTCTCCAATTCCAAGTACTTTCAATAACTTAGCAAGTAGGGTCATTGGAGATACAATTTCCGGAATTATCCCATTTATGGGCAATAAATAAATGTAATACTCCAGTATTAACCAATAATATTGTTTTCTTTACAGTGGGATTTATTTCCATAATCCAAGCATAGAAAATGCAAATCCAATTTTCTTCACAAAGCCCAATTTTAATTTTCTTGACAATACATCACCATTTCTGTTTTCTGCTTCGGATAATATCTCTGAATATACCGAACAAATTATTGATGGCGAAACTCTAGAGTCTTTATTTAGAAGGGGCATTAAATTTATTGCATTATCTCTGTGGACCTTTGTTCTAAATATATAATGTCTCATAAAAGCCTTCCAGGAATCTTTTTGTGGAAGTTCAGGATTTTCAAGATTAGTATAATCTATTCCAAAATTTGATAATTCCTCGGTAGGGAGATATATTCTTCCTTTTTTGTAATCTTCTTCTATATCTCTAAGGATATTGACCATTTGTAAAAAGATACCCATTTCCTCAGCATGTTCTCTTGCATCAGGATTAGAATATCCATAAATTTCTATTAATGATAGTCCAACAGTAGAGGCTACTTTGTAACAATATCCTCTGACTTCTTCAAATGTTTTATAATTAGTTGGATACAAATCATCCTCCATTCCTTCAATTAGCATATACATATGCTCAATATTTATAGGAAATTTCTCTAAAGTATCTTGAAGTGCCACAAATATTGGATGAGAAACAAATTCTTTATTTTCAATCCTTTCAAGATTATCTCTAAACCACTGCAAAGTCCTAACTCTTTTGAAATGAGATAAATCATCATTAACTGGTTCTTGTTGTTTTTTTACAGAAAGAGATATTGCCCTATCTTTGGACTTTATTTCCAGATCAATCAAAGTTTTTTTAGAGAGATTATCTAAATCTGGCAACCAATCACCGTCGACTACATCATCTACTCTTCTACAGAAAGCATACATTGCATATACAGATTGCCTCTTATTTAATGGTAAATGTCTAAATGACCTCAAGAATGACGTAGAAGATTTCCTTGTTATATCTTCACAGTATTTGTAAGATTCTTCTATGGTAACCTTTACTATTTTAGAAAAGTTACTTTCAACCTGCATATTATTTGGTTGGACCCAGTGCATATCAAAGACTGTTCCGATATCGAATACATTTGAAATTAAATTAGAGTACATTCAAGAAACACATACGAATCGAAAGATATGGAAGAGCGTAACCAACTAGTCGCCATTGAGCGTTCTGAAGAATCCTGTATTCTCAGATTTAAAGATGGAATCTCATATGTAGTCGATTATTTGGCGATACGTTCCCGTTGTCAATGTGCAAAATGTAAGCCACGCCAAGAAAATGAACAAAGGTTGGTCGAATTCCATGAAGAGATATCTAGATTGACAATGGACAAACCCCGTGTAGATCCAGTCGGACATTATGGAATTCAACTGACTTGGCCAACTGGATGTTCTAGTGGCATACATTCTTTTTCACATCTCAGAATTATTTCAGAAGAATCTGGAAATCAAATTTAAATTATGAAGCATTCAAATGTGAAGTACTCTAGGAATTGACGTCGAAGAATAGGGTCGCCCCTTTCTCGATAGGTGATATTATGTCTCAAAATACTCCGAAGGACTCTGAAAAAGATGATGAAGATGATGATGAATGGCATAAATTTTCTAATGCCGGATATTCTTCCGCTGTAGTGGATTTTGATGAAGAAACAAATAAAGATGCAACTGATAAAGAAACTGAGGAATGGTTTGATGGAGATGATTTTGAATTTGAAGGTAAAACACTTGATTGGAATTCTCCACCCTGTCCAACTCCATTAGGAATAGCGCATATTATTAAAATTGGAACTTGTGATTATTGTCTTGCACGCGTTTCGGGAAAGAATAATATGTCAGGCAACGAAGTAAGATTGGAAGCATACAATAGGGATGACACTTTAGAAAAATCATTTGATACATCACTTTGTCCACTATGTGAAAACTTGTTTGATGATATTAAGAACATAGTCAACAGAATAACTGAAAAAATATCAGATTTAGAATATTCAACAATGCAAATAGGAATTCATTTACCTAAAGATTTGATTAATGATGAAGACCAAATAAGGACTAGAAATGGTGCAACTGGATCAAGACCATTAAAATCTGCAATGGTTGATTCTATACAGAAGGAAATCAATAATAACTTGGAATCTGATGTTATATTTGTAAAAGAAAAACCAGATTTAATGGTTCTTATTGACGGATTAACATTAAGAGTTGATGTCGACGTTCGTCCAATATATTTCTATGGTAGATACAGAAAATTAAGTAGAGAAATACCTCAGACAAGATGGCCATGCAGAGCTTGTAAAGGTAGAGGATGTCAGTCATGTAATGAGTCAGGTCTACAATATCTTGATTCAGTTCAAGATCTTGTTGGGGAACCTATTAGAATTGCTCTCAATGCTGCAGATACATCATTTCACGGTATGGGAAGAGAAGATATCGATGTTCGAATGTTAGGAAAAGGACGGCCATTTATTATCGAAATCAAGAAACCAATGTCTCGTATCCCAGAATTAAAAGATTTAGTTATTATGATTAATGAAAACGCAATTGGAAAAGTTGAAATTGATAGCCTGGAAAGAACTGATAGATCATTAATATCTAAAATAAAAGCTTCTCGCTCTGAAAAATCGTATACTATTAGATTTAAAGTATCTGGAGATTTTGTCGAGGAAGAGATAATAAGTCATATCTCCTCATTATCAGGTGTTACACTCGATCAAGAAACTCCGCAACGAGTTTCACATCGCAGAGCGGCGAAAATAAGAAAAAGAAAAATTAATAATTTAGGTAATATAAATATAGATGGAGACGAAATACAATTCGAAGTCCGTTGTGAGGCTGGAACGTATGTAAAAGAGCTAGTTCATTCAGATGAAGGAAGGACCGTACCCTCTGTTTCAGGCAAGATAGGATTAGATTGTGAAATTTTATGGTTGGACGTTAATGAGATACATGATGATGAAGAAAATCAAGATAATTAAGTTCCTCTAAAATCCGAGTCCTTAATAATACGGTGTAAGTCGCCCGCTTCGACGACATTAGTCGTTTGGTGATATTATGGTTACACGCACACACGGTCTTCGTCAAGGTACTCGCAGTATTCTCAGAAAAAGTAAAAGAGAAAAAGGACGTATTTTCATTAATCGAATAATGCATCAATACCAACCTGGAGATAGAGTAGCTATCGTGCTAGATGGAGCTCAACAAGGTGGAATGCCTCATCGCCGGTTCCAAGGAAGAACTGGAAAAATAACTGGATCCCAAGGACGTGCATTTGTCGTAAGTGTCAAAGATGGAAATATGATGAAGACTGTAGTTGCTAGACCTGAACACCTAAGGCCAATTGAGGGATAAATATGACAGAAGAAGAATTTGTTGATGTTGCCACAGTTAGAGATTTACTTCTAGACGCTCAAAAGAGACGTGGTGAACTATCATATGAACAAACAATGGCACTTCAGCATGCTGAGTGGTCAGCTAGTGGTCAAGGCCATCCATCAGGAAATTTAAAAACCGATCCAAAGGTTTTTACAGATTTATATCATAAATTAATGGAAAATGAGAAATTAAATCAATATCCAGAAATATCTGCTAAGATAGCAGAACTGTGTCCGATGTCTGTTGCAGATATTAGAGTAGTAATTGCAAGTAAGAGAATTGCAATGGATACTTCTGAAATTGAAGAATTAATTGACGTGATAAAGCAACATGTACTTTAAAATGATAATTTAATACATATCTATGACTATATTCATGAGGCATAACCTCCCAGATGGATTTGATAAAGATGCTACCTAGAAAGCAACCTGGTCCCGAGGATGATAAATTTCATTCTGAGACACATGTCAAAATATTAGATTTATTGGAGAAAAGACCCTTTGGTTTTGAAATTGAAGCACTCACCTCTCCTTCGTTATATTTGGTAAAAGCAAGATTAAACGATGGAACATTGTCAAACGGAGATAAAATAGAATTACCCTCTGAAAAAATTGGGCATTTATCTGAAATTCGATACAAAGATATCACAACCACAACTCAATCCGAACTAGTCGAAGCAATTATGGAAGATATTGTTAGCAATCCAGACAAACATTTAAGCTTCTTCAATAGAGCAAATAATATATCACTGAAAGTACATTCTTTTCAACTTCTTCCTACTATAGGTAAATCAAAAGCTCAACAAATGGTTCAGGCACGTGGAATGATTGGTTGGGAAAATTTCAATGATATCGATGATAAGTGTTCCATTGAATCGGTAAAATTACTAGCAGAAAGGTATGTAATCGAAATGGAAGATTCAGTACAAATTCCTCGTCTACTTGATTTGTTACTTAGGACCGGCGTGTAATACGTGACTCTTCTTTCCGATCTCGATACTCGCTTACTTGTTGACCTATTACGCGATAGAATTAATCCCAACAAATCACTTGGTCAACATTTTTTAGTAGATGATTCCGTAATTCAGCGAGCTATCGAAATATCTTCTGGAAAAAATAGTACCCTTAATTCAAATTCTCATGTTTTAGAAATAGGCCCTGGTCCAGGTTCTCTCTCATTGGAGATATTAAGATCAGGTGCAAAGTTAACTGCATTAGAGATAGATAATGAGTCAGTCGCACATTTGAATCGAATTTTTTCAGATTCTGATTGCCGATTAATGATATCTGAACAAGATGCCTTAATCGGTAATTGGCCCGATGATTTAACTCATATAATTTCTAATCTTCCCTACCAGATTTCTAGCCCGGTTCTTGAAAAAATACAAACTCATCATCTAAAAAGTCCACTACATTGTATTACTTTACTCGTACAAGAAGAGTTCGCAGAACGTATGGCTATGGACGATGGATATGATACGCGCGGGCCTCTAGGTATGTCATTATGGCTAGATTTTGAAGTAACATTGGATCGAAAAGTTCCTTCCAATTGCTTCAGCCCTGCACCAAGAGTAAATTCTAGATTAGTACTTATGAAACCGACCCAAAGAAAAGAAACTACAAGTATTAATAGAAAGTTATTCAGACTTATAACAAAACATTGTTATTCAAATAGAAGGAAAAAAATACGTACGTCATTATCAAAATCACCTAAGAGATTGAATAGAGTAAAGGGATGGCATAAAGAGAGATGGAATTCCGCAATGAAAGATATTTTTACAGAATCTTTTTCTGGATTACCAGAAGATTGGCCGAATTTAAGGCCCGAAGAATTAGGTCCGAAAGAATGGACAGTACTCACAGATATTATTTCCTCTAAATAGAATATTTAAAGACTCATTTTTACCACTACTTGAAAGAGGCCCCCCCTGTCCGCAACACACGGTGAACCATAAGTAGGTCACCAAAATATCGAGGGGATGAGATGGCAAAGAAGGACACATATCTGGCATTACTTCGTAGAGGTATTGACGAAAACACAGCACAGATTCTATCCGAAGGAGGCATTAAGGTTGGCGATTTAAAAGATCTGGATGTAGAAACCTTAGTGAATAATTATGGTTTAAAAAAAGAAGTTGCCAAATCTGTACTTGATGCAGTTATTTCTGGACCTCGAGCATCTAGTAAGCAAAGATATCTAGCAGATATTTTATCAGATGGGACAAAGAAGAAAGTAGACAAGATAGATGAACAACGTTTCAAGCGTGAGCAAAAAGATCTTCATGGCGAATTACTCGAAAAGAAAGAACAACTAAGATTAGCAAGAGTTGAGTCATTTAGGAATAAGAAACTAGTAATGAATAGACTTGGTAAGACCATTGAACTAATTGTAAAATTAGAGAATGTGCTAGATGATGAATCCAAAGTTGAACAACGGTCAAAACTTAGAGATCAGTTAGAAACTAGAGGTTTAGAAGCTGCACGTGATCATGAGATGTTGGAATTATCAGGAACTCCGCAAGATATCGTAGATTTTCGAAGAAAAATAGCTCCGGTCCTTTGTCTTCATGCATGCCCCCATTGCGGAGATGAGATGGATCCAAGGGGGAGCAGTATACTTGATGATATGTCGGATTTTAAATTTATTTGTTGGGATTGTGAAGAAGAATTCCTATCTCCGATGGCTGAATTAGTTGAGGATAGACTTACAAACGGGTCAAGAATTTCCTTAGATTCCAATATCAAACCCAGATTACGTGTAATCGTCCCTCCTGCTAAGAATGGACTTTCCAATATTGAAGACTTAATCGCTAGGGATTTGAAAAATACTGGGGCTTCTGCTAAGCAATTAGAGGCTGCAATTGAAGCTAGTAATCTCTCTGGAACATTAATTAGTATCGATGAATGGATAGATCAAACAATTGCTGCAAAAGGATACATACAAGCCCAAGAGCATCGTGAAGAATTCATTATTGCAACTGGAGCAGGTGCAACTAAATTCAATAAATGGATGAAAAAAGCTGGTTTATACTTCAATAAACAAACTGGAAGATGGACACGTTGGGAAGACCGTTGAGGCGGTTATATGCCAAAAAAAGTTGAATTAATACGATTTTTCAAAGGGAATTTACCAATTGGTATGGCTAATAAAGAGCCGGATTTATCTATAATAGAAATAGCGTACAATGTAGGAATCAATATTCCATCTAATTGTACCTCTGGAACATGCGGGACTTGCTTGGTTCGATTAAAAAAAGGAATTATTGATTATCCTGAAGATCTACCACCCGGACTTGATGATTTTTTAGTAGAAGAGGGGGGATTTCTTCCTTGTTGCATGACTCCAAAAGGAGAATGTGAAATAGATATAATCCCACCATTATGACCGAGGAAGATATATGTCTGGGATCACTGATCAAATTCAAAGATTTAACAACTCTTCTTGGATGGAATCATCTTTTATTCAGAGTTTAGCCATATGTTTGTTCGGAATTTCCATTTCTTATTGGTGGCTATCAAATAAAATTAAATCTAAACTTTTAGAAGTTGAAGAAAGACAGGCTAGAAATAAAAAATGATTCTTACGTTTCATTTACTGCCGCAGTCCACCTTTCTTTTTCTGGAACTCCTACTATTTCTATATGGCATGCCAAAATATCCTTATGACTATTGATAATCCCTCTAAGCGAAACCAAACCATCCAGACAACAAGGACAGTGAGGGTGCGGAGGTTTTATCCATAAATCTATATTTCCAGCATCATTAACCTCGACTCCCTGTAATATTGAACTGTCTGTAATAGGTTTTCCATGATATTCATTAGCATTTCTTAATATCTTTGCAAGACGCTTTTGAGCATTTTTTTTTGATCTTGTAATATTATCACCACTCAGTTATTTTTGGAAATTTATCGCCCATTGTCAAGCATTCCATTCCATCGCTTGTCCTTGTCCATGTATCTTCAATCCCAATAGCGCCATTTTCATAAATTACCTTGGGCTCTATTGCCATTGTTCCACCGAAATTAAGGGGGTAATCAAAACCCTCAGCAACTACTGGAGTCTCATCTAATTCTAAACCAACGGAATGACCTAGGAATTTAGCCTGATTTGGCTTCATTCCCATTAAATTTGCAGAATATCCCATTTCTTCGGACATTTCACTTCCGATTAACCATGCATTTGTACATTTATCTCCTTTGCCCAAACTATTCACTATTGCATTACTAATTTCAGACATATCCTCTAATCTTTCAATCCATACATCAGACAATCTTCCGTAACTAAACATTCTTGTACAGTCCGATACGTAACCTCTGTGTAGATGTACAATGTCAACAAGAACTGGCTCTTTAGCTTTTATTTTAGCAAATCCAGCTCCTAAGGAAGAAATTGGACTAGTACCTAATCCGCCTATGGCTGAATCAAAATATGAGGGGACCGCACCTGATCTTCCTGCTGCTATTACAACTCTATCACAATCCATTGGCCATTTTCTCATACGAATCCTACCTCCAAAGCCCGATGCCCTACTGACTTTATCTGCAATAGCAGCTATCTCAATTTCAGTATTGCCTTCCCCGCAATTTTCTCTTATTGTTTCAAACATTAATTGATTAATCTCTCCACTTTTTTTGTGCATCAAAAGCTCCCAATCTGACTTTTTTTGTCTTAATTTATACATCAAATTCGAACAATTTCTACTTTCATCAATCAATTTACCAAATTTAGAATCAAGAAATGACCATCTATCATGAGGAATTTTTGACATAAGTAATGCCGGTTTATATTTACAACCTATACTTCTCAAAGAACTCTCCAATTCGTTCATTCTTGGATGTTTTTCTATAGAATGGGGGGCATCACTTTCTCCAGCTTCAAAAATAGCACGTTCTAAAGATTGCCTCACCCAATGTTTAGTTTCTATTTCTGAACCTTCAGCTCCGATTACTATTGCAGAATTTTGCCTCCCTCCGGTCAACCAGTATAATTCTACAGGGTCGTCTATCCAAACTGATTCAATTTTATTTTTTTGAAGAATCTTAGAAACACGTTTTTGCCTATTTTCTAATTCGTTTACAGGAACTCTCCAATCTTCATTTTCGGGGCCAGTCAAACGTGCGACATCCCAATTCATGATTATCCTTAGATTACATCAGCAAAAAGTATTTTTGTTTTTCATCCGCTTATCCTTCCACAACGGCCAAATGTGATGGGCCATTCGGTCCTAACGTGCAAGGCGTTCTTTCGCTTGATGCCATAAATCTAGATGACCTTACTGTATTGTACAGAGTTGATGTAAATTCTCCACTTAATCCCCTTGATAAATCTCTTTTAGATGATTCAAGGCTTAAAATGATTAGGCCAACTTTAGAAATATTATCAAATTCCAAAGTAGTGATACTAGCACACCAGTCTAGGCCAGGTAAAGATGATTTCTCAGATATGTCAAATCACAGTAAAAGACTATCAGAAATAATTGGAAGGCAAATTAAATTTATTCCGGATATTTGTGGAAATTCAACAATTGAGGCTATTAAAAAAATGAATAATGGAGATATAATTTTTCTTGATAATGTGCGTAGTCATAAGGAAGAATATGGAATAAAATATAGTCATTGGAGGGACACCGAATCTTCAGAAATAGTTAAGAAATTATCCAATGTTGCAGATATATATGTTTCAGATGCATTTGCTGCATCTCATCGTAGCTCACCTACACTCACGGGGTTTACAAATATTCTTCCATGTATACCCGGTCACTTAATGATGGATGAACTTTCAAATCTTGATGTTGCAATTAAAGACCCTCCTCGCCCATATTTAGCAATTCTGGGAGGAGCTAAATGCGATGACTCACTAAAAGTAGCGTTTAATTTGATTGAGAAAAAAATTGTAGATAAAATAGCTTTTGTTGGGGTTGTTGGTAATTTAATGCTTTGGGCAAATGGAAATAATATTGGAATAACAAATGAAGATTTCATAAAAAATTCTCTAGAACTAGAATTCCAAGAATCTTGGGACATGGCAGTCCAACTAATTCAAGATAATTTTCATTTATTAATTCTACCAATTGATATTGCCGTTGAAAAAGACAATATTAGAACCCCACTATCATTAGATCAACTCCCTACGGAATATCCAATATACGATGTTGGGATATCAAGTTTGATGAATCTTAGGCCAATAATTTTAGATTCTAAATGTATACTTTGGAATGGACCTGCATCATTCTTTGAAAGACCAGGATTTGCATTTGGAACTATTGAAATTCTGAATATGTGTGTTGAAACAAATGCAATAACGATAATCGGCGGTGGCCATACCAGTGCTTTAGTGAGTAGCCGTGGCGTATCTTCACAAGTTACTCATAATAGCACTGGCGGTGGTTCAACTATGTGCTTGTTATCTGGCCAAGATATGCCTGTAATAGAAAGTCTGAAGCAGTCAGCAATTAAATTTTCTGAACATAAACTATTAAATTAATAAAGAATCATTTTAATAACCAAACCTAATCGCTTCCTAATTATGGAGAAGCCAGATAATTCCTACTCTGAACCCCCTCCAACAACCGTTTTATCTGGTATACCTGCTAATTATTCTATTCCTCCCTCAGTAACTGGTAGGAGTAAAAGTTCAGGTCCCAAGATATTCGGAATAATTGCTATTTTAATTGCCTTTTTTGGTATTTTATCTGGTTTATATTCCCTACTAACAATACAAGAGTCAATTGACCAATATGAATCAATTTTCGAACTTAATACATTAGCAACTTTTTGGATATATTTTAGCCCAATTTTAACTTTAATAAGCTCGATTATTTTTGGCTATGCAGGTTTACAACTTTATAATTATCAAAAGAAATCTATAATTTTTGGAATGATATCTATTGGCGTAAATTTTTTATCTAGTGTCATAGGAACAATCCTTTTAGCAGATTCAACTAAATCAATAGATTCTGATTTAGCCGTTTTTGTCGGAGGAGCAGGGATTATTGGTTCGATCACTTGTCATATCTGTTGTGGAATTATTATTCTATTACCATTGTTATTTAATGGGGAAGATCTAGAATAATTATTTTAGCTTAGTGAGGTCAACGATATGGCCAATACGTCTATTTACGTCATCTAAAATATTTTCCAATGCTTCTTCGTTACGGCCCTCAGCTCGCATGACTAAAATTGGTTCCGTATTACTCGGCCTGCATAAGTACCAACCATCAGAATATCTAACTCGTATGCCATCAACAATTGATTTATCCATATCTGAAAATGCTTTCAATACGGCATCCATTGTTTCCTCACGCCCACCTGTTAAGGGAACTTTTCCCTCATCGGTTGTTGGATATTCCGGCATAAAATCAAATCTTTCAGAAAATTTTGGACCACCGTCATATGGAGATTTACCTCTTCCTACTATCTTTAATAATCTGGCAGCACTATAAATTGAGTCATCAAATCCATACCAATCATCATTCATGAAAAAATGACCCGACATTTCACCAGCAAGTGGTATTCCGGGATGCTCTCTTAATTCAGTTTTCATGAAAGTATGCCCTGTACGTACCATCCTTGGGATTCCTCCTAAATTCTGAATAGCTTCTTCAACAGCCATACTACATTTAACATCGAATAATATAGTTTTTTCATCATCACTTGCATCCTCAGAAACTCTTGATAATATATCTTTAGCAAATATTCCTATGAGCCTATCGGGGTGGATAAATTTTCCGTTTTCATCTACAACTCCCAATCTATCTCCATCTCCATCCATTCCTATGCCAAATTCGGCACCATTTTCAACTACAGATTTTCCTAAATCAATCATATTACTTTGCCTAGTTGGGTCAGGTGGATGATTTGGAAATGAATTATCCCATTCGCAATAAATTGGGATCACTTCTACTCCTATTTTCTCTAGAGATTTAACTGAAAGCGGGCCTGGAACTGCATTTCCACAATCTAATACAATTTTTATTTTTCTTTCAATTTGTCCAATATTATCTAGAATTTTCTGCATATATTCTTCTTCATAATTCTCAATCAAATTATATGTTCCATTTCCTTCTCTGAAGTTTCCTTTTTCAAATGTCATTCTTATATCTTGAAGTTCTTGTCCTCCTAATGGCATAGTGCCTTCACAAATTTTGAATCCATTATATTCTGGAGGATTATGGCTTGCAGTGATCGCAACAGCGACATCAACATCCAAATCTACAGTTGAACGATACAATACTCCGGTTGTAGTGACTCCCAAGTCCATAACATCTGCACCCGATTTTAGTAAACCCCTTACGAATGCAGCATGATACTCGGGCCCAGATTCTCTAATATCCCTGACTACTGAAACTGCTTTGGCATCGAGATGTGTCGCTATGGCTCTCCCTAATCTTTCAGAGAATTCACTACTCAATTCTGTTCCAGCAATCCCTCTGATATCGTAAGCCTTGAAAACTGTCATATGTGGCCCAATCCCGTTAGATACATTATTGCTTTGGCTATATCATTCACCCTCTAATCCTCTGAATGCCTCACAAATAACTTCGACCAAAGCTCCTGCTGGTAATTTAGGCACTTCATAGGCCGCGCGAGAAGGAGGCAAAGTTCCTTCTAACCATTCTGAATAAATCCTATTAATTATATCATAATGACCTATATTAGTCATAAGTATGGTAACTTTTACTAAATCTTTTTTTGAACTATCTCCCTCTTTTAGCAGATTATCTATCTTAATTAATACCCCTTTGATTTGTGATTCAATATCATCTCCCGAATCTATTCCAATTTGGCCCGATAACCAAATATGATCCCGAACAGATATTCCAGGGCTATATGGTGCCCATTTTTTTTCACCCGAATCAATCTTTACCTTTTTATGCATGCTAAAGCCAAGAAGACATTGTAGTTAGAATTATTCATTCAACATACTAATTAAAATATCTATTATTTTTATATGATCGCCAGCAATATTATTTGAACTTAATAAATCAATTTTTATCCACGCAGCTTCTACTGCATCATCGTCAGCTACCGGTTTGGAATTTGGATCTACGTCTAAAATATAGAATAATCCAACACAATGTTTCCTCGGATCTCTACCAGGTTCGCCGAGGATTGCCAAGGATACGGGATTCTCCCCAACTACGCCTGTCTCTTCTTTCAATTCTCTGACTACTGCATCTTCTGGATTTTCTCCATAATCTACAAAACCACCGGGAAATGCCCATTTTCCCTCCCATTCTGGAGGAAATCTTCCTCGTTTTATCATCAGAACTTCTGCACCATCAGAACTTTCTCTTAGTACAACTGCATCTACAGTTAGTGCAGGATTCTTATATCCGTCTGTTCCGCATTCACTACAAACATTATTTTCCATACTTTCTCCTCCGATATTGATATGATTCAATCGCTTCATAGAGATTATTACGACTGAATGAGGGCCAATGAACATCTGTGAAATATAATTCTGAATAGGCTATCTGCCACAACAGGAAATTAGATATTCGCTCTTCTCCGCTTGTTCTGATTACTAAATCAGGATCTGGTATTTCTGCAGAATATAATCTATTTGAGATTTCCTCAGAATTTATATCTTCGAGCGATAAGTCGCCAGAAGCATGATCCTTGGCCACATCTTTCACTGCATCTACTATTTCCTCTCTCCCACCATAAGCCAAGCATACCGTAAAAATAAAATCTGAATATCCTGAGGTTTTTTTCTCAGCTAATTCAATAGCATTCTTTACTCTTTCTGGTAACTCTTCTATTCTTCCAAATGCTTGGACTTTAACCCTGTTTGAATGAATTAATGGATCTTCAGAGATTTCCCTCAATCCTATTTCATACAAATCATAGAGGGACTCCAACTCTATTGATTCTCTGCCACTAATATTTTCCGTCGAGAGTGCATAAACAGTAAGGTATTTTATATCCAAATCTAGTACCCACTCCATTACTTCTTTCAGTTTCTCCTTTCCTCTAAAATGCCCTATCTCTCGCTCAAGCTTATTGTTCCATGCAAATCTACGATTGCCATCCATTATTATTGATACGTGATTTGGCATCTCTTCGCTAATAATCCTCTTCCCTAATCTTTTTGTTCGAATTCTATCAGTTCTTGAAATTAATCCCCACGTAAGTTTTGAGTTTGAAATATAGCGCGCTGGAATCATAACAATCCTAAATTTCAACATCCATTTGGCCAATGCATCTATCCTATTTCCGAATGATTTACGTTGGCGTGCCATATTTACACCATTTACTCAAAAATAATATCAATTAAATTTCCAATTTTTTCTAAAAGTCCCCTTTCGGGATTAACTACAATAACTTGGCCCGAACATTTCCAAACATCGATATCATGATGACTATTTCCAGCATATGCAAAACCTTTCATGCCATATCTCGCAACCAATGAATCAGCTTTTTGCTGGCCTCTGAGATTAAAATCTCCATCTGATGCCATTACATCTGAGAATAAACCAACGTGGGCAGCCACCTGCTCAGCTACAATTCTATCTGAAGCAGTTGCGAGAATCAATTTTCTTCCTCTTGCAAACTCCCCAGTTATCCACTCAAGAAAAACATCATGATATTCTAACTCTGAAGGATCAAAAACTAATTTTTCTGCAAGCATCCTTTTCCATTGTGCCCTTTTTCCAGTAATTTCATTAATCAATACTCCAGGAATTAACCATGGCTTCCTCAATAAAACGTTAGTCATACTAATCTTGCTCATATCTGAAAGAATCAATGTTCCATCCATATCAACGGCAAGAGGGATGTCTGAGACTGTACCTTCCATACGTCCCGACCGTGGCACCTCCATTCAAGTCTTTTTAGACCGATTGCATGAATAATGAAACCTCTTCCTGAATATCGGGGAGAGACATGGCCGATTCCAATAATTCATGGAGACCGTCTGCAATGGTTGAATCTGAAACACAGGGCGAAGCTCCAAGTGGATTTTCTTCTATACGATTAATCGGGCAGAGAATCAGTTTAGATATTTTAGAACCAATAAAAATACAATCTACAGATGATTGGAAATTATTAATTTCAGAATTAGATGAGTGGGGGGAAACTCCAGGGGATGTTAATTTTGAAATCCTATCAATTTCAGATAATGAAAGAGGTCTAAGCATATATATCAAAAGTAATAAGATAAATTGGAAAGCTCAATTTCTACCGTGGGGGTCAGATGGGCGAATTCAATCTAGATCTCAAAATGCACATTCAGATATGGATGTCCCCCTTGGAGGATACACTTGGAAAGGTAGAGATATAATCATCATGCGCAAATCATTTAATTATATCGGAAAATTAGGCGAACAATTAACAGAATATTTAATTTCAAATAATGCTGAAAAAACTAAGTCAATACTTTTCTCAACTGGAGAAATACTTGGTGAATACCATTCCTCAGTAGAATCTTCTAGGGTAACACCGGTAGATCAAAAACGTTGGAATAATAGATTTATGAAGCTAGAAGAAATTCTAAAATCCAACACAATTTGGAGGGCACCATTTACTAGAGATACTCCATGTATTCTAAGTTTAGGTGATGTTAGATTCAATGATTTTTATATTAAAAATGATGGATCCCTTTGTTTATGTATAAATCCTCCAAGACTAGCTGATGGCCTTTCAAAGGCCAAATGTGAATTCCCTGCAATACGCGATTTTGCATGTTTAATTCATGATTTAAGCCGTTTGCATCATTCAACCAAATCGAGTATAGATATAACCATCCTAAGAGATTCTTTAATAAAAGGATGGATCGAAAAAGCACCTAAAAAATGGTGTTCATATAATGCTTTTTATGCCCATAGAGGAGGATTAGTAATATGGGAATATGAACAATCTCTAATGGATGTCCTCGAAGCATTTGCCAATCAATCCGGGCCTCCAGAGCCAGCGGTTAGTATAATTTCTAGAGTCATACCATTCCAAAGAAAAATGTATAATAATCGTCTACCTGCTGCAATTTCTTTTGTTAGTTTCTTTCTCGGAGTATCTTCAATTTATAATGCAACACCAACAAATTTTTCTGAATTATTCCTGCCATCATTGTGTGTTATTATTGGTTTTGGTGGACTCTACTTCTATAGAAAAGCATCCCCATTACCAAGTAAACCAATTACTCATCTTTAGTGATAATTCCTTCATCATAATTGTAAAATCTTGGTATCCCTGTCGGAATTTCAATATTGACAATTTCATCTTCCGAAATATTTTCTATGTACATGACAATAGATCTCAATGAATTACCGTGTGCCGCTATCATCACATTTTTATCATTCTTTAAGTCAGGAATTACATTATCAATAAAATAAGGAATAGTCCTCTCTGCCGTCATTTTCAAACTTTCTCCTCCAGGTGGTGCAATGTCATAAGAACGCCGCCAGATATGGACTTGTTCAGCCCCATGCTTATCTGCAGTTTCCTTTTTGTTTAGTCCTTGTAATTCTCCATAATTCCTTTCATTTAATCGAAAATCAAAAAATGTATTAAAATCCTTCGAAATTAAGTTATTTTCCATTACTATTTCAGCGGTTTTCTGCGCTCTGATTAAATCACTTGTATGTACAGCGTCAATTCTAATTCTAGAAAGTAATTTTCCTGCATCTAAAGCTTCCAATTCTCCTTTCTTTGATAACTCAACATTCGTCCATCCAGTGAATCTATTTTCTGCATTCCAAACCGATTGCCCATGTCGAATTAAAATGAGCCTTGACATAAATTACTCCCCTAGAGCTGTTGATGTTCTCTTCTACGTGGCTCATGGAAATTTAATCCATTTTCCTTAGCCCTCGCTCGAGCCATTAGCAAGATATCTTCTGTAAATTCTCGCTGTGTAGCAGCCGATGAAATACAATAAAAATTCGTTGCAACAATTACCATAGATGGTGCAAAAGATTTCACTCTAACCCATGAATCTTCTTCCTTTGTCGATCTTGGGTCATTTACTACTTGTTGAGAAAGGGAATCACAGAATTTTTTGAGTGCATCAGGATCACTGTTTACCTCAAAGTCAAATGACGGTTGAATTCTCCTAAATCTTCTCTGACTAAAGTTTTCTACAGAAGAATTAGTAATATTAGAATTAGGAACTGTAATCATCGTATCTGCAGAGGATCTAATCTGAGTAGTCCTAAGACCTATTGAAATAACTTCTCCTTCAACACTGCCAACAACAATCCAATCTCCAACATTGAATGGTTGGTCAATTAGTATTGAGATAGCTCCAAACATATTCGCTACTGAATCCTTAGCTGCCAATGCAATCACTAGTCCAGTTACTCCTAATCCAGCTACAAATGAATTGGCATCTACTCCTGCAAGGCCTGCAACAGTAAAAAATCCTACAACTACAACTACTACTCTTCCAATCGATTCAGCAACACTTGCCAATGATCTTCTAGCGGCCATATTATCGCCCTCTACAACAATTAAAACGTCTATATAATCCACTAGTCTGAATGCTGCTAACAGCATAAGAATGACGAATCCTGCATAAAATAAATTAGAAATTAAATCCATTGAATTATGCCAATTCGGCTCACCATTTGCAGAAATCCAATCTAACGAAACACTCATTATTAGGAAACCAATCATCCAACCTAATGATCTTGGAGCGAATATATCCTTTCCATCAATCCTTTCAGTCTTGGAGATAATGTCAATCAATCTAGGAAATAATAATCTTCGAGATATGATGCCTGAAAGTGTTGCAATTACTCCACAAGCAATTACTGCAATAAGAGTATTTTGAGAAAAATCTAGGAATAGTTCTTCTCCATCTAAGAAATCTATTAATTGTTCCATAAACATAATCGGCCCAGACACTTGATAAAGTAGGTTTCGAAAATAACACCGGAATACGTTGGATTCAAGACCATATGGTCTCTCGCGAAGGTAATATATGTCGTCAATAACTCGAGATGAAGCAAGAAAATATAGCAACAGGCTACCTGTTATCGCTCTATTATTGCCCTTGCTCCTTTCGATAGGGGCACCAGTTGCATTGATTCCACCTGTCCAAGGTCAAGATACGTCAGAAGTTACTGCTAACGACTTATGGTCTGATGAATATGTAAACCAATATTTTCCATGGGGAGGCGATGATCGAATTCAGTTTCGTGAATATCATGACTATTTTTCAATGAAAGATAGAATGCAATTTCTTGCAGATCGTAACCCTGACTTTATGAGTTATCATGAAGGATTAATGGGTGGAGTAAATGCAAGAGGTGAAGAAATGGGATTAGATGATTACAAAGGATGGTATTACAATCATCCAAGTCCATGGATTAAGATTACTGGTGGTGGAGAAAGTAATGAAGGAGTCACTGGCGGAGATTGTAATACATTCGTGGGTGATTGTGGGAACTATGCTGATTTACCTGATATTATGTTAGTTGGCAATCATCATGCAAGAGAATGGATGTCGTATGAAGTACCAATGTTTTTCCTAGAGACAATTGCATATTATTATGGTATGGCAGGTGTTGATAATGATGGAGATGGCCTAATTGATGAAGATGGCTGGGATGGAATAGACAACGATGGAGACTGTTACAGACTAAATTTAAGTGCTCAAGATAGTAATGGAGATGGAAATCCTTGTGGTCCTGGAGATTTGGGTGTAGATGAAGACTTTTCAGAGCAATTTATCACCGATATGGTGGACACTAGGGAGATATATTTGATCCCCATGCTTAATACAGATGGAAATCGATATGATCGTGAAGTGTGGGTTGACGCCAATTGCGATGGAGAAGCATGGGAGGACTGCAGAACTTCTGGTTGGAGAAAAAATCTTAGAGATAATACAGCTACAGGAGTTACACCTTTACCAGATATAGATGAAGAAGTTGACCCTGCATGCGATGGAGTAGACTTGAATAGGAATTATCAGTTTGAATGGGGCGCTCCTTTAGGTGCAACTGGACCATTATTCCCTGGTTCTTGCTATGCTGGTGAAGCTGGTCCAAATAATGATGTATATAATGGGCCAGTCAACTATGAAGATAATGATGGTGACGGATTAATTAATGAAGATCACGTTGATGGTAAAGATGATGATGCAGATGGTAATATAGATGAAGATTGGTTAGGAGGAAATAGTGAGCCAGAAACTAAATTCATTCAAGATATGACAGAAATGAATGATGACAATGGCGATGGCTCTTCAGAGTTCAAAGCTACAATAACTTGGCATTCCTACTCAGAACTAGTTTTATGGCCATGGGGCCATTGTACTAATTGTTATTCTCCAGATGATGAATTCTTAGTTTATCATGGGAATGTCATGGGCCAGATGACTGATTACGCACCAATGCAATCTTCAGATCTATATCCTACGACGGGAGACTTTTGTGATTGGCATTATGGAGTTCACGAATCATATTGTTACACTCTCGAAATCGGTAACGCTTTCCATGAGAGCCCCGAAGACATTGCTCATATCGCAGTAAGAAATCTTGGAGTTCCATTTTATATGACAGAAGTAGCAGATGACCCTCGATATCGTGCTATTGTAGGAATTGAAAATACAACTTCAAATCAATTATTAGAACGGCCAGATAGCGTTGAAATTCCAGATAAAGGAGATATACCAATTAAGATGTGTCTAGAGAAATCATTTCCATATACTTCTAACATGACCAGAACTCACTTGATGTGGAGATTTGTAGAACCAACCAGAAACCAAGACGATTTCGGCCCTACTGAGTGGAATTATATGGACTGGAAAATGTCTGGATTTACAGAATTAAATCAACAATGTGAATTGCAAGACGGGATGAATGGAACATATATATCTGCAGATATACCATTACCAAATACTGCCGTTGGAGAAATACATTACAAGGCGATGTTAGGTACTACAAATGGGGCATTCCCATTTAGATATCCGCCTCTAGAAGAAGGAGACTATTACACTCTCTCTCTGCCTTATAGGGCGGACTTTGGCTCTTCAGTTTTTGCGGTTCTAATGTTCCTTGTAATCGCTACATTCGTTTGGGGAGGATTAGGCTTTACACTTCGTGCAATGTTTTCTGATGAGCAAAAGATATGGGGACTTCCTCCAGAAATGGTTTCAGATATTTCAGAAAAATCCTGATGGTTTAATGTTGGAGAATGATATTATGGATTCTGATAGCGGACCAAAATCTGATCAATTTAGTGGGCGATTAGGTCTTATTTTTGCTACTATCGGTGCTGCAATAGGCACTGGTAACATATGGAGATTTCCCAGAATGGTTGGGGCTAATGGAGGGGGATCATTTCTCATACCTTGGCTTATATTCCTTTTTCTATGGTCTGTACCTCTCATTATTGCAGAGTTTGCTTTAGGTAAAAGAAGTAGGACTGGTACCGTTGGAACCTTTCGAATATTTACTGGTAATAAATTTGCATGGATGGGCCTTTGGACTGCTTGGATCTCTACTGCAATTGGGTTTTATTATGCAGTAGTTACGGGCTGGTGTTTAAATTATTTTCAGACAGCAATACGCGGCGGCCTAGGCTCAGAAGTTGATACTCAAGAAGTTTGGAATGCATTTCTTCAGGATACTTGGCAAGTAATAGGATTTCAATTAATTGCAGTGCTTATCACTATGGCTGCCATATGGAAAGGTGCAAAAGCGATAGAAAAAGTCAACGTAACTCTCATGGTATCTTTGTTTATATTATTATTTGCTGCCTTATTCCTCTCATTTGTTATGGATTTGAAAGATGGCACTCTAGATGGTTTCGTATATATGTTTAGTATTCAGCCAGAATATCTCTATGAGCCAGAAACTTGGATCAATGGACTTTCCCAATCAGCTTGGTCTTGTTCTGCAGGAATGGGAATGGCAATAACGTATTCCGTATATATGCGAAAAGATGAGGATACAACTCTTAATGCTGCAGCAATGTGTCTTGCAAATAATAGTATTTCAATTATAGCAGGATTAACTGTTATGATGGCTGTATTCTCAGTTTCTGAAGATCCATTAGGTGCTGTTAGCGGAGGCAGTAGCGCAATCACTTTCCTTGTTTTGCCCGAAGTATTCGCCCAAGCACCCGGAGGTCCTGTTGTACAACTATTGATGGTCACAATGTTTTTCCTCGCCCTATCATTTGCTGCGTTAACCTCAATGATTTCTACTGTTGAATTGTGTGTAAGAAACTTTGTAGATCATGGTATAGAAAGGCAAAAAGCAGTAGGATTTACCACAATTGCAATATTTTTCTTTGGTATCCCTAGTGCTGCGCTGTGGATCAAATTAGATGCAGATACAGGTGTCGCCTTTCCACAATTTTTAGAAGTACAAGATCATATTTGGGGGTATGGTTTAATGTTCAGCGGACTCTTCATAGCATATTCAATATGGAAATACGGATGGAACAGATATCGTAACTGGCAAAAAGAGAATGACATTACTGGATTCAATTTCCGTGATTATCTTGATAATGGAGTATCCTCATTCAGAGATGATTTCATCAATACTGGAGATAATGATTGGTGGATAGGAAAATGGTGGGATTACATCATGTACCTTGGATTCCCAATAATGTTCGGAGTCTTAATGTCTTCATATTTTATTGACTTATTAATCAACGTTGATGACCCTTGGAACCCCAGTAATCCTCATGGGATATCTATTATTCTCTTATTTTGGGGAGTAACTGCGGGATTATTTATTGGTATGAATAAATATATTTTAATTAATCGAGTTATCCCTACAAACAATCAATCATGGTTATTGGCACTATTTACTGGCAACTACGAACTTGAGCCAAGGCCACTTTACAGAAACGTCCCAGAAGGAGCAAATGCTTCAATTGAAACTTTACCGGGTGGAACAGACCCCTACATTGTGAAAGCTGGCGATGCATTACCTCCTACTTTTGTTAATGAATACGGAGAAACAGTTACCCATTCACTTTCTGAAACTCCCGTAGCAGGATCATAGAATTAATCATGGGAATAATATGTCAAGATTTGTTAGTGAAAGTTATCCTTGGTCAAAATTGTTAAGAGAATATATGATGTATTGTGCAGTTGGCTGCATAAATGTTATAATTTTCTTTTTACTCTACTGGGGATTATCAAATTACAATACATGGACAAGTTACGTCGAAACCATCGCTTGGGCAATTTCTTTTTTTATCAGTTCAGCACAAGCATATGTGCTTCATCGATGGCTAACATTTGAATCTAATTCTAAAATTAAGCCTAGCTTCTACAGGATGATGACAGTTTATGGCATACTATGGATTGTATCTACCTTCACTTTTGCTTTAATGGTCGAAGTCCTTATTTTCGATGAATGGTTATCTTGGATAATAAATACATCTGGATTTGGTTTTCTCACATTTATGGGCCTCAGATTCTATGCATTTCCTATATCTGATGGTCGCGTACCACGCAAAGAAAGGCTAGATACCTTCCGCGAGCAACGTAGGGCTTGAAGTAGGTACATTTCTTGGTAAAGGCGTGACCCAAGGCGTTCGAGGTACTCGTGACTTCTATCCTGAAGATATGAGGCTACGCAATTGGTTATTTGATAATTTTAATACTGCCTCACTTTTACATGGTTTTGATGAGTATGATGCACCAGTTTTAGAACATGAAGAACTATACACAAGAAAACAAGGAGAAGAAATAACTCAACAATTATATAATTTTCAAGATAAAGGAGAACGCAAAGTCGCTTTGAGACCAGAGATGACTCCTTCTTTAGCACGAATGGTCATGGCACGTGCTGGTGGCTTACCCCTTCCTATCAAGTGGTTTTCAATACCTCAATGTTGGAGATACGAACGAACTCAACGCGGTAGGGGGAGAGAACATTATCAATGGAATGTAGATATTTGGGGTACCGATGAGATTTCCGCAGACGCAGAACTAATATCTGTATTAGTTACTTTCTTCGAAGGAGTAGGACTAACTTCCAATGATATAGTTATTAGAATTAGTAGTAGAAAGGTATTGGAAGAGGTTTTAGGCACTCTAAAAGTTGAAGGCGACAGATTTACTAAAACATGCATTATTGTTGATAAAATGGATAAATTTCCTGAAGATGTAATATCCGAACAATTAGCACAATTAGGACATGAAAAGGCTGTAATAGATACAATTCAAAAAATCTTAGGAATTAAGAATATATCTGATTTAGCTAATTCTCTTGATGCAGAAAGTCAAGCTGTCCTCGAACTAACTAATCTTTTTGAATCTATAGACTCTTATGGAATATCAGAATGGGTGGAATTTGATGCTTCTATCGTCAGGGGGCTAGCATATTACACTGGGCCAGTATTCGAAGCTCATGATAGAGATGGAAAATTTCGTGCAATTTGTGGTGGAGGTAGGTACGATAAATTACTCTCAACACTAGGGGGTAAAGATTTACCAGCATCTGGTTTTGGGTTTGGAGATATGGTAATAATGGAATTGTTAGAAGAAAAAAATCTCCTCCCAGATTTAATAAGTAATACAGAAGATATAGTAATTCCCCTTAGTTCAGAATTAAGACATGCAGCAGTTATGGTTGCGGCGGCATTAAGAGATACCGGGCGAACAGTGGACCTAGTTCTAGAAGATAAGAAAATGAAATGGGCATTTAAGCATGCAGAAAGAATTGGAGCCGATCGCCTCGTTATGGTAATGCCTGAAGAATGGAAGTCCGAGAAAGTAAGAATCAAAGATTTACATACCGGAGAAGAATCAGAAGTTGCCTTTGAAGAATTGTAATTTCATTCTTCTTTTTTGCTAGAAACAATAACTGCAGCCATAGCAAGAGCACTTATTCCTGTTATCAATCCAAAACCAGGTAACCCACTACTTGAGTCACCGGTAGATTCTTGTTCATTGGGATCGACAACATCAGTCAAATTGATTATGGGGAATTTTACATCTACTTTCATCCCTTCTTGATTGTTTGAATA
>CAXAFE010000001.1:0-145912 GCA_963968165.1 uncultured Candidatus Poseidoniales archaeon | reverse complement strand
CCTTGACCTTCTCCATCTTCACCTTCGCCACCGCCTTCGGTACCGCCATTTCCATCGCCATCACCATTTTCATAATCTGGATCATATGCATCTGGAATTCCGTCTCCGTCTGAATCTGTTGCGGAACCATCATTTGGGTCGTTAGGGAATGGATCATTGGCATCAGAAGTTCCGTCACCATCTGTATCTGCAGAATTAGGATTAGTTCCGGCAGAGTATTCCTCAGAGTTAGTTAAGCCATCACCATCAGGATCGGCGCTTGAGTCGGATGCAGAATTAGGATTTAGTCCGTAATTTACTTCCCATCCGTCTGGCATTCCATCATTATCTGTATCTGGGTTATTCATGTCTGTTCCAGCATTTTGTTCCTCGGCATTGGTAAGTCCATCGCCGTCCCAATCTGCTCCACCATCTGATGGATCTAAAGGGTCTGACCCGTCAGCACTTACGCCGACAGAACCTGCCATAGTCACTAGGAGTAATGCTAATAACACACTCGTATTCTTTGTATAATTCATTGTATTCTTCATTTTTTCACTTCCATTTTTTTATTTTTTAAAAAAGACCATTTATTTCTTCAAATCTACCGATATTTAATTTTAAATATGTAGGACTATCCTAAGAAATTAGATATATAAAAGGAGAGATTAAAAAAACTTATTTATAATAATAAACGTTATACTGCGTATAAATTTATAGTATTAAGTTAGTTATTTCTTAGTTTCTCTCCTCCTTTTTATCTTTCCAATCTCACGGGCTTTCATAGGGAACCCTCCGTTCCCTCTAACATTTGAGAGTATTATTGAGTATATGAAACTCCCGACTGAGAGTTAAGGTGTTAATCTGGATAGTTTTGCTTTAAACCTAGCTGATCCAAGGAAATGTATAACAGGCGTCATGAGAGTTCCTAATATAATTGCAACTAAAAAAATATTTGACCAAACGCCTATATCCCTACCAAAGGTGAAAAATAATGTCCAACCTAAAATTACCAACATCCAAGGTGCATATCTTCGTGAAAAGAGTGCCATTCTAGCATTCACTAATTCATCAGAATATAGTTGCGGTACTTCACCAGGGCTTACCATTCCTTGCTCAACAGCACATCTTACACATGTCAAATAGCGCGGACCATTTCCGGACACAAATTGACTTTGTGGATAATATTGTTTACAAATTCTACAAGACGGCATGCTATTCTACTAGTAACCAAACGACCTTTATCCTTCAACGCTACGGTTCGTCAATCTTATTTACAATATTTTTTTTAAATTGGAAGTAAACTTTTTGAGATAAAATTTTCTATTAATTTTATCCCCATAGGACTGCCTACAGATTCTGGATGAAATTGTATTCCGTAAATTGGAAGAGACCTATGCCTTAATCCCATGATTAGGGTACTTGTCTCATCCCAGGCTGTTGGTATCAATGAAGTATTATTTTGTTTGAGAATAAGGCTATTGTATCTCATTAGTATCAAAGGGGACTTGAGGCCAGAATAAATTCCCAAACCATCATGATTGATTATAGAAGGAACGCCATGTACAGCACCTAAAGGAGATGTAATTAAATCCCAACCGGCAGCTTGCCCGAGTGCTTGATGTCCTAAACAAAGCCCTAAAATTGGGATGAATTCATCATTAATTTTTAAACTTCCATGTAGAGCCATTTTTGATATTTCCATTGTTATTTTAGATTTATCGGGTTGGGCAGGTCCTGGACCGATAATAATGTGAGTCGGTTCAAATAACTTTAACCAAAAATTAATTGTTTCGGATGGTTTAGAATCCGGCACTGGTGGCCTGCCCTGAACTATTCTTACATTATGTCCTAAAACTGATAATGATGTTGCTATATTTTCGGTAAAAGAATCCAAATTATCAATAATTAGTACTTGCTTTATTTTTGGATTTTCCAGACTTCTATAAATATTCCCGATATTATTTGAAATAAAACGTTTTGAAGGCTTAATGTTACTTAAACTTCCATTGACCTTAGGTACAGGAATTATCTCTACATCTCTTTCTGGTAATTCGTTGCTACTAAAACCAGTCCTAAATCCCCACGCAGCCTCAGTGATTGAGGCCGCTTTCCAACGTGCCTCTTCAACTTCTTCCGAAGGTATAGATTCAGTAACTATTCCTCCACCAGCTTGCACTATTCCATGCCATGATTTATGATCATAATGCGCTTCTAAAGTCCTGATTAATATATTCCAATCTGATTT
Source organism: uncultured Candidatus Poseidoniales archaeon (assembly GCA_963968165.1). Taxonomy (GTDB): domain Archaea; phylum Thermoplasmatota; class Poseidoniia; order Poseidoniales; family Thalassarchaeaceae; genus MGIIb-O3. The sequence continues at coordinate 143,685 of CAXAFE010000001.1, read as the reverse complement.
ATTACTCTTGAAATGTATATGGCCAATAGATCCCGTCCATGCACTCCTGGATTTTCTCTCTAACTCATTTATTGCTGAAATAGCTGCTGCTTTAGGGCAACCAGTTATTGAACCACCTGGAAATAATGAAATTAAGGCATCACCCGCATCCTTATGTTTAGATAATTCGCCATCTACTCCACTAACTAAATGTTGAACTGTAGATAGAGCTTCTATACGCCAATTTGACCAATGTACCGATCCTGGAACACAGATAGAAGAAATATCATGCCTTTCTAGATCAACTAGCATCAGATGTTCAGCTAATTCTTTCTCACTAGAAGCCATTGATATTCTTAATTCATTATCTAATTTACTGTTTAAACCTCTGGCTCTTGTTCCCTTTATAGGTCGAGTCTGAACAATATTTTTATCTGTTTTTAATAATCTTTCGGGACTGGCTGAAGAGACTGCCCAGCCATAGTCATGCACAAATAACCATGATGAGAATGGAGATGGGTTACTGCGTTTCATTCTCAAAAAAGCATTCCATGGATGGTCTGACATATCACCTTTCCATGTTCTTCCATAATTTACTTGATATAAATTCCCCTTTGATATGGAGTCTTTGATTTGGGAAATCTTTCTTGCATGCTCAGAATCACTTTCACTATCTGGTACTCGTTCCTCGGAGATATCTGGAAATTGGATTTTCTCTGAAAAATCAGGAAATTTTATTTTTTCCCAAATATGATCTTGGATTGTGATTAAGTGTAATTTATTTTTCTTCCTTTCATGGGCACACCACGCATCGGATCTCCAAAGAACACCCAGAAGTGTTCCATTTTGTGGAGTGTGGTCGAGATGTAATGGTAAAATCCATCTATTCATATCATATCCAAGCATACCGACAAAACCTCCAGGAATTATTGGAAGTTTTCTATCTATTTCTGTATCTAATTCATATTCCTTTACTATATCCATCGCTTCTTTGAGTGTATTTGGATTATATTCAGTTATATTTTCCCAATGGTTATTTTTAAATTCCTGAATTAACATATTAATTGCTTTGGGTGATTTGAAAGAAATTTCTCCAGCGAGAGCTGAAGTTTTACTAGAATTATAATTATCTTCAGGTTCCAAGAAAAGTATTCTAATACTGTCTAAGGATGGAAGAAAGGAATATTCAGATAAATCGCTAATAGGGCCGGCAGAATGTAATATTAATTCATCTGAAGTTGGTAATTTCTGACTTCTTAATGATAATAATATTGAAATTAATGGATTTTCTTGATTCCCAATTTCGAATATATCATGATTAATTTTTTCCATCAATCACACTTCCAAGTCTTCAATACTTTGCCAATTCAATTCTAACTTATTAAGCCATATTTCTTTGGCTATTTGAAATAATTTACCTTTTGGTTTACCTATAGTAGTATCATCTATTTTGCCAATTGAGCATACTCCAATTCCACTTCCAAGTACAATCATTTCGGAAGATCTTAATATCATTCCTAGACTTATTTTAGCCTCTCTGATTGGAATACCTGAGTTTTCAATTTCACCTTTTATTAGTTCGAGTGTTATGGAATCTAATGCTCCATCACTATTCTTTGGATAATATGCTACACCATCGTTATCCAAAATAACTGGAGTGCATCGATCTCCATCTATTAAGAAATTGTTTTTGAACAATAGAGATATGTCTGCACCATATTTTGTTGCTTGATCCATTGCATTGATGTAATGTCCCCATTCAGCATTTTTTGTACCTAATATGGGAATAGGAGTATCAGGCGCGATCATAGATATCGCAAATAATGGTCTTTCGGGATATGCATTATTAGATCTTGCAGATAAAGATATATTGCCTGCGCTATCAATCGTTACTTTTACTAAAAAAGGAGATCTGTCTTTAGAATTTTTGATTATCTTTGGCTTTTGAAGGCTTTTAAGTTGATTGAAAACTTCAGTATGAAATTTATTAGGCATATCTATTCCAAGTATTTTTGAATGCCTTACCAATCTATTGAAATGTAGATCTGCTGAAAGAAGAGATTTACTTCCATCCCAAGCAATTGCAGTCCACACTCCCACAGCAGGGTTAGCGACTTGCGACATTGTCTATCGGAGGTAGGTCATCCTTTCAATGTCTATTGGTCTTCTAGTACATCATCTAAGAAAGAGGTTTCGATATTTTCTTTTGATAGGTTTTCAGCCATATCATTAATTTCATCCATATCTAAACCATCTGCCATTTGATTTAATTCGTCCATATCTAAACCATCTGCCATTTGATTTAATTCGTCCATAGTATCAAAATCCTTTTTTGGGGAAAGTAATTCATTCTCAACATCCGAAGTTATGGTGATATCATTGTTAATGATATTTGTCGGATTATCCAAAATATCATCCGAAGAGTCGGTATTAGTATCAAATTTATCTTCAAAAGGCGGCAGTATTTGTATATCCATATCTTCATCTTTACGAGTTAATTCGTCCTCTAAATCTACTTCAATGGTTCCCATTTCCCATGGTTCTGGTGCTGTTTTACCTTTTGGTTTAATTATCAATACTGCTCCAATAAATATTAGAATCGAAGAAATGATTGCTATTAATGAATTCATATTACCTTCCATAAGTTGATCTAACCACGACATTTCAATATCATTATCTATTAGCCCTCCTCCATCAGGAGTATAGTCTATCCATGGAGTAACTTCATATGGATTAACTCCTATCCTTTCCAATACGCCATCAGAAGCGACCACTGCTATCCAGTAAATGGTTGATTGATCAATGGAGGCGTCATCAAAAGTATTGAATGATATCATTGATTGGTTTACATCTGATGAAAACAGAATAGCATCTCTCGTGTCAGAAAAAGGATTTAGACTATAATAAACAGTGTAGGATGAGACTTTTTCATCGGTGGAGGAATCCCATTTTATTTCAATTTGGGTTCCTGCAAGGTTCCAATATGATTGGATGCCGGATATGACTGGTAAGTGCGCTCCTGGATCAAGTATATTTTCATCAACTAGCGTTATCATAGAAGTTTCTAAATTAGTATAATATGCGTTACCTGAAGAGTCTACAGGAATTACGGCAACCCATATGGGTGTTGATGGCCCCAATTGTTGCCCGTCTGAGAGTGTTTCTAATAAGACAGGAATTATAGAATTTCTCTGAACAATTATAGCTGGATTTATATTATTAACTTGGGTAAATGGATTTCCAGCCACTGCATAAATATGATATTCTGACACATCTGAATCAAGACTTTGAGGGAATTCGACCAACATACCATCGCCAGAATCAGGATTACGATCAATGAGGTTCGGAGAGTTAAGTCGGGCTGGCGGAGATACATCTCCTCGGTTATCAATTGGAGTAACCAAAGTGATATGATTATCTAACTCGGATAAATGAACATTTCCTGCAACATCATGTATTGTGACGGCGACATATAATGGTATTGAGGGTTCAATACTTGAAGAGTAAAGTGATTCTATGTCGTTTCCATATAATGCATTATTGACAGTCACTTGTAACTGTATTGAGTTTTCAATTTGCCTCTGATTAATGGTAATTAAATTGCATTCAATTTCTTCACAATGGAATAAGATATCAAATAAATCATTCAATGGATATTCCGAAACCCAAATAGTGTAATGACTAAAATCATCCGCAGTTGATCGGTTCCAAGTTATATCAATTGATGAACCATCATCGGCGGGATGATCCCATGCCATTAATCCTTCAACTCTATCTGGAGGTGAAAATGATATAGAATCTAGCTCGGAATATGGAGTAGTTGTTACGACATTTACGGGCTCAGTTGCCATATTCCCCCAATCATCTACAGCAACAACGCCTATCCAATAAACAATACCATTTTCTAGTGATCCATCGCCAATTGAATCTATAATAATAGAATCATTTGAGCAATCTGTAACATATTCTGAAGTTGGCCAACCTTCTACACTACTAGGAGGTTGAAAACCAGAAGCAGGTAAAATATAAATTATATAATAGGAGCAATCTAATTCTAGATTTGGAGTCCAGGATATTCCAATTCTCCCTCCTTCATCATTGGGCACATCATTTGCTGATACACCTGTAATTGGAGAAGGGGCAATTCCATCATTTAATCCACCTGCGGTTACAACGGGGCCAAATATTGTCGCATTCTGTGGCTTCGACTGACCTGCTTCATCAACGCAAACTATAGCAAACCAATATGGTTTATCTGGTTCCAATTCCATAACTGTCGTATTCCCACTAGCATAAGATAGATCTGAGGAATTAGACAATGCTAATGCTGAGGTTATTTCTTGTTGTACGGCCCATATTCTAGATACGGATTTATCTAGCTCAGTACATGCTGACCATTCTGCATTCACTACACCTGGAATCCCTCCAGAAATAGCGGAAACTGAGAGCCATTCGGGAGGCTCAGGGACCTCATCAGTTGGTGTCGCATTTCCTTCCCACGTCATTGGTTGACCCATGGATCCATCTTGATACTCAATTGCGATTGCAATTCTATAATTTCTATCATCAAATAGAGGTTTAGTAAAGCCATCATGATGGGCTTGAGTAACTTGCAGAGTTGTATCAGACCAAGATGTAATTCTTTCATAAGTAGAAAAATCCTCTAAATCTTCAATATTTGGGGTCCAGTCCGGTGAATCTGTAGAGTCCCAGACATATATCCTGTATGCATGCCAAGCGGAATCTTGGGCCGGTAACCAAGAGGTTTGTAAAATTCCTCCTCCGTCATTTGGTCTATCGGTTAAATCCGTAATTGTAGTAGGTGCTTCTAGTCTATCCCAATCATAGGTTACTCGGATTTTCAACTTACCATCTAATGGAGATTGAAGGCGGAGGTGTAATTGCGAGGAAGTAGAACCAGGAATAGTATTGAAGATGGCTGATTGGAAAGTAGTTTCAATTCCAGTGTTATATTGGGCTAAATCCCATGTTCCATTGTAATTTAGGGATTTGGACGTAGCCCAAACCCATGCACTACTTTGTGGTGCTATAAAATTCATTGCACTGTTATAGATGGGTAAGTTACCGGGTTCGACATCAAAGTCAGGAGTGCTGCTAATATTTATTGTATTATTATATGATGCAAGTATAATCTCCATTCCAGGATGAGTATTATCTGTAATATCCCAGGTCTGATCACCGAATGCCACGTTAAGTGGGCTCGCTCTCTTCTGATATTGATTGGGCATTTCTTGTAATGTTTCAATAGGAGAGAATAGTCTTAATCCATTTTGATCGATAATTGATAAAATTCCATCACTCACATCTGCATCCATTATACCTGGTATTATTTTACTATAAATTTGCTGATGATTACCTGTTGCTTTGATGATATCAATACCGACAGGAGAAATAACAACTATGTGGGTACCATCAGATATTAATTGTGATGAGGGCCATGATAGTAGATCTTCTACTCCTACTCCTGATTCCATTCGCATTAAAGACCCATTCCAGTGTACTAACGGCTCACTGTCTGTTCCAATATGAATTCCCCACGTATCAGCTGCTAATGATCTGACATCATTACTAGGAATCATATCAATGTTGTAAGTACCATTTAGTCTATCTGTTGCTAAATCCCAAGCTGCCACTCCTGGTCTTGTACTACCCTGGCCATTGTGAGATATGAAAAATGCAGCATCATGGTGAATTATTTGAGTGCTATTATCAACGGGATTAATATATTCTCTAGAAGTTGCTGGAGAATATACAATTCCTGATACGGTATCTCCGATTAATCCATCGTTTGAATCGATAGTGGAAATGTATGAAAGATTTTGGTCAAGAATAGATATTCCTATTGGCCCTCCAAGAAGTAATATGCCGTTACCCTGTATTGGACTTGGTGAAATCATTAAATGTTCGGTGTGTGATGAAGGAAGGCCATCTAATGTAGTAATTGGATTATCCCAACCTGAAATCGTAGTATTCCATAGTCCTATGCCTCCATTGGTAGCCACCATTATATGATCATTATATTCAATAAAATCATTCACAATATTACTAGGTAATCCTGCGATCAAACTACCATGAGACCATTGTTGATTAGTAGTATCAAATGTCTGGAATCCAGCAGAAGAGCTTTCATACCCCATCAACCCTATGTAGAGCATTCCGTCATCTTGTAGCTGTAGTCCATCCATATTTCTAGTCAAGGCTGGAGGCATTTGGTTGAGTGTTCTTTGTGATGTATTTAGAAACATCAGTCCCCCTCCAACAGTCGATATCCATACTTTATCTCCATCAAGAGATAATTCATTAATTATATCATCAAATAACTTTACTCCATATTGCCAATTCACAGAACTGTTATCTATTATTTCACCCTGAAGGATTGTGGAGCCCCAATACGCATCAAAGTAATCACTATGAGTTATCCAAACATGGGTAGAATTGGAAATTATTTCTTGCACTGAGCCTCCGGGCAGACCTATTAATTGGTCAAATCCTCCTTGAATAAGTCCTGTACCATCTAGTCTATCGACTCTATTTATTCCAGTGCTTTCACCCGATCTACCTATTGCGTATATTCTTGCTCCTGAGGAGGGAGATTTAACAATCGAGCATGTGTCCATCCCCTCATCTAGCACTATACCGGTGGATGCTGTATTTCCTGATGTCATGATTCTGGTTATTCCTGAATTATCACCAAAGTGAGCAACCAACAAAAGTCCGTCATCATATAGCATCCCCCCAGGGAAAACATTTCCTTCCGAAACACCATTTGTATCATCTAAGGTACTTAAGAAATTATTTGAATTGTAAGAGAATCTATCTATACCTACGGATTCTGCATCAAAACCAATGTATAGTATTCTATTGGAATCGTCACATGCTAGAGCACGAGGATCTCGATCTGAAATTTGAGAATTATCCTCTGTTATTGGAGAGATCCATTCGTTAAAAATACCATCACCATCATGGTCTGCGGTATCGAATCTAGCAATTCCTCCACCTGATTGCCACCAAGCATTACTTGCAAAACCTATTGCTATGTGAACAATATCATCACAGAATATTATATCAGCACCATATCCATCAGGAATATCGCCATCATCTATGTCCCATGTTATCCAGTTACCATCATATAGTACCATAACTAATCCATCATTATATGATCCTGAAGAAACCCAAAGAGAATTACCTATTGTCTTCATTGAATAAAAATCAACTTCTGATTCCGAAGGAAGCCCGTCACCGGGTGTCCATGATGGCAGCCATGTTTCATTTAATGGGTCCCATCTAAGTATTCCATTCATACTTGCAAATACATACTCACCATTAAATTCAGCCATCCCTCTAATTCTTCCATCTACATCATCCCACTGATTTAACATGGTCATATTTCCAGCAGCAAAGCGACGTAGGATATTTTCGCCATAAGCAACCCAAAGTTCGCAAGAAGTAGTTATTGGGAAACAATCACCGAGATACTGTGCATTCACTCTTTCAACATCTCCTAATGTCTCTAAGTTACTTGACCAATTATTATTATTAATATTCCACCTTACTATAGTTCCTGAGTCACCTGGATTGCCCCACCATCCATTCTCACGCAAACTAATCCATAATTCATCACCCACATGCTCAATTCCATGAATTACTCCGGAAAATTCTGCTTGGTCGCCTGCATCTAAAGAAAAGATGCTAGAGTTATTTGTTAGGTCAACACGGTATACCTCATCTCTCTGGGTCCATGACTGCCCTCTTTGGAGTGAGTAGTACATAATATCATCAATGATAACTATATCAGAGGGGGCAGTATTTGGTAGAGTTGGTCCATTTTCATTATCACCTCTTTCCCAGTCAGTAATCACAGAATTATTCATTGCATCGATCAATGTTATTCCAAAATCTCCACCTACCCACATGGTTCCCTCTTGTGTACCAGGTATTATCACAGTAACATCATCATCTTCAATAAAGCCTTGAGTTCCATCCCATGATGTCATCCAGCTCTGAGTGGTCATGTTGTATCTAGCGATTCCAGTATTTTCAAATCCAATATAGACTACCTCGCCAATCCTTAATATTCTAGCTCTTTGGGTTTCATCACCAGCGGTCCAAACATCCATTACTGTCCCATTTGCTGTGTTAATAACTGCTGCACCTTCGTTCGTACCTGCATATAAAGTATCAATACCAATTTTTGAGACTGCTAAAACAAATCTTGAAGGCACTGTTAGTTCGTCGTTATTGTTGCCTTCATTCCAACACTCGTTCAGTGTTATGTCTGGTTCTGTAGATGTAGGCCAAAACCACATACATGCACCCCGATTTGTTCCAGCATATATTCCATCTGAATCACTGGTCATATCATAAAATGCATAGGGATCATTATTCCCTCCTGGAATTGAAGTAGGTAACAAGTCCCACTGATTACCGTCCCATCTGGCTAGTTCTCCACAATCACCTCTGTTCCAGCAGTTATTATTTGTATTTGTATCAGAGCCTACCAGTAGTCCACCATAGAAATCCATGGATAGAGAAATAATATCATTATCTGGGATACTGTTAGGATCTTCTTCCGTCCATAAATCCAAAATTTCTCCCGTAATCCTATCAATAACCAATAAACCAAAGCTAGGAAGGCCTAAATAAATAATATCTCCATCTACTGCAACTGGGGTTGATTCTAGATTATCTGCACCTAATGATTGCCATGAACCTAAAATTGTAGGACCTGTTAAATCAATTCTCATTACTCCGGCATCAGGAGTTGCAAAGTATGCAATACCATATCTAGTCACTATTTCTACAATGCTGTCGGAATCTAAACCATCAGAGGATTGAAGAGTTGTACTCAATGTGTTAGACGTCGTATTAATTAGTGAAATACCATCAAAAGGATGTCCAACTATTAACATATTAGTATTAGAATCATGGGCTATGGCAGAAACATAATTGTCATTAATCCTAAAACTGGTCGTGTCAGAAGTAGTACCAAGAGAAATCAAATTACCATCAATATCTAGTTCAAATAATCCTGAATTAGTTCCTACCCAAATTCTATCATTTGAATCTTGTACGATCGTTGTTATTTCATCAATATTCATTGAAAGTGATGTACCTAAATTATTATATAAATTTTGAATATTAATAGGCTCTTTCCAAAGTTTATTTTTATTATCAAATCGGTCTAATATTTCATTTCCAGAAATCCATATTTCACCTTGGTCACCGTCTTCAATAAAAACAGTTAATTGCGCATTTTCACCTGATTTAGGGCTTGTTGCTAGAATTATTGAATCTTCAACATCTTCTCCCACAATTGTAACTAATTTTCCAGAAGAATCTCCGATTAAAACCATATCAGAATTTGGACTACGTTGTAAATTTAGGTTGGACCAAGCATTGATTGAATGGCCTGAATTTGATAAATTCATATCAGAAATTGATATAATATTTCTTTCTATCATTGCATTAGTATCATAAACATGTATAGATGATCCTGCAAAAATATGCAACCAACCAGAAGTTACAGCCATTCCATGGATATTGTTTGAAGAAAGCCAATTGGAAGATGACCATGGCGGTAACCAGGATTCTGAATTTAAGTTGTATCTATTTATTCCAAAGTTTTCAGTTGCTATGTACAGAATGTCATTAGTAAGCTTCATGTCAGAAATAAAATTACTATTTAGATAATTTGATGAATCAAATACTGTAACTTCATCTGGAAAAATTAAGCCTGCGCTATCAAAAGTATAGTTTATTTGTAAAATTCCGAGACTTTCTGTGCTAATATAAATTGTATTATTATAAATTATTATTTCATTTGGAATAGTACTTGTATCATCATCTCTACATGCATGGCTTGAGACCCAAAAAGTTCCTTTACCTGGTTCTAAATAGTTAAGGTTACATTCGGAAGCCGACCATAAAATATTATAATCATCTAAAAACATCGAAATAATTGGATTTGAATTAGTGGTATTGACATCACTTGGAAAGGTTTGTATAGCTTCTGAAGTTGATAGATCCCTAGCAAGAGTTAATCCATTTGCTGTACCAATTATTAATTGATTATTTTTTTCATCTACTACTAGCGACCTGCCTTCAATTCCAGATTCAATATCTATAATGGATTTTTGAGAACTATTATCTAATCTTAATAAATCATCATCAACAAGTATCATCAAACTTCCATCATTTGGGTTCGTGACTGCATCATAAATTGTGATATCATTAGGAGAAAAAGAGACTCGTGGATCCACGGGCCTCAAAGCTTCTATTACTAGATCAGTTATCGTTATTCCATTGGGAATATTATAGTATGCATCGCTCAGAGAATTTGGAGATAGGGCTGCATCTAGAATACCATTCTGAACATTCGGAGGATTATCGATAAATGACTCTTGGCGTCCTAAATCCCCTAATCCGGACCAATCAAAAATTTGAGTTTGGGTATTTAATAGAGATACTTGAGGTTGATTTATGTAATATCCATCACTTCCATCGACTGAAAGTTCAAAAGTTAAATTATCGATAATTGCCCCCGGTGCAAAATCTAAGTATATATCGCCATTGGCTAATGTGCCATTAATTGGATCAGCTCCATCTGCAACGAAATCCATCCATCCTGTATCATTGTATCCTCCAACTCCCCAATTTTTTGATGAACTAAGATTAGATTTATCTTGTGTGTCTAGATTACTTGAAATCAGAGAAGACCACGGTAAAACAAGCATCAGAAATGTTACGATGATTGTGGTTAACTTCATATTCAAATTTTCCACCTCTTAATTGTAATATTGCAAAAGCATATGATATTGCTTGATAAATGATTAAAATAATCGCAAAAAGGTAAAAATAGCGAACTGACTGAATTCGGATAATTGTAACCAATATTGTAAGTACATTGAAGCGAACTTACTGACAACATCAATATAACCCCTCGCTGTACAATTTATGAATGGTTGTGCAGTAAGTTTTACATTTGCTCGATGATAAAAACATCATATATTATAAAAAAAATTTTAATTATTATATTCCACGTACTATATTATATGGTTAATTTTACAGGATACCATGATATCATAGGGTTTCTCCGATAAGGTTCGGGGAACTCTTGTTGGACGATAATAAACTCAAAAAAGATTCGTTAGAATATCATGCCTCTGAGCCGCGAGGGAAAATTTCTGTAATTCCAACAAAACCCCATGGAACTCAAAGAGAGTTATCACTAGCATATTCACCAGGAGTGGCATATCCCTGTGAAGAAATTCAAAGAGAGCCTTCGAATGTATACAAATATACTGCTAAGGGTAATTTGGTTGCAGTGATAAGTAATGGCACTGCAGTTTTAGGCTTAGGAGATATAGGAAGTTTGGCAAGTAAGCCAGTAATGGAAGGAAAGGGTTTACTTTTCAAGGCGTTCGCAGATATTGATGTTTTTGATATAGAAGTAGATAAAACGGATGTAGAGGGATTTGTTGATACAGTTAAGGCCATAGCACCAACTTTTGGAGGCATAAATCTTGAAGATATTAAAGCCCCAGAATGTTTTGAAATAGAAAAACGATTGAAAGAAGAATTAGATATTCCTGTAATGCATGATGACCAACATGGGACAGCTATAATATCGGGCGCTGCACTAATAAATGGGCTAGAAATTGTAAAAAAAGATATAAATAGTGTCAAAGTAGTAGTCTCCGGTGCAGGAGCATCTGCCATATCTTGCGCCAAACATTACGTTAAGTTAGGGATTCTTAGAGAAAATATTTTACTTGTAGACTCTAAGGGAATCTTGACGAAAGATAGAATGGAAAAAGGAGAGTTGAATAAGTATAAAGAAGAGTTTGCCAGAGATGTTGATAATGGTGATTTAGGAGTTGCTATGAAAGATGCAGATGTATTTTTAGGATTATCCAAAGGAGGTATAGTAAATCAAGAGATGATAATTTCAATGGCTATAAAGCCACTAATATTTGCACTTGCGAATCCTGATCCTGAGATTTTACCAAGTGAAATATATGAAGTTAGGGATGATGCAATAGTAGCAACCGGGAGATCAGATTTTCCAAATCAGATAAATAATGTGTTAGGATTTCCGTATATTTTCAGAGGTGCTTTGGACGTACAGACAAAAGAGATAACAGAAGGTATGAAGATGGCTGCTACCAAGGCAATTGCAAAATTAGCTAAAGAACCTGTGCCTGATGATGTATTATCAGCCTATAATGGTGAAGTAATTCAGTTTGGTCCGGATTACATTATTCCAAAACCATTTGATGCAAGAGTATTGATTTGGGAGGCTAGTGCTGTCGCAGAGGCCGCGGTCAAAGAAGGAGTTGCAAGAGTAACTGAAGATGAGTTTGATGTGGATTTGTATAGAGAGGAATTGGAGGCCAGGCTGGGATTAACTCGATCAATAATGCGTAGGGTCATAAATAGAGCAAAGAATAGTAATAAAAAAATTGTATTTTCAGAAGGAGAAGATCCTACAATAATAAAGGCGGCATCCCAATGTATAAACGAAAAAATATGTAATCCAATACTTCTTGGTGATTTAAGCAGAATAGAGGCGGTTAAATCTGATTTGGGATTAGACTTTGAATGTGAAACTATAGATGTTCGTTATGATAAAAGAAGAAGAGGAAATTATGCAGATGAATATCATAAGTTACGAGGGCGTAAAGGTTTGACAAAGGAAGATTCTGTAAGACTTCTCAAGATGCCTACTCATTTTGCCCCTATGATGGTACATATGGGAGATGCTGACGGTTATCTTGGAGGAGTTTCCCACCATTATCCTGATATTGTAAAGCCCTGTTTACATATAATAGGGCCAGATCCTACATCTCATAGAATTGTTGGTACATATATGATGACTGTAAATGGTGAATTAATGTTTATAGGTGATGCTACAATAAATATCTATCCGGATCCTAGAACGTTGGCAGAAATAGCAATGCAGACAGCAAAGGTAGCGAAAAGGTTTGGAGTTAAACCAAAGGTCGCTATGTTGTCATTTTCTAATTTTGGAACTTCAGGAGAATTAAGAACTGATAGAATTGAAGAAGCAATAGAAATAGTTAGGGAATTGGATCCAGACTTGGTTATTGATGGACCTATGCAGGCAGATACGGCATTAGTTCCTGCGATACAAAAAGAATACCCATTTATGAAATTTGATGGACCGGCAAATGTATTAATCTGCCCTAATCTCACATCTGCTAATATAGCATATAAACTACTTCAAAGGATTGCCGGAGCCGAGATGACTGGCCCCATATTAGAAGGATTAGCTAAACCGGCTCATGTCCTTCAGAGAGGGGACAGTGTTCGTGATGTTGTTCATATGGCTGCAATATGCGCTGTAGATGCAGTAAGACATGAACAAGAAAAACTATGAATTATCATATTTCTGAATAATAATCTTCAGTAGCTAATTCTAAATCTTCAGCTGCCTTACTTTCATTTATGCTTAAAGTAATTCCATCACGCCTTAATGTATTACCGTCCACGAACACATCTAAACAGTCTGTACCAGAATATATAAGATTTGACAGCAATCGTCCTCCGTCTTTACCGAACGGCCTCATTTTTATATTATTTAGATCCCAAGTAATCCAATCTAACGAGTCTTTCGTAGCAATTTTCCAAGTTTGAACAGGATTCAATACTTTCGCATCCCAGTGATCATGCTTTTGAATCAAACTTGCTACTTTTGCTTCTGCACGCAAATCTAGACTGTTGTTACTGGCAGCTCCATCTGTGCCCAATCTTACATCGACTCCAGCGGATTTCATCGCGGGATAAGACATCGTTCCACCGCAGGCTAGTTTCTGATTACTATTTGGACAATGGACGGCGTGTGCATTGTGCTTTGCTAATATTCTCATTTCTTTTTTGGTCACCCAACCACAATGAGCACACACAGTGCCTTCTGTGAAATAGTCTATTGAGTCAAGATATTCTACAGGATACATTCCAGTTTTTTTATGACAGTCTGTTACCTCTTTTCTGGTTTCTGAAGTATGAATACTGAGTTTACAATTAGTTTTTTTAGAGATTTCAGATGCTTTAATCAATGTTTCTTCAGAACAGGTGTAAACTGAATGGGTGCCTATTCCATATTCAACTCTATTTTGAATACCATTATTTTCAGCAATAAGATTTTCAACTTTTTTGAGTGAGTTTTCTTTTTCATTTGAAGGTGTAAAAAAGTCTGTTATAGGTCCACATACTATTGCGCGTAGACCGCTATCTGAAATTACGTCTCCAATTATTTCAGGATGAAAATACATATCACAGGCGAATGTTGTCCCACCACTAATCAATTCTGCTGCTGCAGCCCTAGTTCCAATTTCAATTAGTTTAGGAGTTAGATTTTTTTCTACAGGAAAAATAGAAGTTTGTAGCCATTCCATAAGTGGAAGTCCTTCACCCATCGACCGATTTAGAACCATAGCCATGTGAGTATGCCAATTTTGTAAGCTACGAGTAATTAAACGATTTTTTCCATCAATAGTTTCAATTACGTCTTCATGACCTTTACTTATACCATATTTGCCATCATGGTGAAGTAAAAAGTCACCTTTTTTTACAATTCCATCGTGATCAATTAAATGGGTATTGATTATTCTCCTTGGTTCTATTTGCATAAAATTACTCCTTTTACTTTTTTTTATATCGTTAAAAATGATGATGAATGGGCATCTCGTATGCAACCCAGCAAACATCTCATCATTATTCCATCGATGACTTGGATTCCGAGGGTTGAATAATGTTGAATCATCTAACTATGGTGTGGGAGATGGGCCGTATCGAATTTTGGGCGTCTCTGAAGATGCTACAGATGCAGAAATTAAAAGAAATTATCGTCGTTTAGCACGACAATATCATCCCGATAGAAACCCTAATGATATTGCTGCTGAGGAACGATTTAAGTCTATACAAACAGCATATGATATGATTGGTGAATCTAATGCTCGTCAGGAATATGATCAAAAGAAACGTATGGAAGGGATGTTTCAAGGAAATAATGGAAATCCATTCGGAGGGGGCTTTGGAGGATTTGATTTGGGAGATATGTTTTCTCAGTTTAGAGGACGAGGTCAAGAAAGCAAACAACAGAGGAGAAGTAATTCTAACTATCAAGAACAAGCAGTGAAAGGTTCTGATATAGAATCAGGACTAGATATTACCTTAGATCAAGCAATTTATGGAGCAGATATAAAATTTAGTCATCGTAGATTTAGAGTATGTGATAATTGCAAAGGAACTAGTTTTGGAACTTCAAAGGGGTGTTCAAATTGTGGAGGAAAGGGAGTTAAAACAAAGAGTAGTACAATTACGATTAAAGTTCCTGCTGATGCTAAGCATGGTCAATTATTGAGACTTAGAAAAATGGGTCATGAACACCCTCAAGGGGAACCTGGTGACCTCATAATATCAATCAGATTAGATGCTGAAGAAGGAAGGAGATGGGAAAACGGTAAGCTCGTTCAAGAAGTTCATGTTCGAATAACCACCTTATTATTGGGAGGAAAGGTAAAAATTATTACTCCTTTAGGAAAAAAAGTCCAGATTGATGTCCCCTCTGGAACCAGATTAGGAGATCGATTGAGATTACAGGGTCATGGCCATGATGGTGGGCATCTTGATATTGAATTTGTTTTAGAAGAGGTAAGTGAAATTGATAATTCTCAAAGGAAGATTTTACAACAACTAAGAAAATCTGGACTCTAGAGTTTTAAACAACTACTAAAATATCAGAAATATGTGGTAGCGATATGAGGGACTTTAGCAGACTAGTTGGAATTATCTTTCCAAGGAGAAAGATAGTTCACATAAGTATATTTTTAATTTCTTGTCTTATGGTTCCAGGTTTTTTAGCAACTCTCACTCCTATAGACATCGAATCTTATAGTTTAGAATCTCAAGAATTAGAGGCGTCTGAAGTCATGCGTGAGGAATTCTCTGGAGCAGGTAATATTTGGGGATTTGGAATATTTGTAAAAGATTCTGAATACTGGAACGAAAGACCTAGTGAAGTTTCGCAAATTGCAAGATTTAATGGTGAAAATAAAGGACTTGATTTTCCTACAGGAGGAATTCTTAATCTTTCAGTTCTTAGAGAAATCGACAATAAGAAAAATTTGTTAATGGATCATGAAATCTCAAAATTTTATCTACCTTTGGCATCTGATATTTCTGGTCAGCCAATAGATGGAGTTTTTGACCTCGCTAGTGAGTTTAGAGTTTTTATGTCAGGAGAATCATTGCTAACGAAACCTATATTTGACCCAGATGAGTTTGCAATAAGGCCTGCACCAACAAATTGGGATGATTGCGGTGATATAATTTGTCTAACATTTGATGATGTGAACTTAACACAAGAACATATTGATCTTGCGGCTCACAGGATGGCGAACAATAGTGATGGGGCATTTCTTAGATTTTTGTCAATTGATCGAACATTTTTACCAGATGCAAATAGTAGTGTTATTGGACCAATTAATGGGGAATTACAAGCCAATGGAAAGATAATTTCAGATGAATGGGGTAAAGGAAGATGGAGTGCTTCATCCGCTTGGCTAATTTTGAATATGAATAGAGAAATGATGCAAAATGAAGGTTGGACTTTTTCCTGGATGAATGCTAGTTCAGAATTTGGATACAAGATAGAGGGAGTATCTTTAACTACCGATCCAATAGATTATACTAATTCAGAATGTAAATTGAAAGAGGAAAATAATCTAGATTTATGTTCCGTAGAATGGTTGTACCTATCTTTAGAAGAAAGCCTAAGACAAACAGATGATTTGGTTGTAACGGTCTTATTGGGAGAAGGCCCCAATGTAGAAGTTAATAGAGAATTACTTTCTAGTGCATACCTTATGATTTTAATGGCATTTGCAGTGATTTTATTGTTATGGTTTAATCTAAGAAGAATTTCTGATGTTGGAATAGTTGGAATTGGTTTGATTTTATCCCTATTATGGATGCAGGGTTTAATCGGATGGTGTATGGTTTTGGGGCAAAAAACTGGTATGGAGATAATATTTAGATCTCAATTTTCTAATTTACTACCAATTTTGATTCTAGCATTAGGAATTGACGATAGTTTGCATGCACTTCATAGGTACAAGGAGGAAAGACGGTCAGGAAAATCTCCAACGAAAGCCGCTGAGATATCCATAGCAAAAGTTGGTAGAGCCGTATTATTGACATCTATGACGACAATTATGGCATTCATGGCTAATTTAACCTCAGGTATAGCTGCCCTTAGGTCTTTTGGAATAGAAGCTGGATTTGGAGTTGGGGCAGCATTTCTCCTAACTGGATTATGGGTCCCATTAGTAAGATTGGATGTAGATTTATGGCTTGAAAAACACAATAGATTAAACAATGAAGATAAAAAAATAATACATATGATTCCCAAGGAATGGCTAGGAAATACTGCATCTAACTCTGCTAAATACTCAGTAGTGGTAGTAATTTTCTCATTAATTATAACCTTAATTGCTGCTCCTATGGCACTTTCCTTGAAAGGAGATTTTGAAATTGATGATTTTCTTGATGATGAGTCTGATTTTGTAATAGGAGTAAATTTAGTAAATGAAAGGTTTAGAGACGGAGAGCCGGGATATATTCTTGTTGAAGGAGATATTTCAAATCCCAAAGTAATATCTGCGATTAGCGAGATGAGAGATAATATGAATTCGCATAATGGAAGTGATCCCGACCAGATTTCAAGAACGCCAACAGGAGAAGTCGAATTAATAGCACTAGATCAAATATTGATGTTTACTCAGGCTGCTATGTTTGTCAATCTAATCCCTTTTGAAGAATCAGGATGGGATAAGGAATTCAATGATGGAGGATTGGGTTGTGAAACAATGGAAGTATCTCATCCCATAAAGAGAATAGTCAGAATACCAGTTCTAGAAGACAGGGAGTGTTTGAATTTTCTTTATGGTTTTATATTGACAAAGGGAGTTCCAGCTACAGCAGGATATCCTGCACTTCCCACAACAATAGTTTCAGAGTATCTCCATACAGATGATGAATTGAATATTTCAAGACCATGGTTAACAATTACTGGGGAAACTCCAAGATATTCAAAAATGAGTATGAGATTTGGCCTATCCAACCCAGAGCAATTTGCGCTAATAGAACCAGCACTTATTCAGTTACAAAGTGATATGTTACCGTTTCAAAATTTATCTAAATCTTCAATATACACCAGAGGCGACATAGATAAAACATTTCAGGATGAAAATTATCCAGTGAGTTGGGCAATCCAAACAGGTGACCCAGTTATTCGTTTTGTGGCTGCTGATTCTATGCAAGATGAAATGCAAGAAACATTATTATTGGGACTTGTATTTTGTATGATGACATTATGGTGGGGATTTAGAACAGAGGAAAAGCTGAATAAAAATATTATAAGGATAAGGAAGGAATTATTAAATTATAGTATAAAATCAATACTAGCCTCGATATTTATGGGATTGATTGTTTATGTTTTAGTTGGATTTGAATACGCAATTTTAATTTCCGTTTTGACGATATTACTGAGTATATTTTGGGGCATAGAAGCTTTTGGATTGGCGTTAATAACAACTGCTCCAATATTTTTGGTTATAATTTGGCTTTATGGCATGATAGAGGTTGCTGGATACGGACTTAATATGGTAACAGTCTCGATTGCTGCAATATCCTTGGGAGTAGGTATTGATTATGTAATTCACATAATTGAAAGATTTCGTGAAGAAAGAGAAAGGGGGAACGACGTTGAGCATGCTCTGAGAATAGTTGGAGGTTCTTCTGGGCTTGCATTGTTTGGTTCGGCAGTATCAGACATTGCAGGATTTGCAGTAATTAATCAGTCTGATATGGGATTTTTCTCTACATTCGGATTATTTTGTGCAATAATGATTGGTTTATCGTTAATTGCTAGCATTATATTGACACCCGCAATATTGAGTATATCATATAAAATAAAAGATTTTAATAATTCTAATAAATCACTATCGGTGCAGCAGCAATAACTTCTGGAGTACATTCCTCCATGTACTGATTGAAGTTGTCAATGAACATTTTTGATAATAAATTAGCTACATTATCAAATTTTTTCTTATCATTCCATGTGTCTCTTGGTTGGAGAATTGAGCTTGGAACATCATTACATTTTGTTGGGACTTCAAAACCAAATCGTTCGTCAATAACATAATCAGATTCAGAAATTTCACCATTTAAGGCAGCATTTAATAATGCTCTAGTCCATTTTATTTTTATACGGCTACTCTCACCATATCCACCAGCAACCCAACCTGTATTTATTAGCCAGCATTTAGCATCATGAATTTGTATTTTTTTAGATAGTAGGTTAGCGTATACGCTTGGATGACGAGGCATGAATGGTGCACCAAAACATGTGGAAAAAGTTGCTTGAGGTTCTTTAACTCCGATTTCAGTTCCGGCAACTTTAGCAGTATATCCGGAAATAAAATGATATGCTGCTTGTTCAGGAGTTAGTCGTGAAAGGGGGGGCAACACTCCGAACGCATCACATGTCAAAAAAACTACATTTTTGGGGTGCCCGGCCATAGAATCTAATGTTCGATTTTCTATTGATTCTATTGGATATGATCCACGTGTATTTTGTGTGAGAGTCTTATTCTTGAAATCGGGAGTTCTGTCAGCATTCAAAACTACATTTTCAAGAATTGATCCTGGCATTTTAGTAGTAGCGTAAATTGCTGGTTCATCTTCTTCTTTGAGATCTATCAATTTTGCATAGCATCCTCCTTCAAAATTAAAAATTCCGTCATCAGACCATCCATGTTCGTCATCCCCCACCAATGCTCTACGAGGGTCGGCTGAAAGTGTTGTTTTACCAGTTCCAGATAGACCAAAGAATAATGCTGAATCTTTATCAGTATTTGCAGAACAATGCATTGGAAGTAAATTATTAATTGGTAATATATGATTCATTATTGTAAAAATTGCCTTCTTAATTTCACCTGCGTAGTGAGTTCCTCCAATAATAACTAAACCTCTATCTAAAGCTAATATTACAAAAACTCCAGAGTTAGTACCATCTTCATCTGGGATTGCTTGTAATCCTGGCGCATGAAGAATGGTATATTGAGGCACATGTTCTAAAAGTTCATCAGGAGTTGCGCGGATAAACATATTATGCATAAATGCTGCATGCCATGATTTTTCTGTTACTAGCCTGACTGGCATCCTATAATTTGGATCTGCACCACAAAATGCATCTTTCACGAAGATATTTTCAACACTATCCAAATATATTTGAGTTTTTTTAAGTAGTTTTTCAAAGGTTTGAACGGAGGTTGATCTATTGACTTCTCCCCACCATACATCTTCTGCTAGACCGGGTTCTTTGACAATAAATCTGTCATTGGGAGATCTGCCAGTCCTTTCACCAGTTGTTGCGAGAAGAACGCCGTCAGCAGTTAAAGTTGCTTCATTTAGTTCTAAGGCTTTTTCATGTAATTCTTTCCAATCATTATTCAAATTTAATTTTCCTCTTGGATGGAGACCATGAGAATCCAATGGAGTGAATAATTTATCAGAGGTATCTGACACTTGGAGCCCTCTACAGTCCCAGGGAGGGCTCATTGGTTTCAAGTGTTACGGGTGACAAAACCCTTTGAAGTGCGAAGAAGTCGTACAAGCAAATTGTTTTAGCATGTAATTTATGCCCTATGTGCTTGTCTCGATAACTAATGGATGAAGAGGGTCGAGAGGACCGAATAATCCAAGAACGTAAATTTAAAATTGGTTTTGATTTAAATTTAGAAGATATAGGAATAGAAAATAATGATAATAAAGCTATTAAAAAAATAAAAAAACAAGATAAAGATGAGGCTTTAGGGAGTTTTTTCGACCCATTTAAACAAGAAGATACTGAGTTACCAGGAATCATTCATACAGATGGAAGTGTTACATCTCCACCCGATAGAGATTTAGTTACGGATATATCCATTGAAGGCGAAAGAAAAATTAATTGGATAATTATGGTTTCAATGATAGTTATTTACAGTATAATAAGCATATTAGTTGGAAGTATATTTAATGTACTTATTTCGAGCATTATTTTATTAATTCTTGCAGTTTTAGGATTTACTTTAGGAGAGATGTGGGTTCCAGATGAAAAAATGCATTTACTTGGAGTAACGTGGGTAATTATCTCAATGAAAGTATTATATGGCCTGATTTTAGAATTTAGAAATTGGGGAATTATTGGTGCAGAATCCCTACTTTTTTTATTACTAGGATTGGTGTGTGTTAATTTATTTGTTGCCTATCGACATAATCATGATGCGATCGCTGCTCAATCCACATTAGTTCTTCTTGCAATTGGATCAAGTACTGGATCTTTACTTGGAGAGGAGGGAGTTGCTGGAATGATTTTAGTTGCTACAGTACTACTACATTCTCTCGCTATTCATAGAAAATCAGGAAATTTAGCAGCTTTAGGGATTGCATCATCAAATCTCTGGATTGGGATGCATGCAATCACTGATGGTTTTAAAATTGGAGAATTAGTTATAATAAAATTAGATTCAACATTATTACTTTTCATACTTATGATGTCAGTAACTGGACTTAATGCTGCAATGGCAGCTAGATTTTCTAGAGAAGATAATTGGTTCTCTAATGCCTTCAAGATTAGCGGACTGGGAAGACCAGGACTTTGGGGTGTTTCTGTATCTTTAGGAATGCTAGGGGCGCTACTATCAGTAACCGCAAATCGTGAAGATCTTGGATATGCGCTCGGAATGGTAACATTTCTAGGTATGGCATTTGGCGGATCATATCTCAGTGTAAGAGGCGTTTCAAACACTAGAATCATTAAACCGATATTATTTTCATTACCTCTATTAATTACTGTTATAATATTTGATAATCAAATTAGTAATTTTTCTAGGCTTGATGGATATGATATATTCACCATATTTGGTTCATTTGTCACAGGATTTATATTACTGCGAGATCAAAGAAATGTTTCTGATAGAGTGCTTTGGCTTGGAGCGGTATCAATACTGATATTATTGGTCATATTGGTTCCTTCTAATGACTCTTATTCATCGGAGAAGAGTGTATTTTTATTACTTATATTATTATCAATTTTACACATAGGTACCACTATATTAGCAATAAGGAGGGTGTCACCTTCTCTAGCAGGCGTAACAGTCATTTTACCCTGGATATGGATTCTTTTTTATGAAATTATAAAAGAGATTATTAACACAATTATACTAGTAAATAATGGAGCCGTGACGAAAGGTTTTATTCAGTTTGAATTTATGGCACTATTCTATTATCTATCATTATCTTTGGTATTGATGATCATAGTTAATACAAAGTTAGGTAATACAAATATAAATCTTGCATCAAAATTTTTAGGAATAACAGAGATTTCTGCAGTTATTAAAAATTCAGAGATATTACAGTTATGGAACATAGGGTTGTGGTTGCCCTTAGTTACGATTATTACTTTAGCAAGACTTAATCTATTTACATCTTTAACTTTATTATTTTTACTTTCATTTTTAATCCTACTACATACAATATCTCAAAGATTAGGTCAAAGAAAAGGTGAAGATAATAATTTGTTATATGTAATTGTTCTTTCAATATTGATTATTCAATGGATACATGGATTAGACATATATATGATTATCTTGACTGGCTTATCAATATCCGTAATTATATCTAAAAATGAATTAAATCGGCATATTGTCCCTGGAATGTTACTGATGGCAATGCCAATTCTAATTTCTTCAACAGGAAGAAGAGTCAGTATTGCCTTAGATGGCGCTAATAAAATATCAAATATAGAAACTCCAGTGATTTCTTTAGGTTGCACGATAATCATTGTTGGCATCTATCTTAAAAGGGCCAAAACTTTTGAGAGAATTTTAAAACCGACTCTGGCATGTCTGTTTTTGATAATTACAAATATCTCTCTTTCATTACAGTCAGAGATTATTCTTGTAAAATATATTTCTTTTGGATTATTTATCTATGCATCTATTTGGCTAGTTAGTTATGGAGAGCTACGTTCAGAGTTGAAAACAATGGCCATTAGAGATACACGAATAGAATTGGCTAGGAAAAAGAATTTGGAATCAAATGGCCTTAATACAATAAGTGAATATGATCCATTAATTGCATCGTTAAATGAAAAAAGAGCCAGGAGTAGAGAGCAGAGCGTTCAAACTAATATCGAAGATCTTTATACCTCAGATATTAGTCACAAGCCGATAATTGTCCTAACAATGTTGATTGTAACCTTCATAGCTGGAATTGGTAATGCACTCATTAATGGACCGAATCCCATTATGCTGCTTATTATTGGAATATTTTCAATATTATTAGTTGGTATTGCACGGTATAGAACAAAAGCATTGAATCTTAGTTTACCTCATATATTTGGTATGGAGATTCCGATTGGAGTCACTATTTTTGGATTGATATTGGTCCATAATATATCTCATATTGGCCCTATGGCAAGTAATAGTGAACTTTTAGATATGGCAGTTTTAATTATTCTATTGATGGTTTTATGTATTATCTCGATAATATATCAAGATAATCTAATAGAGAGAATTCCAGTAGCTATTGATTGGTTTATTGTACCTCTTTTCATGAGTAGATTTGTTGGAGCAATTATGAATGAATCTTTGCCATTTCCATTTACGGTAAATCCTTTTGATGCGGTCATATCTATAGATAATTTCTTACTGGAATGGAAATTGCCTTGGCTATTATTAGAATTTTTATTAATTTTGACTATATTATGTGACTTTTGGATTGTCAACCGAAGAGAAAGTGTATTATCAGACAGGAAAAAAGCCAATGGAGGAATAAGAAATTTAGCCATAGTTGCGCTGTCATTTGGTCCTGCTGGATTACTAGCGATTATAGTTACCATCAGGCAAAGTTACAGATCAAAACAAACTAATACTATTGGAATTGCAATACTTAGTTTAGTTATGGTGATGATTGCGATTGGTTCTTGGTTTTCAATATTTATGGATTTAGTGCCTAATTTAACATTATTATTGGGCGGAGTGATGTTAGTATTGTGCGTATTTTCAGGAATATTAGAACAAGAAGAATGGACTATTATGGCGAGTATTAATTCTCATATTTTTATACTATTAGGTCTTATATGGTCAGGCTATTACAATGAAATATATTTCACAATATTAATTATAATTATGTCAACAACTGTTTGGATAGTGGGGATATTTCAACTAAGACGAGTTTTGAGATTACTAGGTCTTTTAGATCTTTCAATCGCAATCGTATTTAGTTTGATTTTCGTAAATGATATATTTGACCCAACGAATTTACTTATTTGTTTGGCCATTATTGCTATACAATTGGGAGTTATTGGGTGGTTAGGTATATACCATGAAAAAGATTTATTAAAAGATTAAAAAGTAATATCATTTTACCCTTTAAGGGCTAAACTTGATGATATAGAACCTTTACAGCGTCATGTGACAAGGTCTTGGATATCGGATACTTCGGATGAAATTGAACATCCGCCAGTCCCGCTAGGATTGAATGAAATGGCTGTTCCGAGGGCCACATTAATATTATCAACATTAACCTTGTTTTTGATTGTTATTTCTTCTGCATGGCTAGGAATTTCGGCAAAATACTTTCTTGATGAACTAGATCCTTTTGAAACAAATAGTTCTCAAATTATAGATTCAAATGGCCGATGGGTTTGGGAGGTAGATTTACTGTTTGACACGTGTGCATCTAGAGAGGATAGTTGGGCATGGCCAGAAAGTTTGGCAGAACAAGATAGTTTTTTCTTATATCCTGGAGAATTAAGATGCGATTGGGAGCACCAAGGAGATGGCGATAGAGCGAGTGTAGCAGTTTATAATCGAGGAAATACCAGTCTTGATTTGATTTTAACCATCAATGTCGAAAATGTAATATTTGCTGCAACTGGTGAATCGAGTGCTATATTGAATGATTTGGAAGGTAATGATTCAAGAATAGTAGAGATAGAATTAATAAATGGAGTTTCTGAAGAAGATATTAGTATCAGCGCAAAACACGTAAGTACCCCTAGTTCTGAAGTTAGATTAGATATCCATATATTCTCAGGTGTTGAACAACGAGATGTACACATTGAAAGTGACGACAAAGTCGAAATACAGTATACAGTTTGGAACGCGGATACTGGAGAAGAATTAGATTCCGGTACTTGGGCTGAAAATTCTGGAAATCCGTGGGGCTCAATAAATGGTTTTGGGTGGTCATTGATAGGTTTGGATATCGATAACGACAGAGGAGCATTACTTCCTGGAATAGATACTGGAACTACTCATACCACTTTACTTCCACCTCCTATAGCATATGGGCAGAGTGAAGATCACGAATTAAGAGAAGTCTGGCTTCGCTTCGAACTAAAATTAGACAGGGCTCCGATTTCATAGAGAAGTTCACGAAAGTGACTTGACTGAAGACTTCGACGGAGGGGTGTGTCTGGCGATGCTTACACGGATTTAATTCCCTCAGAAGAAATAGTCATTACTGCTGAGAAAATTACAAAATCTAAATCTAAAAGAAAGGGGGAACCTCTTTTTTTTATGACTGAAGATATGAATAAACTATCTACACCTTGGCCTATATCGATGATAAGGGCTGAGCAAATTAATCTTAATGATCTCCCAGCAGGAGTTATTTTAGATGCTGCATGTGGCTCCGGGATTCAATTAATAGCATTTTCAATGGGATTAAGAAGGCCTGCTTTAGGAATTGAAATTGAAGAAGATGTTGCCACATTATGTGCCGCCAATATGCATGTTAATGCTGATAAAGATGATTTACAAAGAACGATGGATAGAGTATTAATTGGCGATGGTACAAATGCTGATGAGTCAATGGATGCATTCTGGAAAAGTTTACGAGATGCTGGTACTAGGGCCCATCCTCCAATTGCGATGTTACATTTAGATCCAGCAAGGCCAAGAGATGCTCAGAATCATCATATTAATGAAATGCGTCCACCTCTCAAAGAGCTCTTATCTTCTTGGAGTAAGTTTCTTCAGATTGGCCCAAGAGGTCCCGCCGTTTTACTGGATCTTTCACCAAGATTAGGTAACCAACAAAGAAATATGGTGGATTCCATATTAGAGACAGTGTTTCCGGGCGCTCCTTTGACTTGGGAATGGTTGAGTCAAGGCGGAGGTAGAATTGATAGATTGTCTGTATGGGTTGGATCAATTTCTACAAAGACTAGCAGACGATGTATTAGAGTTGGTAGAAAAAATATAATGGCTAAGATAGAAGGTAACCCTAGGTCATCCGAACTTGTAAAATTAAACACGCCTCCACCTTTCGGTTCTTGGATTTCTGTAATTGATGCTTCTCTGATAGAAAGTGAGTTACAGGAAATTTGGTTAGAAAAAGTTATTTCACCTGGTTGCGGATATTCATGGTTGAGGTTAGAAGGGAGAAGGCCCTTGTTAATACACACTGAACCGTTATTAGAATTAGATAGTTTATCTGACTTCATCGTTAGTACTGGAAAGGTCGTACAACACAGATTAACTCCTCCAGAATTGAGAACTGTAAAACAGGTGTGTTCGGCCGCATTAAGGCATGGAATTAATAAAATTACATTAAGATGTCAAATGGACCCTGAATTACATCCAAAAATTCAACGTGAGCTTGATGCTGGATTAAAAGGAAATGATGGTTCAAAGGCTTTTATGGTAGATGTAAATTTGGATAGGGGTCGATCGAGTCATCCCCTATACATCGTATGCAAGGAAGAGGATTAGGCTTTTTGAACGATAATTTGCCTTGCGTGTAATTCAAATAGGAATGGTAAGTCGCGAAGTTGCCCATAGGGCCACTGGAAACAGTGAACACGGGGGAACCGGTAATGGCAAAAGTAAATGAAGCTGAGTTGGGAGATGATTTCTCCTACATATTTAGAATAGCAGAAAGTGACATTGATGGTTTGAGTCCGATATCAATTGGTTTGACATCTATCAAAGGCATAGGAGTAAGAACGTCCCAACAGATTTGTAGATTATCTGGCATAGATGGAAAGAAATTAGGCGGTTTACTATCAGCAGAAGAAAAGGAGTCTTTGAGGACTGCTATTGATGACTATGCTACAATTGCACCATGGTGGTTGATGAACCGTCAGAGAGATTTAGAAAGTAATGAAGATGCTCACTTAGTTTCACTTGAAGTTAAGTTAACCCGTGATGATGACATATCCAGATTAGCTGGTATGAAAACGTACAGAGGAATGCGTCATAGAAGTGGGCATAAAGTTCGTGGACAACGTCTCAGAGCTAATGGGCGATCAGGAACTACACTTGGAGTAGTTAAGAAATAGAGGTGATTAAAAATGGGAGATCCAAAATTTGCTAGGTCTAAAACTCAAACGCCAACTCATCCTTGGAAACAAGCAAGGATTGATGAGGAACATGCTTTAAAAGAAAAGTATGGTCTTAAAAAAACTGGTGGCATGAAAGAAATATGGAGAGAAAAAACCGCTCTAAGAAGATATAGGAACCAAGCGATGAAGTTAATAGGTAGAGTAGATACTACAGAAGGTCATTTCGCTAGAGAACAAGAACAATTAGTTGTATCTTTAACCAAGAGAGGATTACTACCGGAAGGGGCTAATGTTGGTGATGTTCTTCAGATAGATGTCGATCAAATGCTTTCTAGAAGATTGCAATCGGTTGTTTACAGACGTGGTTTAGCTCCTACAATGAGGTCTGCTAGACAATTAATAATGCATGGACACATCTCAATAGGTTCACAAAAAATGACTGTTCCAGGCTATCATATTCTAAAGACTGAAGAAGAATTACTTCAGTATAATCTAAACTCCCCATACATTGATGAAACCTCTACGTTCAGACAAGATTTAGAAAAACTGCGAGTAGTAGTAGTAGATGAAGACGAAAAAGTAGATGACAATGGAGCAAGGCAGGCTACGGAAGAATTTGTTGATAAAATTAAATCTGACGGAAAAGATGCACCAACAGTGGAAGACACAATGCCAAAGGAGGAAAAATCATGAATCATAAAGCAATACTTCATATTTACAGCACTTTCAATAATGTGTTAATAACTGCAACGGATCTTACAGGTTGCGAAACAATTTGTAAAGTTTCAGGTGGAATGGTAACAAAGGGAGGTAGCGATTCTGGTGGGCAATTTGCAGCAACCAGAGCTGCCGAAAGAATAGCTGAGATGCTGTCAGAAAAGGATTTTAATCAAGTTATTGTCAAATATAGAGGAGCAGGTGGAAATAGATCTACTAATGCACCCGGAGCAACTGCGGCAATTAGAGCACTTACGAGAGCAGGAGTTCAAATAACTCGTATTGAAGACGTGACCCCAATTCCTACAGATGGAACTAAGAGTAAAGGTGGAAGACGTGGTAGGAGAGTATGAGGTGATTATATGGTTAAACTGAAAATTATTAATGAATATGCCAATAATATACAAATTTTATTTACCGATGCTGATAGAGCATTACTGAGTGGTATTAGGCGCTCTCTAATGTCCGATACTCCCAAAATGGCTATTGATACTGTGAGATTTGAGTTAGGGTTAGTGGAGCAAGATGGCGAAGTATGGGAAAGTACTGGGCCTGTACCGGATGAAATGATATCGCAGCGATTAGCTATGGTACCAATAGTGACACGTCATGAAGATTTTTACTTCCAAGATGAATGTCCTTCCTGTAAAGACTTAGTGGATGAACAGAGAGGATGTCCTCAATGTTCAGTAATATATGCTTGTAAGGCATTTGGAACAGAAGAAGGTAAAGTAATAACTGCAGGAGATATGAAACCTATGGGAGATGATTCTTTGAGTATCATAGAAGAATTCAAAGAAATCCCAATAACTAAATTATTCAAAGGACAAATGGTTGAGTTTTTTGCTACTGCTATAATGGGGCGTGGAAGAGAACATGCAAAGTGGTCACCAGTATGCGGAGTTGGGTTTACCTCGAGAAAAATTGGAGTAATTAATAATAAAACTAAGGCGAAAATACTTTGGGATTTGGATCTATCAATAAAGGCTAAAGATTTCAAAGATGGTAAATTAGAAGATTTTGATAAAGTCGCTCAACTTGAAAGGGAATTAAATCATGTTGGTGAAGGAACTGAAGAAATGAAAGATTTCAAAAATGCAATTACTGTTGAAGAAGTTCCTAGAGAATTTATCCTATCATTCGAAACTGATGGTTCAATGTCGCCAAAGGTTGCACTCTCGATGGCTGCTAAGGAGCTTTCTAATCGCTTTGATTTGATATCAGAAGATTTATCTACTGTATTATAATTAATAAAAGACTTCTTCCCAAAAAGGTCGTAGGATTGTCATGGCTGTTAAATTTGGTAGAGGACAATGCGGAGGTCATGTGACATTAATTTTCGCTATAAATGACTTAAGCGAAGAACCCCTAGAACAAGGAAGTCTAGGTGCTGGTTTATGTCTTGAGGATGGTATAGAAGTAATTTCTAGAGGAGAAGAAGGAAATTTTGGATTAAATGTGAAATTTTTAAATGGTTCAGGTTCTAAAACACTGTATCAAGATGTATTAGAAGTACTATCTGAGGATATACCAGAAATAAAAAACTATTTTTGGGAATTAAATATAAGACTATCATTGCCTATTTCTCAAGGTTTTGGAATGTCTGCATCGGGTGCAATTGCGGCAGCAAGTTCACTGCAAAGGGCATTGGGAGTATCGCATGAAGAAAGTAAAAGAAGATCTTATCTGGTGGCACACCTAATAGAACGTAAGCGATCAACAGGTTTGGGAGATACAACTGGTTTAGTTTCTGGAGGTGTGGAGAGACGAATAAAGGAAGGTTCTCCATTCAGTGGTATTCTACTGGACAAGGGGCCGGGCGAATCTGAGGGTTGGGCACATAATATTCAATTATTACTAGCTTGGAAATCTGAAAGTGGAAGACACACTTCAGAATATATTGATAATAGAGAATGGAAAGAGAAAATAACCAAGTCTGGAATTGAAAAAATGAATTTAATTGGTAAAGGAGTATGGGACTCGTCTAGATGGGAAGAATTATTATTGGCATCAGAAGAATTTGCATCAGAGAGTGGTTTAATATTAGATTCAGACAGGTCTGTTATTTTAGAAGATGCAAACAGAATATTAAGAAATAATAATCTACAAACTAAATTTATTCCTTTACTATGTATGCTTGGTAGAAGTATAGTCGTACTTCCTAGGGACATAAAATATCCTGAATTTGGAATTGATAGGATCTCTGAAGAATTAAAAAAAATAGGATATAATATAGTGATAACTCAGGTTTCTGATTTGTTGTAATTATTCTATATTAGATTTACGACTCTTTTCATGAAAATCTGCCAACAGAGTAAGGTCAAGTGGGCTAGAATCTAATTGTATTGCGCCTTTTAATTTCAAACTTTGGCAAAATCCATGACGATAGACTATGGCTCCATGGCCATATTCCTTAACATATCTATCAACTTGTTTTTGAGTTTTCTTTTTTGGAAATTTTAAATCTGCACCAAAGAAATGTTTTGCATCTATCCATGCACATGGAACTCCATTTATTCTTAAATCATCCAAAAAAAGTAGATCTGGAGTTATGATAGCCCTACCTTCAGATTCTTTTTGTTCTTTCAATAGATCTTCTTGTCGTCGAAATCTAACACCCATTGATGTAAAGTAGTTACATAATATATCTTCGAATATTTCTGCAGCAGATTGTGTTTCTGATTGATTAACTGAACTTACTTTATCGTGTTCTTCAGCCTCCTCAAACTCTTTCTTATCTCTTTTGTTAAGTTTCCCTGGAGACTTGAGTGTTTCCTTTATTCTTGTTTTTGTCCAACCTCTTCCTGTAAGTATGGCACGAAAAGTATTTACTGGAGGCGCATCAAATTTTTTTGAAAGAGAAATGACACCTTGACCTGAATCGTAACGACGTTTTAATTCATTAGAACGACTCATTAATCTTCCATGGGAGTAAACACTTTTTTCTTGATTCAATGCCGATCTTAAAGATAACGCTTGCTCTAAAGATATAGGATAATTACTAATTTTATTTGCAATCTCTGAAACTCTATTTTCATTTAACCATCCAAATTCTCCAGGTTTACAAACAAGTTCACTTACAGTTTTCTGAGTTTCTTTTGGTACACCGTGAGTTATCCAGTCTAATTCAATTTTTACTGGTGGCGGATCAATTGAGTTTGGAATTCCCAAAGGAGGAGGAGATATCTTGAATCTAGATATCGCTTTTTTTATAGCTTCTTGATTTTGTAAATTTGCCTCTTTATTTGATTTATTATTTACATCTCTACGAGTTCTTTTCATACGAGGATTGCGAACTTCATTTTCATCTTTTGGTTCGGCCATCAACTAGCCCACTGTGAGGCACGCCATGAACCCACCGAGAGAATCAAGAAAATCTCAAATTATCAAGTGAACGCAATTGCTGGCTCTAGGGGAAAGGCAACTTTTGCTTTACCTGCAACATCTTCTCCCCTTCCGACTGTGTAGACTGATACAGAATCCAATCCTAGTTCATTGGACAAAAAATTATTATTTGATAATAAAAATTCTGATTCATCATTCATATTAAGTATTAGATTTTTATCATTTTCAGACCAAGTGTAAATCTTTCCTCTCTTCTTTTTATTACCGATTGTTAGAGAAGTCCATGTTTTGAATACTTCGCCTCTAATCTCTTCATTGGAAAAAATAGATAAAGATTTCAAATAATCTATACCCTTGGATTTGAAATCAAAATCTTCAGATTGAAGTCTTATGGCTTCCTTTGATAAATCATACTTCCATTGGGGTGCAGTTTGGATTGTCATACTTGTAATTTTATTCAATGTATGCCTTTCAGCCAAAGTTTTTACATTTCTGGAAGAGTCGATCACATTCCTCAATAAAGATTCGTAAGATAATACTAATTCTCCATTAGTAAAGGTATCATTTTCTGGTAATTGAAACTCCGCTAAAAAGTCTTTATGCCCCATTCTATGCCAATATTCTTCGGCTAAATGAGGCGTGATTGGGGCTAACATTGGCAACCATCCTTCAAGGAATTCTAATGCTATATCGTGATTATTACCTCCTCTACGAAGGTACCAGTTCCAGTCTGATAGCATTGTAAAATGACTAATCATTACGCCTTCACGGATACTTACATCAGACATTACACGTTTCCAATTTTCTTGATTTTTCCTTAATTTAGAGATAATCCATGAGTCCATTTTATTATTCGATTTTTCCATATTTAAAATTGAATTAATAGCTTCAATTATAGATTTTATTTGTTTATGATTTGCTTCTAGTACGCTATCTGACCAATCCATTCCTGCTTCAGGATTCGCGCCAAATAGTATGAAT
Organism: uncultured Candidatus Poseidoniales archaeon; assembly: GCA_963968165.1. Taxonomy (GTDB): domain Archaea; phylum Thermoplasmatota; class Poseidoniia; order Poseidoniales; family Thalassarchaeaceae; genus MGIIb-O3. The sequence goes on along the minus strand of CAXAFE010000001.1, from coordinate 111,221 downwards.
AGCCTGACAGTATCAGCTCCATAGATATCAATCATTTTACCAGGACTAACGGTGTTACCCAATGATTTACTCATTTTTGCTGATCTTTGGGTTAATAATTTATTACATGATGGACAATTTTTATTAAAATAATCTACATGATAATCCATATTACAGTCTTGACAAAATGGAGTTGGTGAATTTAACATGCCTTGGCAAACAAGTCTACCAAATGGTTCATCAATTGAATTCATGTTCATATCACGGGTAATTTTAGTAAAGAATCTAGCATAAAGTAGGTGCATGACTGCATGCTCTATACCACCAATGTACAAGTCAATGCCGCCATTCATCCAATAATCAACAGCTTTTTTATCAAAAGGAGATTTAGAATTACTAGAATCACAGTATCGCATAAAATACCAAGAAGAATCATAAAATGTATCCATTGTGTCGGTTTCTCTTTTCGCCATCTTTCCGCAAGAATAACATTCAACATTAATAAAATCTTGATGATCATCTAATGGATTACCGCTTTGATTTTCGCTAAAAATTACATCTAAAGGAAGTTTTACTGGTAACGAGGATTTTGGCACAGGTACAACGCCGCATGAATCACAATGAATCATTGGAATTGGAGTCCCCCAAAATCTTTGTCTTGATAATAACCAATCTTTTAATCTATATTGTATTGTTCCTTTACCTACTTTTTTAGATTCTAACTCAGATATAACAGCATTTTTAGCCTCTTCGCCTTTTAGCCCATCAAATCTCTGAATATTTGAATTGATCATCTTCCCATATCCTTCGAAAGCCTTATTTAATTTATAATTAATATCCTGTTCATTATTGTTCGATAATACAAATTTGATAGGTAAGTTATATTTTATTGCAAAATCAAAGTCTCTCTGATCATGTCCAGGTACAGCCATAACTGCCCCAGTACCATAAGTCGCAACAACAAAGTTTCCAGCGTAAATTGGTATTTTCTCTTGACTGAGAGGGTTGATGGCGTACTGGCCCAAAAAAACTCCTTTCTTTTCTTTTAGCATATTAATACGCTCAAATTCAGATAATTTTGAACATTCATCTCGTAATTCTATCCAACCTTGTTCCCATTTTGTATTTTTACATAATTCCTCACATAGTGGATGTTCCGGTGAAAGTGTTACGAATGTCGAACCGAAAATAGTATCGGGACGAGTTGTGAATACTCTAATTATAGACTTAAAATCTACTATAGAAAAATCAATATTTGCGCCTTTTGATCTTCCTATCCAATTCTTCTGCATTGATTTAACATTTTCAGGAAATACAATATTATCAAGATCATCGAGGAGTTGATCCGAATAATCAGTCATTCTTAGAAACCACTGTGCCATGTCTTTCTGAATTACTTCTAATCCGCACCTCCAACAGCGATTATTTTTTACTTGCTCGTTTGCGAGTACTGTATCACATTCATTACACCAATTAACTGGTGCAAACCTACGCTCAACCAAGCCCTTTTCATTTAGTAATAGAAATAATTCTTGATTCCAATGATAGTATTCGACGTCAGAGGTTATCAATGATTTGCTCCAATCATATGAATATCCCATCCTTTTTTGATCGCCCATTATACTCTTTATATTTCTATGAGTAACTGTGTGAGGGTGTCCTCTTTCCTTTTTAGCTGCATTTTCGGCTGGCATTCCAAATGAATCATACCCCATTGGATATAATACATTTTTACCCATTAAACGGTTAAATCTTGCCATTGAATCTCCAATTGAATAGTTACGAACATGTCCCATATGCATATTTCCTGAAGGATAAGGAAACATTTCTAAACAGTAAAATTTTGGCTTATCAGAATCCATATTTACTTCATATATTTTTTCTTTTGCCCACTCATTTTGCCAATAGTGTTCAATTTTTTGAGTATCATAATTCATTAGATCACTCGCCATAAAAAATTTAGGATAGTTAGTATTCTCTAGAAAATATAATTGAATATGTAGTATAATTCGAAACCATATATCGTGGAGTTATTCCAACCATAACTTCCGACTATCAATATATGATTTGAAGTATGCCCTTTGATCATTTACCGTTAGACCTATTCATGATGCCTTATTCGGAGTAAATATGCTTAGCAAAGGAGAGTTTGATATAGATATACGAGAAGATGGTATCGAAGTTTGGGTTACTCAAATGGGTGATTTCATGAATATGAATACAGCATTTATTGATAGAGAATCAGGAATTGTTGCAATTATAGACCCTTTTGATACAGATAATTGGATTTTTGAACTCAGCAAAACAGGATTACAACCTACACATTTATTGTATACACATACTCATCGTGACCATACTTGGGGATATTCTAAAATGATTGAAAAATTTCCAAGTATAAATATTTTAGGCCACGAGGAAGCACGGGTTCCACATCTAATAGGAGATGGTTTGTTCAATGAAATAGAATTTACAGATACTTGGGTTAATCCTCCTAATAGCACCTTGGAATTGAATTTAGGAAAAATATCGTTGAAAGTAACTCATTCTCCTGGTCATGCACCTGGTCATGTAACATTTCATGGACATGGCGTCTTTCATGCTGGTGACTTATTATTTACCGCACATTCAGGCAGAGTTGACTTACCTGGGTGTGATCCTGAAGCTCAAACAAGTAGTCTTCTTTTTGTAGAGAGTTTGATGAGAAAATTACCAGTAAATTGGAGATTAATTCCAGGGCATCGCTATGATTGGATTGATGGAACCACTCCAGATTGGGTAACCGTTGAAGAGGTTTTAAATCATAATATTTCTCTTAAAAGTCTACATAATAGATTATTTTAATTTTTATTTCTTCTAAATAATCTTCTCATGCCTCTTGTTTCTGTTTCGATTTCATCTTCGGTAATACCCTCACGGATTTTCTTTAACGCATTAATTGGTATCCATTCATCTGGAATCAATCGCCAAGGTGTCACTTTTGATAAAATTCCCAATATTATATAGCTACCAGGAATCATAAAAATACGTAATGGAGGAACTATGATACTTAATGCAGCCAAATCATTTGTTGCACGAATTTTATCTTTTTTTGATACTTTACGGCCAATAGATAAATTTGCTAAGGTTAACGATGTATCTTTAAAATGATCAGCAGAAATTATTGAAACATCCCATGCTTTCTCAATTGATTCGCCCCAAAGTTTAGGATTCATTGTGATATCTACTAATTCATCTTTAGTCTTTTCAGGCAATAATCGGAATGAGAAATATGTACCAGATATAATCATTGGAATTAATCTTAAAAAATATTTAATATTATTTAGTAATCTAGACATTGGATCACTTTGTTTTATCTTTCCTGTTAGTATTTATTTTCAGTGATTTTATAGCCGTATTTACACTTCCGGAGGTAATTAATTCTGCATTTTCCAATGCTGATATAGCGCCTAAAACAATATTTTTTGTATCAATCTCAAAAAATTCTCTTAGTGATTCTCTAGTATCCGAACGGCCATAGCCATCGGTACCTAAAACTACAAATTCTCCGCCAATCCATCTTTGAATCATTTCTGGGATTGCAGCAATATGATCTGAAACAGCGAGTGTAGGTAATTTATCTCCAAAGCAAGTTTGTACATACGGTATTTTTTTATTTACTGGATCTAAACGATTATCTCTTGAAGAGGATAAGCCTTCTCTGCGTAACTCTCCATAAGATGTTATTGACCATATCTCAGAATCTATATCAAATTGAGAATTTAGAATTTCATGGGCTTCTATGACATATTTTAGAATAGGTCCCGAACCAAGTAATCTTACCTTTGGTTTTCCATTATTTCTCCCTTCAGATAATCTATAAGCCCCTTTTATTATATTATCATCAATACCATCAGGTTTGGGAGGTTGTTGTTGATTTTCATTATAGATCATTATATAATGAAATACATCCAATTCTTCAAACCACATTTCATTTATGCCATGATTAATTATAGTAGCAAGTTCGTAAGCATAAGCTGGATCCCAAGCTCTACATGATGGCACAGTTGAAGCTATCAGAAGGCTATGTCCATCTTGATGTTGTAAACCCTCGCCATTTAGAGTGGTACGTCCTGCTGTAGCTCCCATGAGGAACCCTCTGGCTCTTGCATCGGCAGCGCTCCATATTTGATCCGCGACTCTCTGGAATCCGAACATAGAGTAAAATATGTAAAAGGGCATTGTTGGGGAATTGGCATGGGAATAAGAGGTAGCACTTGCTATCCATGATGCTACAGCATTAGCTTCTGAAATTCCTTCTTCTAATATTTGTCCTACTTCGGATTCCTTATAGTTCAATAACATTTTATGATCAACTGGCGTATATTTTTGTCCTTGACTAGCGAATATTCCAAATTCGCTAAACAATGGATCCATGCCAAAGGTTCTTCCCTCATCTGGAATTATGGGGACTACTCTGTTTCCTATATTTGATTTCATTATTTTCCTAAGTAATCTAACAAAGGCCATTGTAGTAGAAACTTTTTGTCCTTTTGGAGTTCCTTTATTAAACTCAGAATAAACATCTTTTTCCGGTAAGTCTATACTCAATTTTGGTGATTTTCTAGAAGGTAGGAATCCTCCTAATTTATTTCGTTGATCCATGAGATATTTATATTCTTCAGAATCCAAATCTAAATTACTAAATGGTTTGTTTTCTAGATCTGCGTCGATAACTGGAATTTCTAGTCTGTCCCTATACGCTTTCAAATCGTCAATATTCATCTTTTTTTTCTGATGAGTAGAATTTCTACCTTCGAAGGAATCGATGCCCCATCCCTTTACTGTGTGCGCCAATATGACTGATGGACGACTTGATTGTTCGGCTATTTTAAATGCAGAATATACTTTTATTGGATCATGCCCTCCTCGTGTGAGATTTGATATTTCTTCGTCTGATAATGATATGCCAATTTGATTTAGACTTTCATTCCCAGAAAAAAATTCTGCACGAAAGAGGGTGGGAGATAAAGTACTCATTCTTTGCCAATCTCCATCGTTTATTTCTTCCATCCTTTTCAAGATTGTGGCTTGTGTTTTTGGCCTCATAAGTTGATCCCAGCCTGAGCTCCAAAGAACTTTGATTACATTCCATCCAGCCCCCCGATATAGGCCTTCTAATTCTTGTATAATTTTTGAATTTCCGCGTACTGGACCATCTAATCTTTGTAGATTACAATTAATTATTACTATCAAATTATCTAGATTTTCTCTTCCAGCAACAGCTATGGACGCGATTGATTCGGGTTCGTCCATTTCTCCATCGCCCAAAAATGCAAACACACGGCTGTCAGAAGTATCCGCTAGCCCTCTTTTTTGTAGATATTTCCAAAACCTTGCCTGCATCACAGCAGCTAATGGCCCTAGACCCATGGAAACTGTTGGATATTCCCAAAAAGTCTTCATTAATCGTGGATGAGGGTAAGATGATAACCCTTCATCAAATGCTTCTTGACGGAAATTATTCAATTGTTCTTCAGAAATTCTTCCTTCAAGAAATGCCCTAGAATATATACCAGGGCTACAATGTCCTTGGATGTATAAAGCATCTCCGATTCCATTAATTTCTTTTCCTCTAAAAATATGATTAAATCCTACTTCATAAAGAGTAGAACTTGATGCATATGAAGATATATGTCCACCTATTCCATCAATTCTTCTATTTGCATCAGAGACCATCAAAGCAGCATTCCATAAAATTGTATTTTTAATTTTATTTTCTATATTTAAATTTCCAGGATACGGGAATTGTTGACTAATCTGAATAGTATTTAGGTAGGGAGTTTTGGAAATTTTGTTTATAGGTATAGAAAGATAATCTGCTTCAATCATTAATTCATGAAGTAACATTCTTGCACGCTCTGGACCTTGATTCTCAACCACTGAACGCAGAGATTCTAGCCATTCATCAGTTTCCTCAGAATCCAAATCTGGAAGATTTTGATGCGGTTTTAGATCGGACAATATATCACACTCGAGGCTTTATTATAATACGTCGGACATAATCTAAGATTTCAAATGTTAGATTGGATGGTGATACAAACATAGTTTATATCTCGACTAAATAGCATTCATGCAGAGTTCGTAATCCGGATATAGTAATGGATGAGTCTCCGGAGATACACCGTTCACCATTCCATTCTTTGACTATCCTGAGGACCGTGCTTCTACCTGGAATATTGCTTGGATCGACCTTTAATTCTATAAATAGGGGGCTAGTTTCTCCAATCCATCTCAATGCAGCATCAACAGACATTTTTGCAATACCATGTTGCTGTTCTGAACTACGTACCCAATAACCAAGATTCCAAACTGCTTTATCTGTTCTCGTTATTCTATCAAATCCTATCAACCCCAGAACAAAATTATCCCAAGAGCGTACTATTACCCAATGATGTAATAATCCTTTTCTTCCCTTTTCCTCTGTTTCCCTTATAAAATCAGATATTTGGGGCTGAAATGGTTTTTCTGGTACTATCCATGGCATGGCCCAACTAACTTCTGGCCATGTTTCTTCAAATGCTTCTATAATATCAGTGATATACTCTTTGGATGCAGGCCTTAAAATCAAATTATCATTGACCCTAATAGAAGAAGTAGTTCTGAGCATTCCAGTTTAACGCAAGAGATATTGTACATCATATGTATGTTAAAAATCTCCACTAAGGGCGTAATTTTTGTTTTGCCTGAATTATATTTGGGTCGTTTGGTAAAGATTTAGACGCAGAAATAATCATTTTATCGACAGCATTTCTTCTCCCTATTGTATCCAATAACTTACCAATTGGATACATTAAATTGGTCTGATTACCCAAATGTGGTCCAACCTCATCAATTATGACAGTTGCCTGAGCTATATTTTTTTCTATAGCTGCCTTCATTGCAGAAAGAACTTGGTCTTTAAGTTCGGTAAACATCCATTCGTCTTGTTGTTCCCATGGCCAATAATTTATTTCTTGATTATCTTTAGGGATAAAATTCTTATTTGTGGATGAAGAGTTAGATGCTGGGGCGGAAGGTAAAATTGGTTTATTTTCCTTTTCACTTTGAATAATATCTTGATTGTCAATTTTATTTGGTTTAATGAATGGGGGAAGGTTAATGGGGGCAGAGGGAAGATTAGGGGATATACCCTGTATATTTTCCTGGTTTATGTCTAACGTTTGTGTATCTATTTCATCTCTATTAAAAAATGCTTCTTCATATTCATCGACATCCCCGTCTCCATCAAAATCTGCGGCATCTAAGATATTTATTTCATTTATTTCTTCAGTAATTTGTTCAGCGGGAACTACTTGAACATTATCTGGAGTTCCTGATGTTGGTTGAATAAGGTCAACTTGTTTATGTCCTATCTCTTCAATGATTTCTGGTTCTTCTTCGGGAATTTCAAATTTCACAGGTATTGAGGGGGCATCGGATGGTACCAATTCATAATCTTGTTCTTCATAATTTTCGTCATTAGGGATTTCAATAGTTCCGGATATCATAGTTACGTTTGGTTTTGAACTCAAAAACACTTCTTCCTCTTCAGTATATTGATTGACATCAATTGTGACATCATCCATCTTAAAAGTTGCATTAGACCAATCGATTACTTGGTCATCCGTTTCATCGGTAGATTCATTCATTAATTCATCAAATAAATCATTTGTTTCTGATTCTTCTATATTCGAAATTTGTTCATTTATAGGCTTATTTAATTGGTATGAACATGATTTACACGTTTCCGCTTTTATTGTATTCTTATGTTGACATAATGGACATACCAATCCTTTCATAGTATCTTTTTTCCAATTTTTTATTCGATCCCACATATCAGCACCCCCATCTATTAGTAACAGTCGCGGAAACATTGCGTATAATTATCACTGGATTATGATATAATTCAAATTTGCAAATATTTTAGAAATCTAAATACATAACATTGAGGTTTAGAACCTCTTGGCATCGAATGGAGACATACTATGAGTGATCACGAATCGCCAATTTCAATCAACCCAGGAAAAGGTACTTTGGCAAAAGCCATAGTTTCTGAAAAAGATGGTCACTGGAGTGTTCCAGAAGGAACAGTATTAGCCTCGAGAATTGATAGATTAGCATCATTTGTATTGGATGTCATAGTTATTACTACCATAATGTCGATAATAACTAATGGTAAAATAATATACGTTTGGAATGTAACTTTATGGTTATCTGATGAATTTCACTATTCGCTTGTAATGGCATTTGTTTTTTTTGCTGCCCATTGGTTATATTGGAGGTATTCTGGAATTTATTTTTCTAGGTCTCTGGGGCAGAAGTTGTTCGGACTAGCCATTGTAGCTGACGATGGATCAGAGATGACTAGTGCGATGTGGGATAAGAGAGTTTTTAGGAAGTTGATCTATTTGATTCCAATTATTGGATGGTATAATGGAATATATGACTTGGCCAGGATATCACAACGACATACCCATCAGTCAAATATAGACTTGAAAGTTAATTCGATTGTTGTAAAAGCATATTCATTACCCCCATTTAATAGAAAGCATATCAAATAGGTGTATTCATGAATGACATTGTGGAGCATGTTTTATCTGGAAACTGTATTGTATATCCAACAACAACGCAACCTGCTTTGGGATGTATTCCTAATTCAAAAGCATTAGATATTTTATATAAAATTAAAGGGAGAAAAGCATCTTCACCTCTTAGTATAGGAGTTGCAAATATTGAACAAGCCAGAACCTTAGTGGAAGTTCCTGATGATGTGTTAAATATCTTAAATTTCTTTCCAGAGGGATCTTTGACTATCATATTAAAGGCAATTAATGAGCTAGATGTTCGTCTGGGAGGTAATAAGGTTGCTATCAGAATAATAGCAGATGAAAGATCTAAAAGATTATTATTGAATACAGGTCCTTTGACCGCAACTAGTGCTAACAAGAGTGGTGTCACTCCTTTATTAAATTGTAAAGCTGCTGCTAATGCATTAACATCTTCAGAACATAAAGTTATTAGCTATTTGGGAGATTGTAAAGATAAAATGCCCAGTACTTTGATATCATGGCACACTGTCTGTCAATCACTCGAGTCCTCGAACATTGAGATACTCAGAGAAGGAATAGTAAGTTCAAAGGATGTTCTAGAATGGTGGAAGAATCAGATCTAAAGCAATGGAGAGATGCCGGGCATGTAGCCCGTAGGACGTTGGAAGGCATAAAGGATGAAATCGTAGAGGGTAAATCTTGGTCCGATGTAATTGACTCCGCTGAGCGGTTTATTAGACGTCATGGAGGACAAGCAGCCTTTCCTGTCACAATTTCCGTTAATGATATTGCAGCACATTATACAACAAATCATTCAGAGGATCCAATGGACGATTGGGATGATGGAATGATATTCAAGAAGGGAGATTTAGTAAAATTAGACGTGGGTGCACACATAAAAGGTGCTATTGCTGATAATGCAATGACAATAGAAGTAGGCTCTCAGGGAAATCATACAGACCAAATAAGGGCTGCTAAAGAAGCTAGAGATGCTGCTATAGAAAAAATGCATCCTGGAACACCTTGGCATGAAGTTGGAGCCGCTGCAGAACAGGTAACAAAAGATTCAGGTTTTGAACCTATTAGAAATCTTTGTGGGCATCAAATGGAGAGATGGAATTTGCATTCCGGGTTATCAATACCAATGTATAAATGTGGACCAAATTCAGGATTTAAAGGAAGCGTTGAGAAAGGAGGTATTTATGCAGTTGAGCCGTTCAACACCACAGGAAAATCAGGGCTCATAGAAAATGTATCTCCAAATAACTCGTCAAATATATTGAGAGTAACAGGAGACGTCAGAATAAGAAAGGCATTGAGTAAAGGTAAATTAAAACCATTAGGGGCGACTATGGCAAGATATATTGAAGAACGATATCAAACTCTTCCTTTCGCTGAACGCTGGGCATATCCATTATTAGAAAAACCATTTCCTGAAGAGAATGAAGAGTCATTAAATAAAAAATGGAATGCTTTAGTAAAAAAATTAACATCAATTAGATTCCTTGAAGTTTATCCTGCTCTAAGGGATGTTGATGGCGGTTTTGTCGGTCAATATGAACATACTGTGATAGTTACAGATGGTGGACCTGAAGTATTAACAGTAGCTTAAAAAAAATATTTTATAGATTATTAGGGAAATTTTAACTTTTTTCGCAAAATGATTAATTATTACCTTCTGGTATCAGACACCGTACGGGGCCGCAAGGTTCTCGCTGAGTGCATCCCATCCCCTCGCTTTTATCTCTCGCCCTGTACACTTTTATCTAACTCTCATGTAATGTATATTCTCTATCTACGGTACCAAATATCGTAACAGCCATGATAGATAATAAAACCAATAATATACCAATTGATTGTTTTAATGAAGGATTTTCTGATAATAATAATACTCCCCAAATCAGTGATAGTATTGGTTGTAATAAAACTGCGAATGAAGTATGAGCAGCAGGTAATCTGGGTAGCGCATACGCGATTGCAATCCAACCCACAACTTGACAAGTCAATGCTAGTATAATTATCCAACCATGATCTGGCCATAGAATATCAAAATTTATTGGTTCGATTGAAATGGAAGATAAGGGTAATAGCCCCAATATAAACAAACCTGAAGCTGCTCCTAAAGTGGCATCTAACTGAACATTTGTCGCTGGGGCTAATTCTCTATTTGAAAATCTAAATATAATTAAAAATATAGAATAAAATAATGCTGCAGAAATTCCAAATACAACCCCTTTTATCGGATCTTTTCCAAATGCTTGAGAATCAGATATTCCAGAAATTAAAAATAATCCAAGTAGAACAATTGGTAGTGAAAAGAGGATTGCAGGATTGGGTTTTTCTCCAAATAACTTCCAAGAAATTAGAGTCACAATAATAACTTGTGAATTTCCAATTAGCGTTGCAATACCTGTACCAATGAATTTTACGGAACTAAAATAGGCTAGCATATCAGGTGCTAATAAAAGACCTGCTGAGAAGGCAATAAACCTAGTCTTAGTGCTCCTTGTATCATTCTTACGAAATATTATTACTAATATAAGAAGTACTGGAAGCGCATAAAGCATACGGAAAAAGGCTCCGGTGACTGGGTTGACACTGGAAAACATGTAAAATATGGGAGCGAATGATATTGCAACGGCACCCAGAAGTGCTATTATCATAACTCTTTGATCGGAAAAATCCGACAAAACGATTCACCTTATTCGGAATTATCTAAAGCAATCATTTGTTGTAATTCGCCACTTTCAAATAATTCTAAAGCTATATCTGAACCACCTATTAATTCTCCATTGATAAAAATTTGAGGCATTGTAGGAAAATCAGACCAAGAACATACTGATGGGATCGCACGCGGGTCTGTCAGAATATTTACGCTTGCATATGGCTGATTTAATTGATTTAACACTGTAGCAGCACGATTACTAAAGCCGCATCGAGGTTCTTCTGGCGTTCCTTTCATAAACAAAACAATATTATTTTTATCTACTATATCTTGTAATTCTTCAGGTGTCCAATTAAAATTCATCTTATTCACTCCTATTTTTCTCTTCTTATGTGAACTCCGAAGAATTCTACATCTGCTCCATGAGGGTCAAACGCGGTTTCACCACTTTTCATTGCTTGAGTATTAGTCATACATTTTAAGTCCAAAGCATGAACTATATTTTGTGAAATAAATTGTTTGAAATGATTTAATATGGGGCGTTGTCTCTGTAAAGGCCTTATCCCTTCATATTGGTCTGAAACAACTCTTACATGAAAATGATCACCGCTTTTATGTAAATCTGTCACGGAAACTTCAGCATCTGGAATGACTTTGAGAATTTCGTCGACTACCCACTGTTCGGTCACCATCATATACCTACAATAGGGGGTCACTATTGAATTCTTGGTGTAAAAATTTACTTTTTGATAGCAGAAAGTATAGAATTAAGATTAGATTTAATTGATCCTTGCTCATTTATTAATCCTGAACCAACTACAGCAATATCTACTCCCCAGTCAGAAACAATTTTAGCATTGTGACTTTTAATTCCACCATCAATCATTAATTTTGTTTCATGGCCACCTGAAGATATTTGATTATCTATTATATTTCTAAAATATCGTACTTTACCTTCAACTTCAGGCATGAACGACTGACCGCCTTTGCCGGGTATTACAGACATAATAAGTATAAGATCTAAATGTGGGATTAGGTGTGTTATTTTAGAGGCATCTGTACTTGGATTGATTACACATCCTATTTCTATGCCGTAATCATGTATATTTTTTATTAATTTTTCAAAATCATTAACTGCTTCAAAATGTGCTATAATCATATCAACACCTGCGTCAGCATATTGTTTCCATGTTTCTTCTGCATTATTTATCATTAGATGGCAATCGATGAATATATTTGGACCTAAATGATTCCTAGTAGATTGAATTAGAGCTGGACCAAAAGTTATAGTCTTATTTATTACCCAATTTCCGTCCATTACGTCCATATGTATCCATTTTATTCCTGCATTTATTGCATCATCCAATGTCTTTCCAATATTACAAAAATCAGCTGTTAATATACTAGGTGTGATTTCCAAAATCTCATCTCCTTTAGTTGAGGGAATAGGAGGCAGTAAATGAATATGCTTAATTTTAATGATTTTATAGACACATGTTGATATGTACATAATAACTGGACATAGCGTAGGTGCAATAATGGGACAAGTTTTAGAGGTTAACGATGCTGATTTTGATATGATTACAAATGGTAACGAGTGGGTATTAGTAGATTTTTGGGCACCATGGTGTGGGCCATGCAAGATGATTGCCCCCGTACTATCTCAAATAGCACAAGAAAGAGAAATTATAATTGCTAAGGTGAATACAGATATTAATACCTTAACACCAGGAAAATACGGAGTAAGAGGAATTCCAAATTTGCTGCTATTTCATAATGGCGAAGTAGTAGAACAAATGACTGGCGCCATGCCAAAACCAGCTATGGACAATTGGCTAAATCGTCACATGTCTTGAGTTCTGGCTTTGTGTAATTTTCTTAATCTTGCATCGTTCGGTGCTCCAACCTCTCTAAGTAATCGTGATCGTAATGCTTCATGTATCCACATTCCTTCTGAGAGTTCCAACATAAGTCCTCTTTGTATAATGTCTTTTGGTGGATTCCCACTAAAGTCAGCAGCAGTGGCCAATACTTTCCATGGAACCGGCCTATCTGAAACTGCTAACAAGGCTAATATTTCTCTATGATCAGTGGGCATTGCATCGAGAATTTCTTCATCCAAAAAACGTAACCAGTCGTCGTGCTGAGTCTGCCCGTACAATTCAAGTAATTCCAACGCTAATGGATGCCCTCCAGTGGCCTCATAGATTTCTTCAATCAGAGTATTTTCTGGTAGTTCTATTGTTTTTAACCAATCTGAAATTTCTTCTAATGATAATCCAGAAAGTGTTAATTCTTTAACACGGTTTCGAGTATGTACATCTCTTCTATCATAAAAAGTCAGATTCTTTCTAGATATCATCAGTAAACGTATATTTGTATCTTCTGAAATTTGTAGTAACATCCCAAAAAAGTTTTCACTACTAGAATTAATGTTATGCACATCGTCTAATATTAGAATAATTTCATCAATATCATCTTTTCTGATATTTTTTTTATCTAATAAATGTGCAGTAATTCTACGTCTAAATAAATCTAGATTAAAATTTCCTCCCGGGTTGAACGGTATTGTTTCTAAGGCACCATATGGATCTTGAGATTTATCTTGTGAACGTATACCAAAACGGTGTAGTATACTACTAGCAATACCTAGAATTGTATCCCAAGGTTGGCATGGATAATACATTATTTGGCAATTAGGGTTGTCAGATAACAAATCATTAATCCAAGATGAGACTAACGTAGTTTTTCCACAACCGGCAATTCCAGAGAGTACATATAGTGGCTTCTTTGATTCGTACCATTCGTGTAAATTAATTTTTTCTAGTTTCCTACCATGCACCTTTCTTGTATCAGGAGGGCGAATATGGTAAGTGGAATGAGCGCCGGAGAGCATGCTAATGGAGCCTGGTTTTTGAGAATTATCTATCTTAATAATGCTACCAAATCTAATATCTCCAAAATTTAATACTCCCTCATGTTGAGCATGCATCAAGATTTGCAATAAAGTAAGACTAGCCTCTAAATATGTGGCGGCTTCATCTGCCCTAATTTCAAGAAGTTCATTATTTCGTCCTCTGAGGAGAACTTTGGTCATCCTAAGTATATGTATTCTATTGGTTATCTCATGGCGGCCGTCATCGGTTAGTTGCCACGTTTTTTGTCTCCTATTGTCACCTCTAATTGATCTAGTATGTTCTGTAGCCCATCCTTCCGATACAATATTTCTCATTGTTCTAGATACATTTGGAGGATGGAGTGCACATATCTCTGCTATTCCTGGCCTTGTCATTTTGTAGGTAACCAAATAATGATCAGCTTGATGGTCTTGTTCCCATAAATGTAGTAATACTCTATCAATCACAGAAATGCTTACTCTTACATCACTGCTATTCATTAATTAACGGGATTCATAATTCCTCATCAATAGTTCGGAAAAATGATTGTATTTTTAAAAATACTTTAACTGTTCAATAAATAAGACGACTATCCGTAACCTATGTGGCTAAGAACAACTCCGGAGGCCTATGGACGCATACTCTGAATTGATGCATAAAATGAAAGAGATTGATTTAATTGAGCAAATTAGCGGCTTATTAGGTTGGGATCAAGAAGTGATGATGCCCCCAAAGGCCGCGGCTTTGAGGGCTGAACAAATGGCGTGGTTATCCTCAAATGGGCATCTTAAAATGACTGATACAAGAATTGGTGAGCTTCTAATTGAGTTAGAAAATAAATCAGGACTTAATGAAATTAAGATCGGAAATATTAGATTGATTCGTGACTCATATGATAAAGCGACTAAGTTACCAACTGAATTTGTAATTGAATTCTCAAAACATAAATCCAAATCTATGGTGACCTGGACTGAAGCAAGAGCAAAAGATGATTTTTCTATATTTAGAGATGATTTGAAGAAAATGATAGATTTGGTGAGACTTGAGGCTGATTATTTAGGTTATAGTGAATTACGTTATGATGCATTACTTGATAATTATGAATCTGGATTAACAGTATCTAGACTAGATCCATTATTCGCGAATCTAAGAGAGACTATTGCACCACTAATAAAACTAGTAACCGAAAAGGGAGTCAGGCCAGATATGTCATGGATAGAGAAAAATGAGTGGCCACAGTATGGCCAGGAATCGTTGAGTCAAAAGGTATCAGAATCGATTGGTTTTGATTTTGATGCAGGAAGAAGAGACGCTTCTACACATCCCTTTTGTGGTGGCCCTAATCCAGATGATGTGCGATGGACTACAAGATACTCAAATAAGGACCCTTTTGGTTCACTGTATGGCTCAATGCATGAGACTGGTCATGGATTATACGAACAGGGACGGCCAAGAAGTTTAGATTTCCAACCAGCTGGAAAAGCAAACGGCCTAGGCATTCATGAAAGTCAAAGTAGATTATGGGAGAATCAAATTGGAAGGTCTAAGGCTTTTTGTGAATTGACACTGTCTTTATGGAAAGAAAACTTTCCCGATAATATGGAAACAGTTACCGCCGAAGAATTATGGCGATCCGTGAACATGATAGAACCTAGTTTGATTAGAGTTGAAGCTGATGAGGCAACCTATAATCTGCACATAATGATAAGATATGAAATAGAAAAGAAGCTGATTAGTGGAGATATAGAAGTTGATGATTTACCGAATGTTTGGAATGATATGTACGAGGATTTTTTAGGAATAAGGCCTACAACTAATGCTCTAGGAGTTTTACAGGATGTTCACTGGTCAATGGGTGCATTCGGTTATTTTCCTACCTACACACTAGGAAACTTATACTCAGCTCAACTCTTAACTGCTGCTAGAAAAGATTTGGGAAATATAGAAATTCAGATAAAAGAAGGTGACTTTGTACCAATATTAAATTGGATGAGAGATAAAATTCACTCAAGAGGTAGTATAGTTGAACCGGCTATTCTGATTGAGGAAGCAACCGGTTTTCCTCCCTCTTCTGAAGATTTTGTAAAATATTTAAAAAATAAGATTAACGAATTATATGATCTTTAAAAATGGTGATTAACTTGGCAGAGTTTAGATTAGAAGATGTTTCTTCATTTATTCGTAATATAGATAGTGAATGTACATTGGCATGTATTCATGAAGATAATGTCATAGTTGGCTCAAAAGAAGGAGAACTAGTATGTTGGTCGATATCTTCAGGAATAGAAAAATGGAATATTAGTTTTGAAGGTCCTTGTTCAGAGTTAAAAATCTATAAAAATAATATATATTTAACAGAAGAAGGTAATATCCACTCTATTAACTTGATAGATGGTGAAATTTCATGGAGTTTGGTACTTGAGGGTTTGACTGATTTTATTCAAATTTATAAAGATCAAATATGGATTAGTTCTTCAATATATGATTTACATATTTCCAATTATTCAGATTCGATTATTTGGAGGATAGATGAAACTGGAAATATCCTAGAAAAATGGCCGATAGAGGGCAAGCCATGGTTTCTAGGGTCGACAGAATATGGAATATGTGTTGGCCTTAGTAGACCTAAGTGCGGATATGCGAAGATCTGTATTGGAAAATCAGTTGATTATGTATCATTAAAAAATATTTATCCAATAACTGCAGGACTACAGGAAGAGGGTTATACTTATTTGGGGCATAGCGATGGTAAAGTTTCGGTCATTAATAGAGGTATCGAAAAAGAAATTGATGTGGGTGAAACTGCTGTGAGTTCTTTAGGAATTGTTATGGGCAAATTATTCATAGCTATGGAATCAGGAGATTTGATGGACTCTAAAGGTGAGTATAAGTATAATCTCGATGGTGTAATTGATGGCATTGTTAGTGGTCCAGGAGCCAATGAATGTAAATTTTTATGGGTTATATGTTGGAGTAAAATTTGTAAAATATCTGCCATAAATACATTACGAAGAACAATTGATATTAATATAAATCATGATTTTAGAATTAGGAAAATGGATAGTGATGGAGAAATTTTAGTCCTCGGCGATTCAAATGGTAAAATTTTCTTGATTGAAGAAAATGTATTAATGAGGAGATTAAAATCTAACGATATAACGGTAGAAAAGGACGAAAGAAGGACACTGCTCAAAGAGAAGTTAAGAAGGATGCGCACATAAAAATTTTCAGTGGAAATTAAGGCCTATGTAGGGTCATTTCCGGTGTACTGCAAGAAAGTCACCGAAAGATTTAAGAGTCGGGCATCTCCCTGTGTACCTTGCTGCTCTGAGAGAGTGGTGTGGAAAAGCTTCGGCCAATCCGCGGGCCACAAAAACCGAGCCCCAAATTTGGGGCAGTAAAATCAATCTCTGAAAAGAAATTGAGGAAATAGTCATAATTATCTGTGGATAATTTGGACGACGGTAGAACTGATGTGAAAATAACCAAACGAAAGAATGGAAAAATAAACAAAAGAGGTTGAGGAAAACAAAACCGAACGTTTAGGCGGGGAAAACAAAACCGAATCAAAAACTATACCGTAGAAGTACACACAAGAAGGGGGAGGAGACAATCCTGAGTTGTGTCGTGGGAAATAACCAAGTAAAAAATGGAAAGGAAACACGCAAAAATGAGCGCGATAATATCGTGGAGTGTAATGGTACTGATTTCGTGAAAAGAACTAGAGAGATCTAGGAATAAAAGCGGAAACGGCAAATGAAAAGCAATTTATCAAATGTCGGAAAAGATGGAAACATCAGGCAAAATAAACCTTAACGGTTTATGAGTCGCTACCCGGGAAAGTAGAAGTCTTCGGACTAAAATAGAACCGGACCCTGCGGAGTAAACAGAGAACAAAGCCCCCCCATAGGCGTTGTTCTCTGTTGCTCCCACCTTGGTTATTATTCGTCCATATTCATCAAATTCAATATTTATTAGGCCCAGTCATATTTTTTGGTACTACCCAATCATTAAATTCATCATTAGTAACTAATTTTAAATTAATTGCACTTTCTCTCAACGTCAGGCCATTTTCATGGGCATGTTTAGCTATCTTGGCTGAATTATCATATCCAATACGAGAATTTAATGCAGTGACTAACATCAATGAATTTTCTAAATGAGAATTTATCTTGTCTCTATTGGCAGTTATTCCAATGATACAATATTCTGTGAAAGAAGAGCAAGAATCTGATAGAAGTTTAATACTATGTAATAAATTATGAATTATCATTGGTTTGAATACATTTAATTCAAAATTACCCTGACTCCCTCCGATAGATATTGCTGTGTTATTTCCCATAACTTGGCAACACACCATTGTCATAGCTTCAGCTTGAGTAGGATTAACTTTACCAGGCATGATACTAGATCCTGGTTCATTAGCTGGAAGAGATAATTCTCCAAATCCGCATCGGGGACCAGATCCCATCCATCGGATATCATTAGCTATTTTCATTAATGATACGGCCAATGTATTTAATGCTCCAGAAGTTGATACAATTGCATCATGTGCTGCTAATTGGGAAAATTTATTATGAGCAGATTCAAATGGAAGTTTTGTTTTTATAGCTATTTTTTGTGATACTAAATTAGCAAATTTTGGATGGGAATTTAGGCCAGTCCCCACTGCCGTGCCTCCAAGTGCTAATTCAAATAAATCTTTAAGTGTAGATTCAATTCTTCTGATATCTGCATCTATCATAGAAACGTAACCATTGAATTCTTGACTGAGTGTTAATGGGACTGCATCCATTAAATGTGTTCTACCAATTTTAACTATTCCTTCAAATTCTACTACCTTGTTTGAAAGTTCGGTTCTTAAGAATCTTAACGAGGGCAATAAATTGTGACATATCTCTTCAGATGCAGCTATATGCATAGCAGTCGGAAAAGTATCATTACTAGATTGTGCCATATTTACGTGATCATTTGGATGAATGGGTGATTTGGATCCAAGTATGCCTCCCAAAGATTCTATTGCTTTGTTTGCTATAACTTCATTAGCATTCATATTTGTTTGAGTTCCTGAGCCGGTTTGCCAAATACGTAATGGAAAATGAGAATCTAATTTACCAGATATAACTAAGTCACATGAATTAATTATTGGTTTAGCAATATTTGAATCTAATTTACCTAATTCCATATTAGCTTCTGCAGCGGATTGCTTTAGGATACCGAAGGCCCTAATTATCGACCTAGGCATTATATCGTTACCAATTTTAAAATTAATTAATGATCTTGATGTTTGGGCCCCATAATACTTATCATATGGTACATCAATTATTCCCATTGTATCGGTTTCTTTTCTTATTTTTCCTATTTTTTTATTATTGATTGGGCTTTCTTGTTCAAAAGGGATTTCTACTTTTGATACTCTCAAATCTAATGAGTCTGTAATCATTTTAGTAATGAGTGCAGAGCGTCCAGAATGTTTACCTTTTCCGACACTGATATCCAATTTTTGAGCTATTTCTTCAGGTACGCTAATCGTTATTATTCTACGATCGCCTGCACGATGTTTTGCCATAGTACGTCTAGTTAATAATTATTAATAAAGTATATCATTATATGATTTTATACATTATATTCAAGATAGTCTTTTTATTGAGATTATCTGTTGGGGCACATCGGGTTTATCTCGGAAATTTGTAGATTGATTTTCAATTTTACTTACTACATCCATTCCCTTTACAACCGCACCGAAAACAGCATGATTACCGTCCAAATGGGGTGTTGCGACAGTAGTTAAGAAAAATTGAGACCCACCAGTATTTCTACCTGCGTTAGCCATTGAGAAAAGACCTGGTCGATCATGAGATTTTGAGAGAGCTGCTGGTTCACAAGGTATTTGCCAACCGGGCCCACCAGTTCCTGCAGCCCTACTTTCTGGATCTTTTGACTTTGGACATCCTCCTTGTATCATAAATTGTCTAATTATACGGTGAAAGTGTAGTCCATCATAAAATCCATTATCGACTAGTTTTAGGAAGTTTGAGGTAGTATCTGGGCAATCTTTTGTGTAAAGTTCAATCTGTATTTCCCCTTGGGTTGTTAGCATTGTAACGTGTGTCATGGAAAAGAGCGGGAGAACTAGGCTCTTGAGCATAACGGTATAATAAATAAATAATATTGGATATATACTAAGAAACAACAGACCCGATTAAAGTTTGATCTGATAATTCCAGAAGATTGACAGTTCCATCTGGATCTAATGACCCTAAAATTAGAAATTCAGATACAAATCCTGTAGGAAGTGTCTTATCTCCTAAATTAATAGCCCCTACAACTTTTCGACCTATTAATTCTGCACGCGTATAGTTAGTCACCTGAGCAGAGGTCCATAGTTTACCTACTACTGGTCCAAAATTTACTTTAATTTTATATGATGGTTTTATCATTTCTAGGAATCTATCTACCTCTAATATTTCACCGACTCTCATATCCAATGAAAAAAATCCCTGAATCCCAACATATTCTTTTCTAATAATTTTTTCAGGAGAATAAGGTAATTCTTCAGAATCTATTCGATGCTCAGACATTGATTACTCACCAGTTATATCTGATCTCAATACCAACGGAATCAATGGGATATTTGCTGTTTCAAAGGCCGCAATGCCACCTTCTTGTCTATCAAGTATGGTTATACAAGCAACGACAATGCAGCCAATATTTTGTAGTACTTTAGCTGCCTTGAGGGCTGAACCTCCTGTAGTGGTCACGTCTTCTAGAAGGATAATGTGCTGACCTTTTTCAAGACTTGAGCCCTCGATGCCCGGGGGATTTCCTGTCTTTCTCCCTCCACGACCTTTTGGTTGCTTTCTTACAATAAATCCTTTTAATTTAGATCCTTTCTCTGCTTTTGCTATCACTATTCCTGTTAAAGGGACCGCCCCTAATTCTAAACCACCAATAGCATCTACTGTATCAAATTTTTTAATATTATCATGTATCATTATTCCTAGTAAGTGTGCACATTCAGGATTCATCATAACTGGCTTCATATCAAAAAAATGAGGGCTTTGACGACCACTTGCCAAAGTAAAAAGGTCCTTTGGAGAATATAAATATGCTAGATTTTTTATGTTATTTATTAGTTTAGATTTCGCTTCTATAATAGTAGTCATCTGTGTATTACCATCTGACCGGTAGTGTCAGAGTCGAATGAACATTATCCTATAAAGTATCAAAAAACATGATTTCACAGTCAATGTTCTTGTGCGGCCTACTGTGGTAGAGAATTATTAGGGTACCGGCGGCATGATTAAATAATGATAAAAAATAATTTAATTACTACATATGATTCTGATATCTTAGAAAAAGAATCAATGGAATATCAACAATGGTTGGATAACAAAACGGAAGAAATTTATGCATTGGCAACCACAGCGAAATTAAAAAATTTAGATTTTGAAAATTATATTGAAATTCCTCGAGCATCGGATTTAGCAAGTAGAACAGAAAAACTTCTTCAGAAAGATTATTTGAAAGATTTATCTATAGAGCATGATTTACGTGAATTGTTAAAGGAGTATGATAGAGAAACAGCATCTATTAAGATTGGAGTAGACGTTGCGAAAAGTAAATTCGAAGAAACTAAAGACCTGCAAATATCCATAGATTGTGGCTTGAGAGTTGGCCTTGCAGTCCTTACTGAAGCTGTTTTAGTGGCTCCACTGGAAGGTATTGGTGATGTTAGAATTTTGAATAATGTTGACGGTTCAGATTTCCTTTCAATAGATTTCTGTGGTCCAATACGTGCTGCTGGAGGTACCGCACAGGCCCTTGGAGTACTTATTGGAGACATGATAAGAAGAGAATTAGGAGTAAATAGATATATCCCAACGACAGAAGAAGTTGAGAGAGTAAAAGAAGAGTTTGGACTATACAGAGTTGGCTTACAGTATAAGCCTCCACCAGAAGAAATTGAGACAATTGTTAGAGCATGTCCCGTTATGATTAATGGAGAGGAGACTGAAAAAAATGAATGCGCCGGATTCAAAGAAGTTCGTAATGTAGTAAATACGAATGGAACATCAAGAACTCGGATTAGAGGAGGGGTGATGTTAGTCATAGGAGAAGGTCTATGCCTTAAGGCGCCAAAAATAAAAAAACATGTAGAGCGGTTGAATATAACTGGATGGGAATTTATCTCAGACTTTGCAAATAAGGGTAAGGAGAAAGAAAAGGAATTAAAATTTAAATCCAGAACTATACCTAAAATTACAAGATTTATGGATGATGTAATTGCTGGTCGACCAATATTTGGAGAACCTGGTGAGCCAGGTGGATTTAGACTCCGGTATGGAAGAAGCAGAGCAACAGGATTAGCAGCTGCTGGGATTAACCCTGTTACTATGGAAGCAATGGGAGGATTTCTATCAGTTGGGACTCAGATGAAAATGGAAAGACCCGGTAAGGCCTGCGCGGTAACTCCTTGTGTAGATATTGATGGCCCTTTGATTTTAGATAAAGAAGGAAGTTATAAATTTATAAAAAATATTGAAGAATGGAAAGAAGTTGAAAGTTCTGTCCATTCTATATGGGATTCGGGCGAGATATTATTAGGGTTTGGTGAATTCCTTGAAAATAATAAAAATTTGGTTCCCGCATCATATTCTAAAGATTGGTGGGCTGCAGATTTAGCAGAATCATTAGACCATCCAAGTAAAGTGGAAAAATTAGCAAATATATTACAAATTAAAAAGTCTAAATTGCCTTTAGGCATACCGTTTACTGGTGCAATTAAAAGGGGTGGGGAAAAGATAATTGATAGAAATTGGCGCAAAAGAGAATGGATTAATTTCCTTAAGGGATATAATCTAAGTTGGAAAGAGGTTTGTGATATCTCTGAAAACTTTGCTACAGCGGTACCACCTCCATGGAATATCTGGTGGTCTGATTTACCAATTGTTACGATCCCAAAATTAATTGAAGTATTACAAGGATCAGAAATTAAAAAAGGGATACTGAAAATAAATAATGTAGTCAAGGATTGGAATATCAATTCAGAGTTATCCAATTTAATTTCTGAAGAAATAGTAGATTCATTTCCTGAAACTTCAGAAATAAAAATACATGGAATTACAAAATGTGCTTTAATGACTCTAGGTGTTGAACATCATCACAAAAATGGAGATATCATAATTTCAAGAAATTGGGAAGGATTGATTGAGGGCCTTGGTTTAAAAGTTTTGAATAAAAAAGTAGTTAAAAGTATAGATTATACTCCATACTTTTTAGATAGAATTTCAAAACTACGAGTAGCAGAATTAATAATTAAAGAAGAGGAAAATAGATACGAAGTACTCATGAGTAAGAAGGAAGAAGTAAGGAGAAAAGCAACTACAAGGGCGATGCAATCTGGAATGGAGCCATCTCTAACAGAAAAAGCCGGTGAAGATGCAGCAGCAAAAATAATTGATGATGGCCCTAATAATTCTCATGAGTATTATAAATCAATGAAGTTGGTAGATGATGATGAAGTTGATAGGACATTATGGTTAGTTAGACAATTGTCTTCAATGAGATGGGAAGATGCTGTGCCGTGTAGAATTGGAGCAAGAATGGGGAGGCCAGAAAAATCAGGAGTTAGAGAAATGAAACCTATGGTACATGCTTTATATCCAATAGGAGGCGCAGGTGGCCCTCAAAGATTGATGAAACAAGCATCTAGTAAGGTTACAATAACTGTTGAAATGTCTCCAAGAATCTGTGAAATATGTGGTAAGGAATCTGGTCATATTATTTGTCACAACAGGGATAATCAAAATAATCCTATAGAATGCGGAGGTAGAACAAAATTAATCAAGAAGAAAAATCAACAACGCAGAAGATTAGGTGAAAGAACGCATATACCTATTGAATCAATATTGGAAGTTAAGAGAAGGTCTCTTGGTCTAGAGCGCTTGCCTGAGCGGATTAAATCTATGAAGGAACTTATCTCAAGAATGCAGACTCCAGAGCCGATAGAAAAGGGGATTTTAAGAGCTAAGCATAACTTGCCTGTATTCAGAGACGGAACCGCTAGATATGATATGATAGACGTCCCAGTAACGCATTTTAAGCCATCTGAAATTAGAACATCTTGGAAGCGATTGTATGATTTGGGATATAAATATGATATGTTTGGAAATAAATTAAATTCTGATAATCAAATATTAGAATTATTTCCTCAGGATTTTATACCGTCAATAAACGGGAAAGATCATCTAATTTCAACATGTCAGTTTAT
The DNA here is from genome assembly GCA_963968165.1 of uncultured Candidatus Poseidoniales archaeon. Classification (GTDB taxonomy): domain Archaea; phylum Thermoplasmatota; class Poseidoniia; order Poseidoniales; family Thalassarchaeaceae; genus MGIIb-O3. The sequence continues at coordinate 86,840 of CAXAFE010000001.1, read as the reverse complement.
TGATGAATTACTAGTTAAGTTTTATAATATGGAATCATTTTACAACGTCAAAAATGAATTAGATCTGGTAGGACAATTAGGAATTGGTCTTGCACCTCACACTTCTGGAGGAGTATTGTGTCGAATAATTGGTTGGACTTCGGCATCAGCAGGATATGCGCATCCACTATTTCATGCTGCAAAAAGGAGGAATTGCGATGGAGACGAAGATAGTATTATGCTTCTTTTGGATGGTTTACTAAATTTTTCAAGATCAATTTTACCATCAGGTAGGGGAGGTCAAATGGATGCTCCTCTGGTGCTTTCAACAAGAATAAATCCTAGTGAGATAGATAAAGAAGCTCTAAATGTTGACTGTTCATGGAATTATTCTAGTTTGTTTTATGAATCTACCCTGAAACAACCTCACCCTAATGAAATAATAGATTTGGTTGACCTAGTATCTCACAGAGAAGGTACAATTGGTGATAAGCGAGGATACGGTTGGACTCATGACTCAGGGCCTTTGGATGCAGGTCCAAAGAACTCATCGTATAAAACTCTAAAAAGTATGAAAGATAAAATGGATGGTCAATTGAATCTTGGAAAACTTTTACGCGCAGTAGATGCAACAAAAGTAGCCTCTAAGGTTATTCAATCTCACTTTTTACCAGATATGAGAGGAAATATGATGGCATTTACTAGACAGTCCGTGAGATGTGTAAAATGTGGTGAAAAATATAGAAGAATGCCGTTAAGTGGAAAGTGTATCGAACGTAAAACAATACGTAGTGGCTTTGATACTATTTCTAGAGGTGATGATGGATCATTATGCAATGGGAATGTTGTATTGACTGTTTCAAAGGGAGCAGTTAAAAAGTATATTGAGATTACTAAGAATGTAATAGAAGAATTTGGTGTCGATATGTACACTAAACAAAGAGTAGAATGGACCTCAGATAGTGTAGATTCATTATTCAATAATGATTTTGTTACCGTAATGACATTAGATGATTTCTTTTAATTCATATTATAGCTAGCATTATTGCAGTTGGATCTCCAAATAGTATAAGTGGAAAAATAGCAAAAAATAAATATCCGACGAATGGGTGTTTAGTAGTAACCCAAACGTCCGTAATATTATATTTTTCAAACATCTTAATACGATCTTCAAGAGGTAAATATTCAGTTTCAATATTTGGAAGTAGACGATTTTTTAAAGCGACAAATTCTTTATCATCATTTAATATTAACTCGGATAATATCCAAAATTTATTCCCTAAAACCTCTGATAATGGTATCTTTTTAGCATGCCAAGCGACCTTCATATCTGATATTGATGTTATATTATTTTCTAAGACATTTATTATCAGGAAAATTATTGGCAAAATTATAAATATACTACTTCCCCAAATAAATAACACTAAAGATGGAGGTAGTTGAAATATTATTTCTTCCTTATTGATATATGAAGTACTGTAGATATAAGGTTGAGGTAAAAAGGTCCAACTTGGGATTAATAAGGTCGTCCATATTAATGCCTTGATATCGGCCCCGCCTTGTATTAATCCATATTTCCATACAAATATATAGAAATAAATTAATAATGTTGTGGATAATAATGACCACCACAACATTACATCTTTTGATTCTGTTCCAAGGATTAATGAATCATAATTAATTTCTGTATAATTTACTAAACCTCCTACTATTCCAATAAATCCTAAGATATAACAAGAAGAGATTAGATAATTTATAAGATTAAATTTATTTAGATTTTTTATATTTGGAATAATTCTCAGAGATGTTACTGCAGCGGAAATTAAGACGAATATCATAAAAAAATTCCACATGGATGATTTTAAAAATATTAAATCTAAAAAAAGTAATATAATTGCAAATGGGGAGAACAAAATCCAATGTTTATCTTTAACCATAAACTTTGTAAAATCTGATTTTGCTGCTATCAAGAGACATAGATATAGTAGAAATAATCTAATAAAACTCAAGACAGACGTGCCTTCCATGATACTTAGGGAGTATGCATCAATCATCAAGACTTCCTATTTTAGATCAATTATAGTATCAACCAGTGAATACACCGACTGAATTAGATAGTACAAATGCACTCATTCCGCTAGCAATGGCTGCTACCCACATCATTTGAATCATTTGACCTAATGACAATGTGAATCCCCCTCCTTTTATCCTAGAAGTGATAAAACCTAAAACGACTATCACGACAATAATTAGAAAAGAACTCATTACGTTGAACACCAAAATATTTTGTTCAACCCCTGCTGTATCGGTAAGTACAGGTAGACCTACAGCTAAATCTCCTGCTCCTGCTCCACTTTGACCTGCAGAAACTAAGCCTGCTGCTACTTCTGCAATTTGCTCTCCCAAACCTGCTACAATCTCTATTGTAATATTTAAGGCTATAATCATGGCTATTAGGATACCATATGATACTCCTCTCATTGTTCCAGCAGAAATTTCTCTTCTATTTCTTAATGCCAATAAAGTAGCTGTACTTTGAGATACTAAGTCGCCGACTGTTCCGGCCTCTCCGCTAGATTGAGAGCCTTCTAAAAATACTCGCGTGAACCTGGATACCATCATTGAATTATTATCTGCTGCAAACCAATCCCATGAGTAGTCACTATCAATCCTCATAGCCAATCTTTTCTCTAACTGATCTATTGAGGAACTCAATGCACCAAAGTCAATACTGCTCAGAGCTTTGATCATAGCACTTGGTTCGGCAGAACGAGCCTGCGCCGTACCTCCGAAAGCACGTATAAATTCTGGAAATGCCTCATCTCTCCTTCTAACTCTAACTTCTTCGCGTGACACGAGTATTGAAGGTAGCAAAAAGGGAGTCATCGTAAGAGCTATCATAAATAATCCATAATATTTCCAATTTGTCAAGAGAAGGGATCCAAAGTCTGAAGTAATTAATACATAAAAAAAACCTAAAACTTCAAAAGTTACCAAGAAAATAGCAACTATCCAGGACCTACGTAAATTTATCCTCTGTTTTGTATTGAATGTATGTCTAGAGAATAAAGGTTCGTCTGGAATAACTAATGTAAAAAGGAACCATGCACCTATTTGTAAAAATGCAAATAGGGCTGAAGCTGCTATGACATACTTTGATCTTAGCAAAATAGCTATCAGATCATTGGTTCCGTCTCCAACCTGAAAAAGTACAAGATGCAGTCCAGATACCACTAGAAGGAGCATTCCAGTAGTAGTTAAAGACACAAACGTTTCCCGAAGTGTGTCTAATTGTTCTAATCTTGCATCATATAAAGTCTGATATTGAGATTCAAAGGTTTCGGATTCACTTCTCATGAATTCCCCAATAGGTTGACCGACTTCTACTGAGAATGACATTCTATCTAGGAAGTCACTCCATATTGGAGAAGGGCTTTGTCTACCGACAATTCTTGCTGCTTCTGGTAAGTTTGTATGCCATTTATCCACAAGTGTCTCTATTGCCTGGACTTCTTTTGCTAGTGCGCCGTAATCACTCATATCTTTAAGGATATCAAACATTCCTCTTTCTGCTTGTTCACCTAATGACAGAATGCCCATTCTGGTGATGAACATATGCATATCTTGTTCAATTTCAGTTGCTAACTTTGATGTGTTCGAAAGTGGATATAACAAAATGCCTGTTAAGGTAAATAATGGAAACAAAAAGGTAAGGGCTAATTTTGGAAATAGTGCTAATGAATCCCCGGCTGAATATGCAACAAAACCTCCTACAATTAACGCTATTATCGAAGCTGGAAGTGCAAAAGTGAACAAGTACTGAGTAAAAGGCATTCCTAGGCGTAGAAGTGTTATCTGCCATGTGGATAATTTAGATTCCATTAAAATGCCTCACTGTTCGTGATTTTTACCCACCCAAGTTTCAACATTTTCTACAAATGGCTCCCACCCTTGAATATAAAATATATCTAATAAATCAAAGACGTCATCAAAGTGAGTCAGGTCACGTTCAACCATTCTTTCTATTACTTCAGTTCTTCTTTGTAATTCATCATATATCAATCTCTTATTTTGAAATCCCATAAATGGCGCAATTCTATTTTCTAGTATATATGACTGGAACATTCCTCTGAAATAATGAACATCTTGAACTGGGTCCCACTCAAACATACCACGAGTTAATACTCCATCTGCAATTTTATTATATCCGATGATTTCATCGACACCAGTTATTCTTCTGACAATTCCTTTACTTTCTGATTCTACAACCTCTTGGAATATTGCAAAATTCAAGTTATCAAAAAATCTAGTTGGAACATTTATTGGATCTCCTGTAAATCTTTGTATCATTTTAACTATTGATGACGCGTGAAATGTGCCTATTACAGGGTGACCAGTTTGCATGGCTTGGAATGCAGTTGCACCTTCTACTCCACGTATTTCTCCAATTATTATATATCTAGGCCTAGAACGAAGTGCGGCTTTAAGTAAATCGAACATCTCGACACGAGAGTCTTCATTTTTGGAATCCCTAGTAACCAATCGTTGCCATAGCTTGTGAGATACTTTAACTTCTGGAGTATCTTCTGCTGAATATATTTTTACCTGATGATCTACAAATGGGAGGATTGCATTTAGAGTAGTTGTCTTTCCTGAGGCTGTCTCTCCTGAAACCAGCATTGATTGTCCAAACTGTAGGCCTAGCCAGATATATGCTGCCTGCTGTGCAGATAATGTTCCCCATTTTATTAATTGGATTATTGATATTGTCTCTTCTGCAAACTTTCTAATTGTAAATGATGGTCCAGAAATTGATACGTCATCACTGTAAATAATGTTTATTCTAGAACCATCTAGTAAGGATCCATCTATGATTGGTTTTGAATCTGAAACTGGCCTCCCAATTCTTTCAGACATTGACCGAAGATATTGATTTAGGACGGATGAATCTTTAAATCTTATATTTGAAATAACAGACTTGAAAACCTTGTGATCCATTATAATCCTTGATAAGCCTACTGAATGTATATCCTCCAGTTGTTCATCGGACAAAAGTGTTTCAAGTGGTCCATTTTTTACTAAATCCCTAGCTATAACGTATTTTAATCTCTCCAGCTGATCATCTGTGACATAAATTGGAGCTTCGCCTAAACCAATAAGTTCTCTGGCTTGGGAAACTAAAGGATTATTCAAAAGAGGATTCGTACCGACTTTGCATGTTCTATCAATCATCGATTCTAACATATCGATAAATTGTTTATCATCATCAAATCTCTCAGCTTGCGGGGCGTCTCTGAGTAATCTTTCAACAATTTGCTCTTTGATTGCTTCTTCTTCTTCTCCTTCGAGAGTTGGTTCGAGGCCAAACCAAAGAGTTGCGCCTGCTTCATCTTCACCCGGTACCGGCTTGTAGACGTGAGCAAAACATGGAGGTCGAGTAGCATAAATTAGATTACAAGGCTCTATCTTCCTAGCTCCGCTATCAAGCCAGCCATAGTAAATTGGCCTGGTTCCATGCTTTTTCTCAAATGCTTCTACCCAAACACGAACATGTGTATATTTGGCCATCAGACCCCCTAGATCACCTGGTTGGATATCGAATTCCTCTTCCTCATTTTGAAGATTATTTTCGCTGACCAAAATTTACCACCTTTCCTTAACTTACTGCTGTAATATCTACTATAAAGCCCATCTGAGGCATTACTTTCCAACCTATTCTTCCTTGAGTGGGGCCTGCAGCTCTTAGAAACCTGGTAACAGCAATTGTTCTTACCGTATCGCCTCCAACAGTGGCAGTTTCCAAGTCAAGTACTACTTCTGCGGAGTTTTTAATTTCCCTTAAAAATCTTGAATCAATTTCTTCTTTATCCATTGTAAGTAATACTGTCCTACCTAATGAATTAAATTTTCTAAGTTGTGATAATAAAGCCTGCGCGTTCATCTCATCGGTTATTAATTGAGACGCTCTATCTATAATTATTATTTCAGCATCTTGCAATCCGGGTGATTTTAGTAGATCAGTCAAATTGATTTTTGATTCAACCTCATCTGCTAAAACACCAAAACTAGAAATTAATAAAAAATTTCCTTGATCGATATCTTTGTCCATATCATATCCAATGCTTGAAACTTGTTCTAACCACCCTCTAGTGGTCAATTCTGTAGTAACACAGGCAACCTTAACTCCATTCTGGAGAAATCCGAAAGCCAGTCTTTGAGTTATTAGGCTTTTACCCGAGCCAATTCCACCGCTTACTATTCCGATAGATCGGTTAGGTATCGCTGCGCCCATACTGTTAGCAAGGCTATCTTGAATTATTCCAAATTCAAATCCGTCATCAAGGGATGTCAAGTCTAACTACCTCCGAAAAACTGTATGTCCCTGTGGGAGAAACAGATAAAGAAGATACTCCAATGTTCAGGAAATAAGGAGTATCGTCACTTAGAGTGATATCAGTAGCTGCATTAATTTGAAATTGTACGACCACTCCTGTGGACCAAGTGATTCCTTCTGTACCAATAGGCGTTAGGGTCATAATTTCTCCGTTGAGCACGATATATGTCTGGTCTATGTTGAGTGATATTTTTCCAGAGTTTTGAAGGAAAATATTAGCTTGATCATCAACATTAGACCAGGTGATTGAGGAGGGGTCATTTACCAGTGACGCGCGTGTTTTGGCATCTTTTATTGCTTGATCACCTTGATTTTCTAGGCCTTGAGACATTGAATCCCAAGTAGTAAGTAACACTGAAGAAACTAATGCTGCGACTATAAGTCCTGTAGTGAGCATGATTAATTCGGACGGCCCTTCTCCCATGCTTGCACCTCAGGTAGTTACCGCAACACTAGACGAGTATTCAAACACTACCAAAAATACTCTTGTAGGTTGAGTTACAAAGGTGGTATCTACCAAGACGAATGTTTCACCGGGGAATATATATTCAAAGGCCGGAGTCCAACTTGAAGATTGGAAAGGAGCTGCAGAGTCAACAGATAAGAAAATATGCTCTCGTTGTACTGTATCTGATCCTGTGTTTGTAATAGTATATGTCAATTCATTGGATGTATCATCCCAGACAGAGGATATAAGGGTTATTTCAGGAGAGGGTAAGTCAACTTGAGATGCTAATTGAGCATTATTAATATTATCGACCATTGTAACAGTAGCGGAGGCAAAAATTACAATGAACACTGTTCCAACTAACATGCCTGCAATACTTGAGCCGGCCACATTATCCCTCCTTTTGGGATAATTGAGACCTCCAAGCATCTACCATGGCTGCAAAAGTAAGTAGACTACGATTAGACAATGTAGGTGGGCCTTCAGATTGTTCTCCAGGCTCTGCAAGTGCAACTATTGCAGACAATGAATCCTTCTCGGGACCAGATATAATACCAGATGACCCCGCATTTTTGATAAATCTCAAAGCGTCAGAGCCTGACATATTATCCAAGAGTAATGCGGCAAGCTTTGCTGAATCTATTTGAGGGCCTGCCAGTAATTCGCCAGCATCTGAAGATTTTAAAAATGGATTAACTGCTAATGATTGGGCTTCATAGAGGTCGAGTAAACTAGGACCTCCTTTGTGTCCATGCTCAATGTGTGGTATGCTCGTAGGAGTCAAGTCAATTGCAGGTTTACTAACTACTTCTCCATCAGCTCCAACGCTATGGATCATGTCTTGTGAAGTATTTTCGGTCATAGGAATACTTCCCATTGAGGAGCTGGCCATTTCTGCTGTTTGCTGTTGAGTGATTTTGATATTAGTTTCCATTAAATCCAATGCAGTTTCCAATCTTTCAAAGCGATCCTTGATTAATTCTACTAATTCAGGCGTTAATTCAGATTGATTATTTCCTTGAGGTTCTCCCAGCACTCCTACTCTTGTTCCAGCAGGTGCAAAGAGCCAAGCCTCAAGATCTGTAGGCCTAAATTCCGACGGAATATCAACATTTTCAATCGATAATTTAGCAACTCTATCTAGACGTTTACTCATATCACCATCAGCACTTAAGCTGCTGAATGGTAGGTTATCAAAAATGCCCATTTTTTTTCCTCCATTGTTAATTCTCCTTGGAAAAATAACAGATAAGAAAGTGCTTAAATTAATTTTGCTCCAACAGCAACTGTTTCAATTTCTAAATCTACTCTAGTATCTCCACCGCCCTCAACGTTAAGTGTTAAAGGCAAAGATGTGCCAACTATAGCAGAATCTGAACAGCCAGTAGTTGTAGCAAGAGGAATATCAAACCTGAACATTTCTCCTGAAGAAAGTGTTGTGGTTGCGCCTATGTCGGTACCATCGATGTCTAACGCGTCCACAGTAGCTGTATCTGTTTGGAAACCAGCATTATCGCACACAATCAGGAAAGTCATTGCAGTTTCAAGTGTTGGATCTGATCCAGATGCCAACTTTGCTATTACAGTTAAAGAATCTATATCCCCATCATCATCTGTATCTTCGTTAATGTATACATCTGTTACAATTAGTTTACCAGAAATTTGATCTCTAGTATCGTCACCGGTTTTTTCAGCCCTATCTTGCAATTCTTCTGCAGTCTTGATAATGACAGTTGATGCTACAGCAGCAACTAAAATTAATGCAATGAATACAATCATTGCTCCAATACCAATAGAACCGCTTTCATCATTATTTCTTTTTGTTATAGTTTCTTCATACATTTTTTTCACCTCTTTTTTTATATCAAATTATAATTCATTGATTAAATTAATTTTGCTCCAACAGCAACTGTTTCAATTTCTAAATCTACTCTAGTATCTCCACCGCCCTCAACGTTAAGTGTTAAAGGCAAAGATGTGCCAACTATAGCAGAATCTGAACAGCCAGTAGTTGTAGCAAGAGGAATATCAAACCTGAACATTTCTCCTGAAGAAAGTGTTGTGGTTGCGCCTATGTCGGTACCATCGATGTCTAACGCGTCCACAGTAGCTGTATCTGTTTGGAAACCAGCATTATCGCACACAATCAGGAAAGTCATTGCAGTTTCAAGTGTTGGATCTGATCCAGATGCCAACTTTGCTATTACAGTTAAAGAATCTATATCCCCATCATCATCTGTATCTTCGTTAATGTATACATCTGTTACAATTAGTTTACCAGAAATTTGATCTCTAGTATCGTCACCGGTTTTTTCAGCCCTATCTTGCAATTCTTCTGCAGTCTTGATAATGACAGTTGATGCTACAGCAGCAACTAAAATTAATGCAATGAATACAATCATTGCTCCAATACCTATGGATCCTCTTTCATCATTTCTATTGTAGTTTTTCAAACTTTCACCGTGGTTACTAGGCAACATTAACCTATTCTCGCGAGTTATCATTTATGATGTTAATGCATAAAATGAGCATTATAACAGATTAAGGTACAATACATATTGAATATAACAATGTAAATGATAATTTTATAATTGCATTAATTTTTTCCAACATTTAGCACATCAACATCCAAATACGCTTTTTGACCTGGTCCTAAGTTCTGGACGAACGGCAATCTCAACGATTCAAAACCACTAGGGAGCCAAGGTTCCAAAACAATCCCTTCCATATTTTTTAACGTTCTATTTTCTACTCTTATTTGAACCTTTAATTCCCCGTAATTAGCCAGATAACCTGTAGTTATTGTTAAATTTCTACCCAACATTTTCTCACTACTAAAAGATCCTGAAGGCCGTATTTCTACTCCTATTTCTACAAATCCTTCTGGAGGTATTTCAGGAATTTCCGTCATCTTAGGGTTTGCTACCCAACCTAGTGGAGTCGGCAATGACATTCGCATTGGAGACATATTATTTTGGCCTAAGTTTTCGATACTTATTACCATCAAACCATTGTTAGTTTTTTCAGGCCACTTGGCATCCAGAGACAGAAAGAAATGATTAACCAAAAAAGGACTTAGAGCTTCACCTGTTGGAACTGAGCCTAGAACGCTTATAGCCCTCTCAAAGGCATCAGTAGCAGCCTTAAAATCTTCATTTGCTAATTTTTTCCTAGCTTCCCTTATCAAATTTAGCGTTACCTCTTCAGAGTCACTTAGATCGCCTAATTCATTGAGATGTCTATTTATTATTGATAGTGATCTATCTAATCCCTTTGGGCCTAATGCGGATATTGCCTTCTCAACAGAGTCAGCAGCGGCGCCCCAATTTCCTTCTCTTAAGAACTGTAATCCCATTGCAACATGCTCAGAAGAATTTACATCGTCTTCATTCATTTCTTCTAATTCATCTAATTGTTTGGCTAATGATGCTAGAGATCTGGATAAGCCTAACACTTGTTCTTCCAAAAAATTTGCTTCTGAATTCAGTTTTTTTAACATTCTATTAGCTTTTAATGGTCGATTTTTCCATATTGTATGTTGTATTTTTTTGGATTCATCATCTATGAAATTTAACATTTTCAGTGTGGCCTCTGCACCACCATGATTTCCTCCTATTTCCTTTACCTTTCTCGCCATCTATTCCTGTCTCCCTAAGCGATTTTTTGGTTGGAATCTATTATTTGTTTGTTGGCTGGCTAAGATTTTCTTTATCTTCAATGCCCTTAGCTCGAGTTGGCCCAATTGTCCATATATTTTATTATATGATTTATCTAAGTAGCGAAGTAAAATATGGACTAATAATGGAGATGCTAGGACATACAATCCCAAACCAATTAGGCCCTGACCACTGCTATCTATCGTTAAATTGGGATTTATTATCAAAAACAGTAGTAAAGTTAACGGGGAACAGGATATAATAGCTCTCAATTCTTTCATGGTTTTCTTTGCTTCGGCATCGTGATTTGACATTGTTGCTCTTTGACCGGTTAATGATTTCTTCTTGTCATTATGAATAGCCTGAAGTTCCGATGAACTAGTCCATGCGATTCTTACGGATACTAAAACCGTAGCAAATGCACACAATAGAGGGAGAAGTGGATGAATATTTGTTAATGCTAAGGCACCGAATCCTGCAGCAAACACATAGGATGAGAGAAGTACATATGAAGGAGTGAAATCTAACAACCCATTTCTGTATAGGTATAATCCTGCGAGTAAAAAGAATATAGACATAAATAATGAAATAGGTATATCAAAACTATTAGACCCAACAGTTAGAACGTATTTTGGTGGACTCCAAGAATCTACTGACATATCTTTGGAGAGAATATCGTTACTGATGTCATTACCTTTGACACCAATGGCAGTGCCTGTTAACTCTGCCGTACATTGTAATGATGCTGAAGTTGACCACCATGGTATAGATTTAGCACTTATTTCCCAAGTTGAATTAAAGGATTCTTGAGATGCTAGAGCAGGAACTTGTTGTGTACCAGAGTTGAATGAATCTAGATATTTTCCATTGCAAATAACTTGGATTGCTGCGCCTAGGGGCATAATTGAATCGCCTGCATTTTTAACTTGTACTATTAAAGTTGAGCTAGTTCCTTCAATTAAATTTTCATTAACAAAGTACATACCTTTTATCATAGGATCGGAAGTGGTGGTGGTGACTATATCTACAGTAAAATCTGTCCAATAAGCCTGATTATTTGGCTCATTTATATTCTTTAATCTAAAAGTTATCGACCATCCATCACCAGGCGCAAGATTTTCTGTTTCAGGAATAATAAATTGCAAATCGAATTTACTACTATCATCGTACTGAGTAACTCCTTCAGAGTCAATACCAAATCCTAAAGTAGATAGGAGTATTTTATCTTCAACAGAAAAACTCCAAACTGAGTTTGGGTAGGCTGCTCCATCTATGTGCCGTTGAATTTCTACAGCTGTAAGGTTATAATCAGCCGGAGTTGCATCGGCTGACCCTAGTGAAGGTACATGCATCCAGGGAATCCTGTAAGTCCTGCATCTTTGTTCGATATTGGCGTCTACCTGATTTTCACATGGAAGAAGACCATATTCTTCCCCGTTTGTCCCAGGATCTACAATAACATCACTATCTGTCTGAACCCTGACAATCACTACTTCAGTACTATATTCTTGGGTTTCTTCAGCATCGTCAGCAGATACAAAGATTATATCAAATGTTCCCAATTCTCCAACATAATGATCCGTTGCTACCGGCGTTATTTGCATTGCAATAGTATAAATTTCACCAATTGGAATTGTAAAAGAAGTGGAAAGGAGATTCGAAATTTCTACTGTCCATCTTGAAGCATCGTCTACATTAAGATCCCAATTCATATTAACTAATGCTGGTGCATTTCCAGCATTGAGAACTGTATATTCAAACACCCTTGTTTGCCTCGGTACTAATCGCATATTTTCAAAAGATGTCGTTATATCAAGATCGAAATAAGGCTCAATTGTAATAGTAAGTGTTGTCATTCCAAGAATGAGGTAATCGCCATTTAATTCTGTGAAATCATACGAAAAAATTTGAATTGGAACACTAAATGATTCACCTGCTACTAACATAACGTTTGGGCCAATATCAGGTATAGTAATATTCATAATTACTTCGATACTATTTGCTGCCCCCGGAGAAACAGAAAAATTTTGTATTGACTCAAATTGCCAGGTACCTGATTGGGAGTCGTTTGGCAATACTGCATTAAATGATACATTATTTTCTAATAAATTTCCTAAATTAATTAAATTGAAAGAACTTTGTATGATTGTACCTGGCTGTGATGAATAAGTAGTACTTCCTTGAAGATTTATGGCGTGATCAGGGTTTACAGTCACTGCCATCGTCTTTCTATCTAGTTCAGTATTATTATTATTCAAAATTAAATCAAATGATGAAGACGCATCTGCCCTTGCATCTTTTGATGCTTTTGAGTAAACTCTTATTATTGCAGTTGAGCCTGAATTTACCAGAATACTCATTTCATTTTCTATATCTGTATCAACTTCTGAGAAAGATACTTGTAGATAATTAGAATCTGCATTTTCGAGAACCAGATCAAAGGATTGATTAGAATTCCCAGTATTATTTAACTCAAACATCACCGTTGAAGTTCCTAATCTATCTAAAATTGCATTTGAAGTCCCTGCATTTAATTCTGCATCTATTAGTTCATCCAATTTAAACTCTGCCTGTGCATAAGCAAGATAATTCTCTGGATCGGTCATGGAAGTTACATATATCCAGATATTGTGTATTTTATCTGCACTAGCAGTCGCTGGTGGGATGGCAGTGACTGTGAAATCTTTTGAAAACGTGGAAGATGGGTTTTGGAATGAATCTAATCTTGATTTTATTGTTGCAGGATTCGTTATAGAAATAGACCACCCTGGTTCAGAGATGTAACTAACATTGAACGTATTCGGGGAATTTCCCATATTTGTTAACGTCATTTCTGCTACTATGGAGGTTCCTGGGGAACCTGTGCCTCTTGATTTCAAATCTAATTCGGCTAATTCTAATTCCATTATATCAAATTTAAATGTAGTCTCGTTAACTGATGTTAAAGGACTATTTCCGTTAAAATCTGAAACACTGAATACTGTTGCAGCGTTGATATCAATTTTATATTCTCCAGCTGCAGGATATGGGAAGTTCACATTATATGTGGACGAGATAGCTATTTGCCCATAACCAATTTCACCAATGTCTAATTCTAATTGTTGCGGGGTAATGCCAACATTCCATCGCATATATTCAAATGGTGTTGAACCTGTAACAGCTGGGAAAAATGTTTCAACATAATCTAGGTTTACAACTGCACTTCCCTGACCAGTGGCATCTAGATTGTGTTTTGCTTGAACTTGAAACTCAATAATTCTGATGACAGAGGCCGATAGTACTTCTTCTTGATCAACGTCTTCAATACAGAACCAATCAGTTTTAGTATCCTCATAACAATGCTCAGCATCAGTTGGTTCCATATCGATTATCACAACCGGTAGCACCGTGATGTAGGTCGTAGAAATTATATCTAATCCTCCAGAAAGAGGCGTAGCTTGCACTCTAAGATGTAAGAGTAAATCTGCATCTATTTTCCATGAAGATTGGATAGGCATATCTAATTCAGGGAGTGTCACCGTTACTGGGATAGTAATATTCTCACCGGGCATTAGTAAGTTGGTTAATTCAATTGGAGAATCGATTATCCAGTATGGTGCTGCTTCTAACATTCCAGCATTAATATTATACTGAGAAGGCGCTGTTCCAGTGTTATTTAATTCATAATCTATGGTTACACTGTTCACAATACCTGGTGCAATGTCGACGTAATCAACTCCTTTTGAATTTGTACTAGACTGAATCATCGTACCTTCGTACAACTCTCCAGCCATAACAACTGCACTACTTGATAAATCATATTGATTCCCTATACTGTGTACAACAATTGTAATCCTGTCAGAATCAGATAGAGAAGCAGAAGAGGGGACGGTTACTGTAATCTCTATTATATTTGCAGACCCTGCTGCTAATTGAAGAGGATTTGTGGTAGAATATATAGTTGGTCCAATATTAGCCCAGCCCGATAGGTTAGATTGAGTTACCGTAAACGTATCTGTTTGATTACCAGAATTTTGTAATAAAAATGATAATGTTGTAGTTTGGCCTGGATCGATATTTCTATTGATAGGCGTAGATAAGATAGCTCTTAAGGTAGTAAATTCGACCTGTACTGAAGAAATGGGTATGGTTGCAGGATTTCCATCTACTCCAGTAACTTCTACAAATCCAGATATTATATAGGACCCTTCTAGGGAGGTTCCATCAAAGGTAATCTCAATATTTGATATTGGTGCAGGATTTGAAATACTTCCTACTGGGGGTTGTATTGTGGTTGAAATTATAGAAACAGGATCACCTCCAAGAGTTGAGGTCAAAGTTAGTTGGGCTGTTACATCAACCGGCAAAGTACCAGTATTTGCCATAGAAATTACACCGGACCATGAGGCACGAGCTAATGATGCTCCATCAATTGGAAGTGTAGTAGTTAAGATGGATGCATCTTCTATATCATATATATTTATATTAGATAATATATAGTTGTCATTTGATGAATCAGAATCCGATTCATCAGAATTTATCATCCAAGTAGCAATGAGTGAGACTCCAGAAGACTGATCAGTAGCATCCCAGTAAAGTAGGTGATTTTCTTGTTGACCTGCGAGTATACTGATAACTCGATCGTCAACATCGGTGATACTCGAACCGTCATTAATAGACAAGCTCAGTGTTCCATTGGCATCTGAACCACCATAATTAACTATTGAAATCCTGATTATATGCTCCATTGGCGAAACTATTGGTATACCCGAAATCATTACCGAAGGCGTAGTTACATCAAGACCTGAAACAGATACGTCAGCATCTGATGCGTCAGTTAAAAATATATTTTTATCACTTAATGCCATATCTGTGGAGTATGGGGTGGTTGAAATAATCATTATAGCAACTAGGAGAATTGCTTTTTTTTTCATTATTCAAACACAACCAAATTATCCTACGTAAATAAAACCTATGGGCTAAACGCAATCCGCCCGTATACTCAGGAACGTTGACTGGGATATGAAACACACGGTGATAAAATCTATTTGAGACGTCTAATGTAGTTAATTTAACCGATGTTATGAAAAGATGTTGCACAAGTTCGCATACGTGGACCTAGCCGCGCTTGTCATCATTGCGCTTATCTCCGGATTGTTTATTCAGGGAATTTACAGGTTACTATTTGGTTCGAGTAGAAGAACTATTTTACCTCCGACAGAAATTAATCTACCTGAGTTTGAAACAGAAGCAGTTAGAGTAAGGAGAGAGAGGCGAAGCGGGCGAAGAGCTGATAGATCAAATGTTTCTGTTCCTTCTAAAGGATTAGGAGCAGACAGTGGAGTTCTAGGTGAGGGGATAAATGAGGCTGTTGTTAATGACGAAGGAATATCTGCATTTAACGAGAGGCTCAAGAGAGAAGGTGCAAAAAGAGGAGCAGTCCAAGTCAGCTTATTATGGAATAATTATAATGATTTAGATATACATCTGATCACTCCCTCTGGGGAACATATTTTCCATGATAACAGAAAATCTGCTTGTGGCGGAGAATTGGATTTAGATATGAATTTTAAGCCGACATCAAAAACCCCTGTTGAAAATATAGTATGGACCAAAACGCCGCCACCGGGAACATATAGAGTGGGTGTGAGGCACTACAAAGTCCAGCATAAAAATAAAATATTATCTAAATTACCGCTCCTTTCAAAGTTAATACTAAAAAATGAAACTGAATTTAAAGTGAGTGTTACTGTAGGAGACAGCCAAAGGGTTTACGAAGGAGTAATTGAGCATCATAAAATAAATAGTGAGTTGTTATTCGTTGCTAAATTTGCCATAGCAGAGGCAAAGGAAGGAGAAATAAAACCAAAGGAAATTATCTTATCATCGGATGAAAAGTTATCTATGAATGAAAAGTTAGATAATTCTAATGTTTCGGTTTCTTTGGTATGGGATACCCCAAATGATTTAGGACTCACGGTAACAAACCCAAATGGGGAAAAGACTTCTTTTCTAAATATTGGAAACAACAATCATGGTATTTTTAATTTTACCAAAGAGGAAAACAGTCAATCGATTACATGGAATAAAAAACCAGAAACTGGAAAATATTCTATATCAGTAAATCAATATGAAATTAGAGGAGAAAATGAAAAAACTATATTCAAGGTCTTTGTTAATAAAAATGAAAATATCGAAGAATTTGAAGGAACTATTAATGAAGATGGAGAAATTATAGAAGTTGGTAGCTTCAAAATAGAATAATACTTATTTTCAATATTTGATTTCTAATAAATTTAATACCTTTGCCATCCACTTAAGTTTCTCTAATTTTTGATTCTTATCGGTACATCCGGACCATTCCCCAACTATGTCTGTTCTGGTTCCTATCATAATTATTTTATCTTTTTCTATCCCTGCTGAACGTACAAAACAAACCGCTCTATCACCATCAGTAAATCCTCCAATGTTGTACATTCCTGGTATCTCATTTGGAATTTGATGCGTCAATACTATCTTAGTTTCATCATCTGAATTTATTCCAAGTTGTAGAAATTTTTTCCAAGATATTTCATTATCACCATGTGAATGTAGAATTATTGGTACTCCTTTCATGAATCCCTTCTCAGTAGCGGGTCCACCATCGGCATCACTAACAATACAGACTAATTTTGACCAAGCTAACTTGGACATCTCAGAAGGAAGATCAGAGAAAATTCCTACTGCTCCGTCGGCTGCAACAAAGAAGTTGTCTTGATTTAACATTTCAATCATTTCAGATAAAGTAACCGCTGCACCAATTATTACTATATTTTTTCCATTTAGGTTGGAAAAAATATTAATTATATTTTTTAAGGTTTTATCACGTTCAGATCGATTCCAATTTTTAATACTAATATTTTCTATGTAATTTAAAAGATTTAGAGCACTTTTTTTATCATCATTTAAATCCCAATTAAAATATTCCCGAATAGTGCTTTGTATTCTAATTAGATTTTTATCGACTGGTATAAAATCAATATTAGAGCCATGCTCCGTATTCATTCATGACGAAGGGCTTGGTGAGCATTGAAGAACCTAAGGTTGTGTTGACTAAACTATGCCAATGCCCCTTGACCCGCCTGAGGTTGGTGACGAAAAGATTTTGGCTAGATATACATTTTTACCCCAGAGCACTAATTATGTAAGAGATTTATTATCTAAAAATGACATAACAATTGAACAACTGATAGAGGCCGCATGGTTAGAAGATATTAGAGCAAGAGCGAGAATAAGGCTCGTTGAATGTATAATGCATAAAGATGGAGTTGATTCTGGAGGTAATGTCGACCTATCAACTGACATCGGTAGAATGACAGAATCTTTATCCTTCTTACATGCAATGCTGGTTGTATGTGCATCTTTTGATGAAAGATTGTTGGCAAGATGGATTGAAGGGGAGGCGAGTAGAGCGGATCGATTATTGGGAAATGATACAGAAAATTTCATGATAGTTGCAAATTCTTATTTATCTGGAATTAAGGAAGAGAAGAGTTCTGGTTCAGAAAGTGTTTTTTGGGTTTCATTAAGTGATTTTATCGAAATATGTCCTAGAATTTCAGGTAAATATTGGAGGTTGATTAATCGTCCTACCAGAGATGGTTGGGTACGTATGGATGCAGGTGTAGGAGAATCCAGTAGACAGCGTACTGCAAGGTTGATTAAGGAACGAATTAGAGAAAATCTAAATCAAATTTGTAGTCAAAGAATGGAGAGAATGGATGATGAATTTGCTGCACGTTTCTCAGACTCTGTTGAAAGAATAGTAGGGCTCTTTTCAGAAAGAGTTCATGCTGAGATGCCAATAAGCGCTGCTAAAAGAACAGAATGGCCTCCTTGTTTTGAATCAGCAGTATCTGAGTTAAATCAGGGAATAAATGTAAATCATACTGGACGTGTTTTCTTAGCTGCGATGTCGAAATCAATGGGTATTTCACAAGAAGAAACTATAGCCTTCTTTTCTAATGCACCAGACTTTAATCATGACACGAGTGCATATCAAATAAATCAAATATATGAGAGAGAATATACTCCACATGGTTGCTCCGCATTGAAAACCGGTGCACGTTGCCCAGTTCAGAGAGGTGATGATTCACTCTGTGATCAAGAATGGATGAGTCACCCATTAAAGTATCTCCGAGCTAAACAAAGAAGAAGATATAATGAAGATATTGTAGAAAAATCTGATTAAATATCAAGAATATGAGCAAATCGTCAAATTATTCATAGGTGGCATGTTACCTAGTCTCATTTAACGGTTTGGAGTTTGCATGGTAAGAACATTAGTAATGACTGTGGATAGGGACAATGATCTTGGCGTTAAAGCTGGAATTAGAGGACCTGTGATAGGTAGAAAAAACGCTCTTAATGCTGTCCTGAGATTGGGAATTGCTGATCCTGAAGAATCTGATACTAATGCTATTCTGGGGGCCTTACATCATCATGATAAGATGATTGAAAGTGCAAAAGGAAATGATGAGATAGAAATTGCAATATTAACTGGAGATGTCAGAGTTGGTCCACGGAGTGACAGAGCCATTGCAAGCCAGCTGGAAGAGGTTATACAGGAATTTCAACCAGATTCCGCAGTTCTAGTTACTGACGGGGCTGATGACGAGGCTTCACTTCCAATAATAACATCAAGAATTCGAGTTGACCATATCGAAAAAATTATTGTTAGACAAAATAGAGGAATAGAAAGTACATATTATTATATTATCAAAGCAGTAGAAGATCCACGATGGCGAGCTAGGTTATTAGTTCCGGTCGCTATTTTTCTAATGATATTTGGACTGGGCATTATTTTGCCGAATGGAGGAGTACTGATTGGTGCGATGCCATTAATAATGGGAATTTGGGTACTAGCCAAGGGACTTGGTTGGGAGCAACAATTAGATCGTTTACTAAACGATATGCGTGAAAGTGCAACCGGGGGGATCTGGTCTTCACTTTTATGGGGCCTAGCTATAGTTTCTGTGCTTTTCTCCATCCTGACAGTTTGGCAGGTATTGACAGGGACTACGATTGAATTAACAGAGCATGTAAGTCAAAACTATGATAGCATAACAGTTTTCAATTTAGATGCTGTAAATAGAGATATAGCAGTTTGGGTAATTGCTCTCGATCAGGCTCTTACTTGGATAGTGGTATCTACGTTTTCATTTGCATTATCATTAGGAGTTCTAAGATGGAAAGAAGGGACTTTTACTGGAAGAAGTATACAATTAATCGGACTTGGTGCTGTCATATATACTATGTCAAAAGCAATAATTGAGGTACTTTTGACTGAACTATCTGGTGATGACTACAGTTTGGCTTTTGGTGAGATATCTGATACTTGGTTCGTACCTATTATGGCAACTGTATTATATTATTTATTGAGGACGGTTGTACAATCATTCGAAGAGGGGGATGAAGTAGTTGCTGGGAATAGATTTTGGGGAGTTTAAAGAAATTAATTTACGGGCTTATGATTGATTTTTTCTTCTAATATAATCCGAATAATTGCCCGGCCAAACAAATAAACTGCCATCTCCGGTGAGTTCCCATATTGTATCGCACACTTTATCCAAAAAATACCTATCGTGGCTGACAGTTATTATTCCCCCATCATATCCGATAAGTGCGTCTTCAAGTGCTTCTTTAGCATCGGTATCCAGATGATTTGTTGGTTCATCAAGCAATAGCATATTATTTTCTTCTAACAATAGGCATAATAGTGCTATTCTTGCACGTTCTCCACCACTTAATTTCTCAAGTTTCGTCTTCACCATATCGGCGGTAAATTGAAATTGTCCGAGTAGAGACCTTATATCTGCATATTCCATTCTAGGTTTTAAGAATTGTATTTGTTCAATCGGTGTAAAATCAAAGTTTAGTAATCTATGATCTTGGTGAAAATATCCTATCTGAACACCCGGGCGGACATCTATTTCCCCAGAATCTAATTTTAATTCTCCATTTATAATTCTAAGTAATGTAGTTTTACCAGCACCATTTGGGCCAATTACGCCTATTTTTTGCCCTCTTCTTACACCTATATCTAGGCCCCTGATTATAGGACGGGTTAAGTTATCGAAGGTAAGGTGGGCCTTTTTAAAATCTAATACTTCTAAACTACTTTTTTCTGTTGCTTTCATATTGAACCTAAGTGGTTTACGTAGGTTAGGTTTAATTGATTTAAGCCAGCTTAGTTCTCTTTGGGTACGAGTTATCATTACATGCTTTTGAGATACTGATTTATCATATTTATTTGAGCTTTTCATCGATTGCATAGCCCCTTTGAGTCTTTTCATTTCTTTCTGTGTTTTTTCAATCCTATCATTTAAAGTCTGTAAGAACAATTCTTTTTGTTTTAGATATGATGAATAATTTCCATTGAAGCCGTTGGTGTGTGCGTCTTGTACTTCGACAATATTATTACATACTCTATCTAAAAAATATCTATCGTGACTTACAATTAATAATGCCCCTTTGAATTCAGTAAGAAAATTTTCGAGCCAGTCTAATGTTTGTAAATCTAAGTGATTAGTGGGTTCGTCGAGGAAAAAAACATCGATTTCATTTAATCCAACTAATTGTCTTGCAAGTGCGACTTTTGCACGTTCTCCACCGGACAAGAATGAAAGTTCCGTGTCTAATTGGTGATGAGCTAGGTCGAGTGCTTTCAAAATTTCTTGGGCATGTCCGGCGACATCCCCTCCTCCAGATCTTGCCATGAGACTCTGTAATTCTTGATATCTTTCCATATCTGGTTGCCAATTTCCTTCATAAAATGATGGCGTGGCCATTTTAGTTTCTAGAATAGTTATTTCGTCTTCAATTTCTTGAAATTGCCTGCCTCTTCGATTTAGCTCCTCCCCCAATGTGGCATGTTCATTAATATCTCTAATTTGTGTTAGGAAGGCTAATCGTAGTCCTGCAGCAAATGATATATCTCCAAGATCTTGATTTTGATTACTTATTGTACGTAATAAGGTTGTCTTACCGGCACCATTATGGCCGACGATTCCGATTCTATCGCCCTCATCAATACGGAGGTTTACTCCTTCCAATACTTTTAGAGGGCCAAAGGCTCGATGGACT
Organism: uncultured Candidatus Poseidoniales archaeon; assembly: GCA_963968165.1. Classification (GTDB taxonomy): domain Archaea; phylum Thermoplasmatota; class Poseidoniia; order Poseidoniales; family Thalassarchaeaceae; genus MGIIb-O3. The sequence goes on along the minus strand of CAXAFE010000001.1, from coordinate 65,260 downwards.
TCTTCCAGCCTTATCAGTTCCCTGACCATATATTATTCGGGACGCCCTGTTGGATATAATACCAGTACAAATGAAAAGAGTGACGCTTTGCGGAGTTCATGGAAAGCGCTGAAGTGGAGATTGTATGGAAGGGCACCAAAACTCATGCAGAATTACTTTTATCATCTGTTCTTCCTGATGATCCTGAGGCTTTCTTTGCAGAAGTTTGTGAAAATGAAGAAGGAGCTGAGTTAAGAATAAAGGTAATTTCTGATAATCTTAAAAGTATGAGAGTAACAATTGATGACTTATTGGTGTGTTTGGCTGCTGCAGATTTAAGTTTCAATGCTATAAAAAATAAATAGTAAATTGACCATAAAATTACATTAATTAATACAACTATTCAAGATACAGGTTCCTTACGCTTTAGCATGGCCGAGTTGCCTCATGATCGTTCTGGGCTCCTTTGGAAAGGAGATAATTTAAGTGGTATTCCTACTTCTTTATTCCTTGATTCGATGGATAGATGGATAGATGCGATGGTGTTTGATGAACAAGGAGGAGGTTCTGGAACTAAAAAAAATATTATTGCTAATGTAATTATGAAAGAGGGGGGGATAATTTGTGGCATTCCTGTAGTAAACAGATTGGTTGAAAGGTATTTTCAATCATGTAAAATAATATGGAATCTAAGAGAAGGAGATAGAATAAAAAATGGTGAGATTTTACTAAAAATCAAGGGTGAATCTGTTGAAATATTAAAATTAGAACGTATTATGTTAAATATTCTTGGAAATTTGTCTGGAATCGCTACAAATACTCGAGAATGGGTCAGAAGAGCGGCACCTGTCAAAGTCGCAGCCACGCGTAAAACTGACTGGGGGATATTGGACAAATGGGCTGTTCATGTGGGAGGAGGTTTGACTCACCGTCTTAATAGAGGTGATGCCATGATGCTAAAAGAAAATGATTTTGCATCTATGAAGCTTAAAAATGAAGATGATATTGATACTTTAACGAGAGTAATTAGTCACATTGAGTACAAAGGAGATTTTGTAATCATTGAGGTTCAAAATTTAAAAAATTCATTGATTATAGTAGATTTATGGAAAAATTATCTTAATAGAGATAGTAAAATTATATTGTTATTAGATAATATGGGTCCTAAACTTTCAAAAAAAGTATCTTTATCATTGAAAGAAGCTAATCTAAGAGAATATTGTATACTAGAAGGATCTGGGAATATAGTATTAGATTCGATAATAAAGTGGTCAGACTCAGAAGTCGAAGTAGTTTCTTCTAGTAGACTTAATAGAGGCATTAGCCCTTTAGATTTAACCATGATATTTGAGGGGGCTTCTAAATGACTAAAATACCTAAAAGTCATCCCAGATATAACTCATTGATAGCTAGGAAAAAGTTGGTTGAGGCATCTACCAAAGGCCTCCTAGCTCAGTCTGCAATGATTGCACATGGCAGGGGAGAGGCTTTTGATTATCTATTGGGCGAAATTACGTCTGATTCTGCTAAATTAGCGATAAGGGAGGTTGCATATAGGCTTATAAATTCAGAATCTGTAATAATTTCCGTTAACGGAAATACAACTGTGCTAGCAGGAAAAAAACTAATTCGAATCGCAGCAGTTTTAAATTGTCCAATAGAAATAAATCTATACTACAGAACAGAAGAGAGGGTTCAAAAGCTATTTTATTCATTAGAAAATGATAAAAAAATTGTATCTAAAGAGTCTTCTCCTAATGGATGGACTGGCGATTGGTCTAAATCAGTACTTTCAGTTAAAATTCTTGGAAATGAGGCTGATGGTAGAATTATTGGTTTAGACGGTCCTAGGGCAATATGCTCCAAAGAGGGTATTGAAAAATCAAAAACGGTGTTAGTCCCACTGGAAGATGGAGATAGATGTGAGGCACTTATTGCATTAGGTAAAGAAGTATTAGTGATTGATTTAAATCCACTATCCCGAACCTCAAGGAGAGCATCGGTTACAATTGTTGATGAAGTATCAAGGGCTACTGACTTACTTTTATCAGAAATTATCATGAATGAGGAAAAAAATAAGAAAGAATGGAATAATGAGTTTGTGCTAAAGGATGCTCTAAAAATTATTTCTCAATCTATGGAAAAAATTTAGCGTGAATAACCAATCAATTTCTATGATATTGGGTCCCTTTTAAGATCTCAGTGGACCTATATAATTGTTCCATAATAATGACTGCTGCCATCTCATGAGTTAATGTAAATGTTGAAAGTGATATTGATTTACTAATTTTAGATTTAATATCGTTACTAAATCCATCTGGTGGCCCTACGGCAAAATTTGTTGATTCTGAAGAAATTAAAAATTTTGATAACAATTCTGATAATTTAATACTAGAGATTTGTTCTCCATTTTCATCAATTAATATTAGATTACCTTTTAATTTAATGAGGCTTTGTTCATAATCTAATTTATTTTTTTTATCTGAATAGAACTGCAATGATATTCCATTATTCTTTACTCTTTTTGAATAATTTTCGATAATATTGGCAATTAGCTGATCTTTGGGTTTACCATATAAGTGAACGATTATTCTACCCATTGTCCACACCAAGGGATATGTAGTAATAGGAGTTCGCAAAGCATCAAGAATAAATACATTCACGGGTTTAATATGAGCAGATGGCGACGTAAGCGTAAACCAAAGCCATTCGTTGAAGAACCACACATGCGTGGTACGAGAATGTGGATCCAAGATCTTAGAGAAATTTGTGAAAAATCATTTAATAATCATACAGAAGGACAGCAAAAAGTACGAGAAATACAAATTGAATGGAAAGATTCACATAAAAAAAGTGAAATTACTGACTCTCTATTAGAAGGATTGGATAGAAGGGCAATTAGACTTTTGCGTTCTGATGGAGAGGAATGGTTAGATTGGTTAGATAATGATAATTTCTGGAATCCCGGTTGGAAGGGAGAAGTGAACGAAGAATGATATCTCTGCCTTTTTGGATTTTTTTCTACATTAGTATTGGGATTGTGATTCTTTATTACAGTAATTATCAGCCATTCCCAGAAATTGGAGGAAAATATGGTTGGTTAGTCATATCATTTGGAGTAATATTTTGGATTTCTAGTACTGCACCAAGAGAAACCATGGATGAAATACCTGCAATGTTTTCCGCTTTTTTTGGAGGTATTGGAGTTATTTTTGGAGTTAGGCATATGGTAATTACAAAGCACGATGTAATTTTAGCACCATTTAGTGGGGTTTTGTTTTGTATAGGTTCAATAGATTTACTGACAAGCAATTGGGCGACTTCGTCACCTATTGAGCAGATAACCTCGTTCATTATCGCATCATTAATAATCACTTTAGAGATTTATCTTGCATTTAGAGGATTGGTAGTTGGAGTACCTGGTATTTCATGGTCAAAATCAGGCCTTAGACAAATAAATAGAGGTTTGATTTATGGAGAAAATGGAGCAATAGCACATTTTGAAAAATCATGGGATATGAATGATCCATGGCTAAGTGCTATGAGTCATGCCGTTCTAGTATTAATTTATGGAAAAATTGGAAATAAAGATAAAGAATCTCATCACTTATTGGAATTAGAAAAAGAAGGGGGCTGGGCTGCCGTTGATGAATCTTGGATAGAAGCTATAAAAGTATCTTTGAATAATATAAATGTCTAAGACTACACGAACGATTCAAAATATCATGGCCTTTCCGAGGAGCAATATGGTTCGGATTACTAAAGTTCATACTGGAGGAGGAGACAAAGGGCAAACGTCTTTATTAGATGGAAAGAGAGTAGGAAAGGGACATATGCGTGTCGAATTATATGGTACAATTGATGAATTAAATTCCCAAATAGGAATGTCTAGAATGGAAATGGTCAGATTCGAAGTTTCTGAAAATATCAAAGAAATAGTTGATTTGGCCTTGGGAAGAATTCAACAAGAATTATTTGATATAGGTGGAGAATGCGCTTGTACCCCGGGTAAGCTTCCATCAATAATGGTATTAATTGGTAAAGAAGAGGGTGATAAGTTAGTAGAAGAGATGGATATGTGGCTAGAAGATGTTGCTCCTCTTGAGTCTTTCATCATGCCAACTGGTCCGCCCCCGATTGCATCACTTCATGTATCAAGAACTGTTGCGAGACGGGCTGAAAGGCTTGCATGTTTGCTCAGAGAAGAGAATGGGGAAGATTCTGTCAGAATAGAAATAATTTCATATCTTAATAGATTGTCTGATTGGTTGTTCGTAATGGGAAGATGGATAAGTGCAAAATGTGGAGATAAAGAAGTTCTTTGGACTCCATTAGGTTTGAGGTCGGATAATAATTAGACTATTTTTCCTATTTTTTCCCTATGTTTTCTTACTGAATCAATAAGTATCTTTTCTTGGTCGAAAGTTAATTGTTCTTTAGTATCCTCAAAATTCAACCATAAATAATTACTATGTTCATGAGAAAGTTTAACATCTAATTCTTCTGTTTCTGCTGTGAACCAGAAAACTTGTTTTGGAGTATCTTTGCCTCTTCTTTTAAACGAGTATTCTGTTCGAAAATTCCATTCTTTGTCTATAACTATATCTTTTATACCTGTTTCTTCGGTTAACTCTCTTAGAGCTGTTGAGTGATGATTAGCATCAGCATCCTCTATGTGTCCTTTGGGAAAGCTCCAATGACCTTGTGGGTATTGGAGCAACAGGATGCTATCATAATTAATTAAAACAAAACCACACGATGTTTCCATAGTGACGGGAGAAGGTGATTGGCTATCGTAATTTTGTATAAATCGTCAAAATAGTTATTTTATAAAAAATAATTTACGAAAATACAATGTAATCGTTGCACTTGGGATGATAAATGAGCATCTCCATAGCATCTCTTAATATCAAAAAAATAGTTACCGATAGTGATTTAGATGGGGTTGTGACAGCGGCTATATTGAAGAGATACTGGGAAGATGCTGAAGTAGTATTTGCTCATCCTGGAGAACTACGTTCCGGAAATCTAGATAATATTATTGATAATCATACAGCAATATGTGATTTGCCTAGGCATCATAAGTGTGGGTTAAATATCGATCATCATCATTCAAATAGGCCTAATATTGATTTAAATTTTAAAGGAGTTGATATTTGGAGAGATGCCCCCTCGGCTGCACGGATAGCATATGATTTACTGTCGGACATTATAGACTTATCAGATCTAAAAGAATTATTACTTTGGGTTGATAAAATAGATAGTGGGAATATCACAAAAGAAGAGTTTTTGTCTGATGGAGATATGTTTACGTTGTCTAAATTAATAGGTATCAATTCAGATATAAATATACAAATATTAAATTTCATAAAGAGTGGAGTAGCTTTAAAGGATATATTTTCCCATAAAGATATAGCTTTTTACCTAAACGAAATTAAAGAGAATCGTAGAAAAATTAAAAATTTAATTAAGACGAATTTGATGATTGTTAATCGCTTAGCGATAGTGCGATTTGATGAATCTGGGGTTCGATCAAACGGGTATGATATTACTGCCGAAGCAGGAGATAAATGTGATGCGTGCATAGTTATCCATGGAAAAATCAAAGGAGATTTCGATCAAGTTGATGGCTATCCAGTTTCTGCCTCTTTCTACACTAATTCATTTCTCCATAAAGATGGAGGAATATACGACTTAACTAAATTAGCAAAAAGGTTCGATAAAGATGGGGGAGGGCATCCTAATGCATGCGGATGCCGAATCAAACCATTAGAAAAGGGAGAATTAATAAATAGAGAAGTAAATAGTGCCGATATAGAAAAAAATCTCAAAGTTTGGATTAAAATGTGGAATAATAAGTAATCATAGAATTTGTAAGAGATATAAAAATCCTAAAAATGCATGAATTATCACCAAAATAGCCATTATATCGCCAATCCTACCATGTGAATCTCGATTTTTCACGAATTTTTTATTTTCTTGCTTTCTCTTATGTGTGGAATGTCCTGTGCGCCATAGTATGAACATCAATAATAGTCCTAATAATCCCCCAGATGCATGAAAATTACTTGGTAAAATATATGTATCATATGGTTGATTACTTAAAATAGCTCTAAATATTTCTCCAATGAATGCAAGTAATATGACAATAATTGTTGATATCATAATTTTATTTCCATCTGAGGCATGACTGGTCATTGCAATATTCAATTCCTGACCTTTCAAAAATTTTCTTTTTTGACGCCATTTACGCTGCTTCATAAATATCGAAATTAGCATTAAAGCTGCGATAGGATGGATTAGGATTACAACCAAACTGAGTAATTCCATAGTACTCCAAACTATGTATATGACTTGAGGTCTCTGTTGCCAAATTGTGTGTATGTAAGGGATGTATTGATGTATGAACCATTGAGGGCGAACAGTTGGGGGTCTTCAGTTGGAGGAATATCTGCTTGAATGTCTAGACTCGTTATCTCAATCTGGAGATGATATAATACGACGTTTGAGTAGGGTACAGAAAATTTCTGCGTGGTCGCTAATGACAAAAGAGTGGCGGGCTTTGGTAGCACTGGCTGCAAAAAAGGAAGGTTTGCCAGAGATAGATACTAGTGAAGTAAATAAACTATCTTCATCTAATAAAAGAGCAAATAGGAAAATTGGTAGAAGAGGTGGGAAAGGACTGCGAAAAGGATTTGAGGATAACCTAGCAACACCTCAGGAAATCTTAATTTCTAATGAAACACCAGGATATAAGTTAGCAGTTCTTATTGCTCAACAGAATAAAATGGGAGATTCATGGGACGCCAACTGGAATGAAAAAATGAGTGGCATAAGATTGGAATGTCAAAATGGACTACATCCCGTTTGGGGTAAATTAGCAAAAGAGGCAGGGATGTTTGCAGAATTGAGTAGATTTAAAATTAGTGAATTGTCCAAGAAAAATTTAGATTCAACTGATTGGATTAATGAAGCTTATTTTGATCCTGAAGACGCTCATTCCCTTAAAAATTGGCTAAAAATAGAATTGCCATTTAATTGTAAAACTGAACAATTAAAAATAATTCAAAAAATAGAAAAGGATTTGGGTAAAAAACCACGATTTAAAGATTGGAATAAATGGATGGACCCATCACTTATAAATCAGACAAATGAGTTAGCATTAGTAGAAGGTTTACTGAAAGCAGCATCAAAAAATACAGATGCGCTAAGGGTTCTAAAAAATATCCCGAACAGTTCAATGAATGATGTTGTAAATAAACATATTAGGCTTCTTAATCTCCGTTCAGGGGATTTATCAAACTGGCTAAATGATTCAAAGATAAAGGGCGAAGATTTACTATCGCGAACTATTCGAAATTATGCTTGGAAGGAAGTAAATAATATTGAATATGATTTACCGATTGAGGATTTAAAGTATGGAATACTGGAATTATCAAAATCTGGAGAAAAAATGCCTAATTCGCTTGGTTGGAAATTAATTTTAGGATATACTGAAATTGGAGAAATTGGAGAAGTGAGGGATTTAGTAAAACAATTAGATATCGATAATAATTCACATCTTGAAATTGCATTAAAACTTAATTCTTCGAGTGAAATATCAATTGATAGTCTAATTATATCTTCCTTGGATAATTTAGATGAAAATGGTTTGATGATGGTTGCTGAAGATAGTTTTAGTAGTTTTGAAATTAGAACAACTGCAGCTATGATGTTATCAAAGCTTGATTCAATTAGATTTACGAGTCAGATTTTAGATGTATTTACTGAAGCGGCTGATATAGACAATTTAGCAAATACCCTAATTAATAATCGGTCGTTAATTAATGTCTATCCTGAGCGTATACTCTTAGTATGGCACATGATTACTGCCAAATCTTCATTGGGATTGCTGCCTACATTGGAAGAAATGCGTGGTGAAGCTTTAATGTGTATATCAGAATCCCCTAAAGATATGATACTTTCAGAGGTATCAAAAGAACTTATAGCATTACTCGATGGTTTTCCAGAAGAAATAAGTGCTATTCAGGATAAACTAGACTCTGATGGTTTATTGTCTCTTAATGAAGTACGTAGGGCATTATCTCCAGAAGGCGATAGCATGGTTCGAGCAAAGACTATTGAAAGTCTAAACGATTCCATAAATTCTGCAGATATTTCACATTTAGAACATGAGCTTTTCAAATGTCTTATAAATTCATTAAAACTGAATAGAGCAGCAATAGAAATAGAAAGTGGTATGACTGAAAGGATAGCCAATGCTAATGAAATCCTATCAAAAATTACTAGTAAAGAGGATGTTGCTATGCAAACTATAAAATTTATTACAGAAATGGTAATTGAACATGGTAAAGTACTTTCCAAAGGCATAGAACCTCTTGAAAAATGGTATAGAAAACACGATAATGCTAGCTTAGAGTCAAAACTCGTAAAAGCGACATTACAAAGTTCTAGAGATAATAATTTAGAAGCAGCAAGAGAATATCGAGATGCGGCCAATAAAGTCCGTGATGATTTTGAAAAATATGCATTGATAATGAGAAAGTCATTGATTTCCTATGCTCATGGCGAAGGATGGAATGAAGCAGTAAGCTTAATCAAAGTTGAGAAGGCTTTGGCAGCCACGGTCACAAAACGATTTCAACTATACCTAAATGTATGTAATGATGAGTTAGAAAATAAGAAAGATGTAGCGAGAAATAGGCTTCGTCAGTACGCATCCTCTGGTAATAAAGATGAAGAAAACTTCAGGGAAAATAAAGAAATTCAAATTGAAGCCTTAGAAATGCTAATAAGATATCCGGAAGATCTGGATCCTCCATTACCAAGATCGCCATTCCAAGGAAGAGTCAGGGCCGCTATTCGTGGATTACAACGTATGGAGAGCAGTAGACAATCCGAGTTGGACTTAAAATTTGAGCAGGAAATGTCTAGAAAAGATAAGGATATTTTAGAAATAGTGAATATCACAAATCAGATGGCTGAGGAAAAACCCATTAGAGGTCTTAGAAAGCTTGAACATGCAATTGGTTCTGATAGATTTAGTGAAATTCAGGTCATCAGGCTGAGTAGAGCGGCTGAAGCGATGTTTGGAGGATATAGCTATGTGATACCAATTAGAGAGAGAAGATCCTTACGAAATCTATCTCTAAAGCCTGTGGTAATAGTAGACACAAATATACTAATTGATGCATTAAGAGATGATCTACTTAGGGAAATTACTGGAGATAGTTTCGGAAGTCTTAATTGGACAGTGGAAAGGTCTTTTCATTGGATGTTAAGAAGGCGTAAAAAAGAAGGAAAAATGTTGATGAATATACCTCCGGTTGCCATGGCAGAGTTCCTCAACCGTACAAAGAATACTGAAGATGTTTTGAAATTATTTTCAAAGAAAGTATATATTGATTCAAAAATATGGGATACTAGAATTACGAATGAGTTATTGAAAGATACGGTAAATAAAATATGTGAAGAGTTTGGTGAATGGAAATATACTTTCGATAAAGATAAAATGAAAACGATAGAACTGGAGCAATTTCTTGTTAATCATAAGGATATTTTTGTTGAGATAACAAATCAAAAAATTCAAAGAGAAGATTTTGTAAATAGAAGTATAATAGATGGAGACGAAATTTATCCAGAAGGTGGAGATATGGAGATAATTAGATCGGCTGCGATGATTGCAAGATCTTTTAATCCTGAAATAGGGAGCGTAATAATAGCGACAAGAGATAGTGATTTTAAACTAATTTCTAGATCCTTAGAAGAAAAATATGGATTTGGAGTAGTCGGTGATGCACAAGAATTGAATAGGAGAGTACTACGATGATTATGCCGTATTTTATTCTTGGTACTAAAAATTAGAAATCCAATTTTCTAATATTTTTTTCCTTTCTATGGTATCGACTTTTGAAGTATGAGGCATATCTGGCAGGACATATATGTCGGCTAAATCATTGAAATGTTCCTTCAATAAATCGAAGTGTTCATGACCTAGGGTCTCATCAAATTCGGCTTGAATGACCAGTATTGGAGTATTGGGTATACCCCAAAATGGTATCTGTGCATTTGAATATCCCACATTAAGATCTGGGTGAATTCGTTGATATTCTCTACGTAATATGTGTCGAACCCATGGGTTTGCCATCACTGCCCTTCCTGGTAGTTTTTGTTCTATTATAAGAGGAAATGAAGTAGCGGGGGATTCTAATATTACTCCATTTAATTTTTCTTTCCACCATCCTGAAGAATGTGATGATAGTCTTATTGTCAAGAAACCACCCATGGAATGTCCATAAATCCATAGTTTATCTGGAGTATGCCCTAGAATCTCTGGAACTTTATCCAATAATGATTCTATGTCGGCTATTACTTTTAGGATAGTCCACTCATATTTCCCTTTTTGTTCTCCAAATCCTCTTTGATCCAAGCTTACTACATTAAGTCCTAATTTATTCATGTGTAAACATCTTGACTCTCCTCTTCCAAGAGACGAATTATATCCATGTAAATATAATATTGTGTCTCTACTAGGTATTTCTGATTTTAAGAAATATCCTTTGAGTTTCTCATTACCCCATCCATTAAAAAAAAATGTTTTCCATCGTTTATCAACGAGTTTGGTTATTGTCCTAGGAGGGGTAATAAATACTGATGAATAAATCCTCCATCTCAAAAATAACCAAGCCGCGATAGGAATAGAGGACCCTAATAATACCCATGCTAAACGATAATTACGCCAAGTGGGAGATAAGAATAGTAGTAGTATTTCAATAATTATAGCAGCAGTCAGGACTTTAGGTTTACTTGGTAATAGAGGGGCGGGGGTTTTCTCATATACAGCGGCTTTAAATGATGAAGGTTTGATTTTTTTATATTTTCCAGTCTCGATATAATTATCCTCCAATAAAATTCACACTACAGTGTCTTAAATAAATAAGGTAGTGATATAGATTACCCCATGTAAATAAATATACATTAGGTGAGTTTTCTTACACTAACAGAGAACGATATAATCAACATTTGAAATATAGGATATTTGACGCGCGGTCATGGAAGGCTCCACGGACCCCGCAGTTCTTGAAAATCGTCTTTATTATAAAATTGGTATTTTTGTGCACGATAATGCAAAGGTTGTCTTGGCGATGACTATGTTGTTATGTGCCGGATTTGCTGGCTTAATGACATTGGAGCCTAAATACGTTGAAGGTTATGGAGAAGGAGATTTAGAATCAGTATACGGATGGAATGCTATAACCATGGGTTTTAGTTCTGAAGATGAGGGCGTTAAGGAGGTCTTTTATGTACTTTTTAATCATCCGGGAAAAACAACAAATGATACAGATGTCAGAGAATCTATTGAGTCTACATTGTATGTTCTTGCAGAACACGAATCTATTGTCCTTCATTATCCATGGTATACAAATGAAGCAAATAAATCTGAATTAGTTAGTACAGTAGATGATTCTTGGTCAAGGGTCAAAGTAGATGTAATTTTAGATAGAGAAAATGCAAAAATATTATTGAAGGAAACTTTTGATGATATAGTCCTTCCAGACGATGCCCCGGAAGATATGGAAAAATGGATTACGGGTAATTTGGCAATTGATGTAACTTTTGATCTCACATTAGAAGAAGAATTAATTAAAGCTGAAATGATATCTGCACCTTTAACTTTAATAATTCTATTATTTGTATTCGGAAGTTTAGTTGCTGCTGGACTACCTGTACTTACAGGAGTATATACCGTAGTAGCAGCGATTGGAATAGTGACTGGTCTAACCTATATTTTCGATGATATAACCATATATGCAAATAATATTGTGTCATTACTTGGAATTGGTTTGAGTGTGGACTATTCTTTATTCATTGTTAATAGATTCAGAGAAGAGTTGGGCCGAGGACATGATAGAAGAACAGCGGTTGCCCTCACGAGTGCAACAGCAGGAAGGGCGATATTTTTCTCTGGTATGACCGTAATATCAGGTTTGATGGGGATGTTATTCTTTGATAATACAGGATTGCCTTCCTTGGGTTGGGGAGGTATATGTGCTACATTTGTTGCATTGACTTCTTCTATAGTGTTACTTCCTGCCATCTTATCTCTTCTTGGTGAAAGAGTAAATTCGATTAGGATTCCTTTCTCAACTGTTGGTTCAGAATCTGAGAGTGGTTTTTGGCCATGGATAGCGCACAATGTAATGGAGCGTCCGTTATCAGTTCTGATACCTGCAATCATAGTCTTAATGTTAGCAGGATCACCATTTCTTAATGCGGAATGGGGCATAACTACTTGGAAAGCCCTCAGCCCAGATGATGAATCAAGAAATGGTATGGAGAAGACTGATGAAAAGTGGCCTGAAGACATTGCTAATACAATACAGGTTGTCTTCGAAACTGTGGATGGAACTGATCCATTTTCTGAAGAAAATTTAAGAAGTTTATATGATTTCTCAGTTCAAATACTCAATATCGAAAGTACTAGTTATGTCTATAATTATGCTCATTTTGATAGTAATATGTCAGTTGATGATGTGATTTTATTTTGGGATGAGTCCAGGGACGAAAGTCTTACTGAAGAACAAAAATATGTAATCAATTTACAGCGTGATTTTCACAGAAGTAGCTCAATTGGTAGTAATGGCATAGTTGTTGTAAATGTTGGAATAATAGGTGATCAGGCTAGTGAAGATTCTAGAAATGTTGTGAAGGAAATAAGAAATTCTGAATCTAAGAATATTCAATTTGGTGGAGATTCAAAGGTTTATGTAGCCGGTTTGGCAGCTTATAATCAGGATGTGTTAGATGCAGTAATAGAAAATATGCCGATTGCTATAGCATTTATCCTAATAACTAGTTATATTCTAATATTTTTGCAGGTAAGATCGGTTATATTACCTTTCAAAGCCCTGATAATGAATATTCTGTCTGTAACAGCATCTTTTGGAGTTTTAGTATGGATATTCCAAGAAGGAAATGGTTCTGATTTATTAAATTTCACACCTCAGCCAATTGATCCAACTACTCCAGTTATGATATTCGCTATCCTTTTTGGCCTGAGTATGGATTACGAAGTTTTGATGTTATCTAGGATACATGAGGAATGGGAGAGGACCAAAGATAACACAAAAGCAGTTGCTATCGGTCTTCAAAAGAGTGGAAGGATAATTACTTCTGCAGCATTAGTTATGATAACAGTATTCTCAGCCTTTGGGCTATCTTCAGTTTCATTAATGAAACAATTTGGATTTATGTTAGCCCTTGGAGTTGCTGTTGATGCGACGATAGTAAGAGCATTGGTTGTTCCTTCAACCATGAGATTAATGGGTAAATTAAACTGGTGGGCACCTTCATGGTTGAGACATGATAAAACAGAAGAATAACTACATATTCAAAATCAAAGCTTGACCGAATTCGCTACATTTAAGCAGAGTTGCGTCATCCATTAATCTCTCAAAATCATAAGTTACTGATTTTTCTGATATGGCTCCTTCCATACCTTTTACTATGTAATCAGCAGCTTCACCCCAACCCATATGTCTTAGCATCATTTCAGCTGATAATATCAAGGATCCCGGATTTACTTTGTCAAGGCCTGTATATTTAGGGGCTGTTCCATGTGTTGCTTCAAAAATAGAGATTCCAGTGTTATAATTAATATTTGCACCTGGAGCAATTCCAATACCTCCAACTTGAGCAGCTAAAGCATCAGAGATATAATCTCCATTAAGATTCATTGTGGTCAGCACATCATATTCTCTAGGGCGAGTCAGTATTTGTTGAAGCATAGCATCGGCTATTACATCTTTTATGATAATTTTATTACCATTATTTGGATTAATTATCGAGCACCACGGACCTTCATCTATTTCTAATGCTCCAAATTCATCTTTGGCTAACTGATAGCCCCAATCCCTAAATGCGCCTTCAGTAAATTTCATGATATTACCTTTATGAACGATGGTCACACTTTCTTTATTCTCATTTATAGCATGATTAATCGCTGCTCGCACAATCCTAGATGTTCCTTCTTTACTGATTGGTTTTATGCCTATACCACTTGTATCCGGAAATCTAATTTTTGAAACTCCCATCTTATTTTGAAGAAAGTCCACAACTTGTTGTACTTCTGGGCTACCTGCTTCCCACTCTATGCCAGCATATACGTCTTCACTATTTTCTCGAAAAATAATCATATCTACATCCCCTGGTGATTTTACTGGACTAGGGGTTCCTTCATACCAGCGAACCGGACGAACGCATGCATAGAGATCTAATTTTTGACGTAAAGCCACATTCAAACTTCTAATTCCTCCTCCGACAGGAGTAGTGAGAGGTCCTTTAATAGAAATTAGTCCATTTTCTAACGCTTTAAGGGTTTTATCAGGTAGCCATTCACCCGTAGTATCGAATGCTTTTTGTCCTGCCAAAACTTCGCTCCAAAAAATAACTTTATCATCATTATATGCTTTTTTAACTGCGGCATTTACTACATTTATCATCACTGGAGTTATGTCAATACCTATGCCATCTCCTTCTATGTAGTGAATAATTGGATTATTAGGTACCACTAATACTCCATTGTCCATTGTTACATTCTTTCCCTGTGACATATTCATATTGTCGCCAGTTAGTAATCATTGAAGAAGCCAACCCTCATGACCTAGTTACGCACAGGTCCGGACATGCAAGGTATAGTTCGATGGGTTGAGGGCCAAACGATGGAGGGCATTACTTCAAATGGTAAGCGTTTTGGAATTTATGGTGAAGATCACCCAAGCCCTATGGAAATGGTTCTTCATGCGCATGCTGCATGTTCTTTCATCGATATCATAGGAGGATTAAAGGGGCGAATGGAAAATGTAAAATCTGCTCATATTGAAATAGATGCTAAGCGTGTAGAGGAAAAACCGAGAGTTTTTTCAAGTATCAATTTGAAGTATGTTATCGAGGGAAATGTTCCAGAAGAGTTAGTACATAGAATAATAGAATACAGTCACGAGAAATTGTGTTCTGTCGGAATAATGTTGACTGGTTTTGGTGTAAAATTAGAGTGGCAATTAAAGATTATTGATTCCAATAATTAATTGTCTTGGCGAATTCAGAAATATTTAGAAATTGGACTAATGACATTATTTAGGCATGGACCTTCCTCAAGAATTAAACACCCTCTATCCCGAAGATGAAATCCCGCCATGCGGGAGACTAGAGAAATCGTCTATAAAATTTAGAGAGTTGATATATAATGCAATCAAAAATAAAGAAGGTTGAATCCTCATCAGAAGAAGAAAATGGCATGGTCATTGAAAGACGTTTTACTGCTGCTGGCGATGATCCTTTTGGTTCATTTAACTGGATAGAAATGGATGTTGAAATAAGAAATCCTGATGGTTCGATGGCTGAATCAATATATGGAGTTAAGTTACCATCTGGTTTTTCTGGTGTTCCTGGAAAGGTCTTGGCCCAAAAGTATCTTCGTAAAGCAGGAGTTCCCATATATCTAAGAAAAATTCCTGAAGAAGGTGTGCCAGTTTGGCTTCAAAGGAGTGAGCCAGATCATGAAAAATTACAGACAGTAGATAAAAAAGAAAGGTTTGGAGGAGAAATTGACGGAAGAAGTCTATTTAGAAGATTAGCAGGTACTTGGACATACTGGGGATGGAAATATGGATATTTTGCTTCTGAAGTTGATGCATTAGCATATTTTGATGAAATGTGCTATTTGATTGCTAGTCAGAGGTCTGCGCCTAATAGTCCGCAGTGGTTCAATACTGGATTGCATTGGGCATACGGAATAGAAGGGCCTGCTCAGGGCCATCATTATGTTGATCCTTCAACCGGCGAATTGAATCTATCAATAAATGCATATGAACACCCGCAACCGCATGCCTGTTTTATTCAGTCTGTTTCTGATGAGTTAGTCGGAGGTACTGGTTCAATAATGGGATTATGGAATCGTGAAGCATTATTATTCAAGTATGGATCTGGAACAGGATCCAACTTCTCAAGGATTAGGGGTAAAGATGAGCCGTTATCAGGAGGAGGTAGGTCCTCTGGTTTGTTATCATTCTTGAAGATTGGAGATAGAGCAGCAGGAGCAATAAAATCCGGGGGAACTACTCGAAGAGCAGCCAAGATGGTCACGCTTGATCTTGATCATCCGGATATTGAAGAGTATATTGATTGGAAATCTAGTGAGGAAGAAAAGGTTTCTGCTTTAGTTATAGGAAGTAATATCCTACAAAAGCATGCTGATTCAATAATGGAGGCTATATGGTCTCATGAAAATAATTCAGATAGGTTTGAGCAAAACATAAATGCTAACCTTCGGAAAACTATGGTACATGCAATAAAAGATAGTGTGCCTCAACCTCATATTCAAAGAATTATTGATCTAGCGAAACAGGGATGGAAGGGTGTAGATTTTGATGTATTCGATACTGATTGGCAAGGTGAGGCTTACATGACAGTTTCCGGACAAAATAGTAATAATTCTGTGAGAGTACCAAATGAATTTATGGACGCTGTGAAAAATAATAATAATTGGAATTTATATTGGAGAACAGAGTTAGATAAGGCAGAAGAAGAAAATAGAGTGCCAGAAGCTTGTAAGGTGCTTGATGCTGGAGAACTATGGGACAAAGTGGCCTATACTGCGTGGGCATGTGCTGACCCTGGAGTACAATTTGATACTACAATTAATGAATGGCACACATGTCCAGAAGGAGGGAAAATAAATGGTTCCAATCCTTGTTCAGAATACATGTTCTTAGATGATACGGCTTGTAATTTGGCCAGTATAAATCTTCTAAAGTATTATGATATGAATACTCAGATTTTTAATATTGAGAATTTTCGTCATAGTGTAAGATTGTGGACCACGACGCTCGAAATTAGTGTTTTGATGGCACAATTTCCTTCTGCTGAGATAGCTATGAAATCTTATGATTATCGAACCTTGGGGCTTGGATATTGTAATATTGGGTCATTATTAATGCATATGGGTATTCCCTATGATGATGAAAGAGGATATGCAATCTGTGGGGCTATGACTGCTATCATGTGTGGAGAATCTTATGCAACAAGTGCTGAAATAGCATCAATTCTAGGACCTTATCCTGATTATGAAAGAAATAAAGATCACATGCTCAAAGTTATGCGAAATCATAGAAGAGCTGCATACGGAAATGATTCAAGTGAATATGAAGGTTTGTCCGTTACGCCGATGAGTATCGACCCTAAGAAATGTCCAAAAGATTTGTTGGAAGCTGCCAGAAATGCATGGGATGTTGCATTGAGAGAAGGAGAAGAGCACGGGTATAGAAACGCGCAAACTACAGTAATTGCTCCAACTGGGACAATTGGGTTAGTGATGGGTGCTGATACAACTGGTGTTGAGCCTCAATTCTCTTTAGTACAATACAAAACCTTAGCAGGAGGAGGGTCATTGAGAATCGTAAATGGAGGGGTATCAAATGCATTGAAAAGATTAGGATATTCCGAAAGGGAAACTCGTGAAATTGAAGAATATATTACAGGTAGTAAAACGCTGAGTAATTGCCCTCATCTTTCTGCAGAGAAATTGTTAAGTCTGGGATTCGATAACAAAACTGTTAAGAAAATTGAGGATAGTTTTGCAGATGTGTTTGATATTCGTTCTGCATTTTCTTCCAATATATTGGGAGAAGCAATATGTAAGGAAAGATTGAAAATGAGTCAGGATGATTGTGATAATCCTTTCTTTGATGTGTTATCTCATGTAGGATTTTCCTCTAGTGAGATAGATACAGCAAATGACTACGTATTTGGTTATAATATGATTGAAGGTGCGCCCGGCCTTAAAGACGAACATTTAGCAGTGTTTGATTGTGCAACACCATGTGGAAAATATGGTAAAAGATCTATTGACTGGAAAGCTCATGTTATGATGATGGCAGCAGCACAGCCGTTCATATCTGGGGCTATTTCTAAGACAATAAATATGCCATCTGACTCGACAGTAGAAGAAATAAGAGAAGCCTATAATCTAAGCCATGCAACAATGAATAAGGCTTGTGCGGTGTATAGAGATTGTTCAAAGCTATCTCAACCCCTAATGAATCAACTAGTTGATACTAATGATATGGAAGAAGTAGAAGAAGTAGAAGAATTGATTGTAACTAAGATGGTTGAAGATGTAGTAAGAGTATTGCCACTACCTGAGGCATCTGCTAAGCCAATAGCTGAATCAATGGTGGAATATATTGCAACAAGGAGGCAGTTACCCAATAAGAAAAAAGGAGATAATATCAAGGCACGAATTGGCGGTCATAGTGTACGACTAATAACTGGAGAATATCCGGATGGTAAATTGGGAGAAATCATACTGGTTACTTCTAAAGAGGGGGCAGCGTGGAGAGCAATGTTAAATCAATTTGCAATTGCAGTTTCAATTGGACTTCAGCATGGTGTACCTCTTGAAGCATTTGTAAAAGTATTTACTTTCCAAAAATTTGAGCCTAGTGGGATGGTTGAAGGAGGAAGTGGGAGAGTAAAGATGACTTCGAGTCTTGTAGATTGGATATTTAGAGAATTAGCTATTGAATATGCAGGTAGGGATGATTTAGCACATGTAAGTGTGGAGGAATCTGATTTTGACCCGTATTCAATAAGTAAACCCGAAGTTACTGAATTAGGGGTTCTTCGTTCTCAAGGTGAAAAGCGCGAGCTACAAATGACTCTAGATTCAGTAACAAATGTAGAGGATCTAGGAATGAGGGAACGACGAAGGGCTAGAGAAAGGGGATACACTGGAGATATATGTGCATCATGTGGTAGTAGTCAAATGAGAAGAAACGGTACATGCTTAAAATGCGATGCATGTGGTGAGACTACTGGTTGTTCATGAGATAACAATAGCATCTCATCTAAATATGTATTACCTTTTCGTGAGTGTATGGAAATCGGAGTAGATGTAGTTATTCCTACCTTTCGCAGGCCCGAGGCATTGTCAAAATGCTTATTGTCACTTGAAAAACAAACTGTTATGCCAGATTCAATTGAAGTCGTTGATGATTCAGATACTGATTATGGCCCGGGTACATCTAGAAATATTGGATGGAAAAGAGGAAGTGCAAGTGTCGTTGCATTCCTAGATGATGATTGTATTGCATCACCAAATTGGATTGAAACAATAAAGAGGATATTCGAGAATAAAAATGTTGGAGGGATTGAGGGTGCTATGACAACTGAAGATCATGATGGGAATATTATAGATTATAATCCTCCAAATAGATTCAAATGGGACCGTTTTAAAACTGCAAATCTTATTATTAGGAGAGAGGCGCTCGAAAAAGTCAATGGTTTTGATGAAAGATATCATCTACATAGAGAAGATACAGATTTGGCCTGGAAAGTGATTGATGCTGGATATAAGATTATTTGGGCACCAAATTGTATAATGCATCATCCTGAACCTTTGGGTTCAATGGGAATTTATGCGCCATATCCCCTATCAGAGCAGTTGCTTTTTCACCGTAATCCAAGTAAATATACTGAAAGCGCAGCAGGATTAATCTCCTTCAATAGTGTACTTAGAGGAGATTTGTGGAAATTTCAAAAGGAATTGAGAGCTAATCAGGGCTCTGAGGATGTTAGTCCTATTACGCGTTTTCAATCTTGGAAACTTTGGACGAAGGCATGGAGTATTGCACTATTCTGGTTAGTACGAAAGAATACATTTGGGGAACCAAAAAGAGTACCTAAAAATCTTAGAATTGACTAATTTATTATAGTTGATTTTGGAATATTGTCCTCTAAGTTGTTAAAGAATTCTATATCTTTGCTAAATTTTTCTCTTATTCTATTTTCCAACTCAGGAGAAATATTATCTTTAGGAGAAGGTACATATTTCCATCCAAGTCTCCTTATTGGATCCAATATTATTTTCCTAAGGGACCTACTTGGTATGAATAACCTAGATAAAGTAAATACAAAATTAGGAGGATTTCGTAACAATCTTCTTATGGGGTTATTTGATAATTTACCTCTAATATTTTTAATCTTCAAACTTCGAGGCATTTTTTCTGGATCTATCTCTAGCCATTTTGATATCGATTCTAGAACTTGATCTGGTTTCTCTTTAATCGATGATAATTTAATGACCTTGACACGACTAACTCCGAGTGTTTCAATCCAGGAAGTGACAAATTTTGAATATTGAGGATAATTCAAAAATGACCATGTGGATTCATCGTTATCATCAATTACCCAATTAATATTATCTAATTTATCTATTAATTCATTTAAGTCAATATCATAATTTAAACCTTTAATCATCTCGCCATGCCATGAAATAAGTAGATCAAATGGATCTCTTAAAGTGATAATAATTTTTGAATTAGGTAATGATTTATCGACAATATCTAGAGCTTTTTTTGAGTACAGATGTTGCGGAGATTTATCAATGATCCATTTCTCATCATTGTAATTCTCCATATTAATCTCATTGGGAATTAATAATGTACCCTTTGGCTTTGTTGGACTAAATGGTATATCACTGATACCACCTAATAAAAATCCGCTTTCTGAAGCGCTAACTGGCATCTTTTCCCATGGATGATATATTTCAGGATGTTTGCGCATCCAAGTTAACAGAGAAGTTGTTCCACATTTAGGACCGCCAATTAATAATAAGTTAGGAGGAATGGAAACTGATTGCATAATATTTTACCTCCGTATATAGTTTGGATATTAAGATAGTTCATTAATATTTAAACATTGATAGTTTATTTCCTCAATCCAGTGAGAAGTTGAAAATCCAGTTATTTCATCAAATAACAATAAATCTTCAATTATAGTATCAGCGCATGTAAAATAGTGAAATGATTGGATTTTTTTGTTCATTGGGGCATTACTAATTATGGGAGTCGAATAAATATTGATATCTTTTTTTTGTAGGATATTGACTACTGGCATTTTTAAAAAAATAGGTATCTTAGAAAATATAGATTTTAATATTTTACCAATTTTTGTGAGTGGTCGTCTATTATTAGCACTATTTGCATGTTTACTTTGGTTAATTTTATATTTATTTGGTACAAGGTTAAGAAAAGAATCGATTTTTGATAGAATTATATCTGGTTGTTCCCTCATTACCAGACTATCAATAATTAAAAAATTATCAAGACTAAAATATTTTATCCATCTAGACATAGATTGACCATACATGGAATCAGATTTAAGGCGGCTATCAAGCCAAGCTGTAGGAAAATTTGACCAATCTGAATTGTTCTCTAAATCTGTACGAGTATCTTTAACCATATTCCAATGACTAACTGCTCTAGAGATTGGTTCTCTTAAACACAAAATAAACTTCATATTAGGTACTTTCTTGAATATTCTTTCAGGAGATAATGGGCATGCGAATGTATGAACAGATGCATCAATACGAAGGCCTGATTGAGTAAAGTGATTATCATACGAAGACCAATCAGGCTCTTTCATTATTCTATCAAAAGTTCCTTTGTGTGATGCTATAATATTGGGTTCCTTTGGATTAGATATCTGAATGTCTGGATGTTGTGATAATGTATTGGCTAACCAAGTGGTTCCTGCTTTTGGAACTCCCACAATAAAAACATCAACTGGTTGCACCGAAAATTTCTCCTGTATAATACCCCACATTAAGAGGTACTATATGGTACAGCCGGGGCCGTATATATGAAAAGAACATCGATAAGAGAAGTGTAGTAATGGATATTAAAAAAAGATATCAATTAATTTGGTTTCAACATTTACATAAATCAGCGGGGACCCTGATTGTGAATATGGCAATAGAGAATAAAGAAATATTGTTTGACAATCATAATAATGGAAATCCTGTTGATGCTAATGGTATTTTGTTGCCAATTTGGGAATATAATGATGATAAATTATTAAATTTTATAAATAAATGTGAGGAAAAAGGAGTGACGTTTGTTGCCACAGAATATGGATCGCCAAATTTTGAATTAATTTCTAGTGATCCACGTGTAAGCTTAATTACTTGTATAAGGGATCCTAAAGACAGATTAATATCTAATTATAATTATGATTACTATTCAGGATATACAGAAGAAGATGATGTTGAGAAATATTTAGAGGCTCCGAATCCTTATATCTCAGATAATTATTATGTAAGGGTCTTTTCTAGAAATAATAGTATACCACTAAAGGAATTAAAAAGTGAAGATTTTGGTATTGCCATGAGTAATATCTCTAGATTCGATATCATAATAAAAACTGATGATAAAAACTTGGAAGAAAAGTTATCAAATAGCCTAGATTGGAATAAAACAAGTGATAATCATCATAGCACATATGGTGATAAATGGAAAATAATCAATATGGTAAAGAAGTTACAATTTCGAAAAATAATTAGATATATCAGGCGTAAAAATATGGTGTTAGATGACTCAATTCTAGATAATAAATTTGATTTAGATTACAAACTTATGGCAATGATATCAGATTAATAATATGGAAATATAATAAATTTATTATAAAAATCATTATTAATTGTTACATAGAGTCCAAAAATTCTTTTGCCGTAGTATCTCTTGTACCAATCCATTTATGGAATTCCAGGAATGATTTATGATTTTCTGAAGAGATACTTTGTGATATTTGTAAAAATGCTTTTGGGCTAGAAACAAATATCTCTAACATAAAACTAACGAGTTTAGATTTTGAGTTTTCATTAGATGATATCCAAAGTTTTGATATTAAATTTAATTTATCATAAACATCATAATTAATATATTCACGTAAACTAGAATTAATTAATGTCAGTATCGCTTTCTGGTTTCCATTTTCAATTACTTTAGTTGCTCTTGGTAAAAAAGAATTGATATCTGTCCTGATTATAAATCCTAATGCAGTTGTAGCAAGTACAGAACTAGTTTCGTCATGGTCTATCAATAAAATATCTAAAATTCTTAGTGTGAATAATTTATCATAAGAATATAATTTTGGAAGAGAAGTGGCAATACTTCTATTTATGATAGGATCATTTTTCTTTATAGAATTAAATAATATTTCTTTTGATTCTAATGGGTGGTCAGAAATTAGACTGACAGTAGCCCTTATCAATGACTCGGACTGTAAATTAGAAGAAGTATCCAAAGAATTTTTTATTCTCTGAAACAGATCTATTAAGGGAACTATATTTTTATAAATTGTAAGGTTTTCTATCCAAAAGGGTATAATTAATTTAGAAGAATCCGGAGATAAGGATAAATAATCAAGTATAGTATTTGCTGCTAATATTCCTGAAGGATGGGGCGATATATCTTCACTCTCTGAATCTAAAGATGGATTCCAGGCTATATGATGAGGTCCTGATGGAGTCGGTTTCTTAACATAAAATGGAGATTGTGCCATTATAATAAATACTAAAAAATTAAATCCATAGTCTCTAATAACGTCAGATGATTTATATGCCATCCCAATGAACGTGGATATAGCAAAAAACCACCTGTCTGTATCTGGGGCAGCTTCATCTAGAGCTGAAGCGAACCAATCTCTAATTTGTAAGATTAGTATTCTCTTTGATATTAATGGAATATTTTTTTGGGCCCATTTTTCTCTCTCATTTACTGGATCTATGTGTCTCTTAACATAATCTGGCTCAATTTCATCAAAAATTTCTGATAGTTTTGATTTGAAGCCAGCCTTATCTATTGAAAAAAGACCCAAGGTTTGAGAAAGTAGTATTTCTACTGATTTTGGATATTGAGCTGGAAAATCAGGTAACTCAAGTGGAGGATTTGGTAAATTACCTTGTTCAAAAGAACATTTGACATAACTTTCTAAAAGTTTAGTACAATTTTCCCATATCAATGGTTCGGCATCACGGCGGGCCATGGGCACACCATTAAATTTCAAGTTCTATGTTTAGGTTCTGAATTAGTTCCTTATATCGATTTCTGATTGTTACTTCCGTAACTCCAGCTACTTCCGCTACTTCTCTCTGAGTTCTACGCTTACCACAAAGTACGCTAGCGATATATATGATAGAAGCAGCTATTCCAGTTGGTCCTCTTCCACTTGTAAGTTCTCTTTCTTGAGCAGCAGCAATTAACTCGTATGCTTTAGCCTGAACTTCTGCATCTAAATCTAATCCGGAACAAAACCTAGGGATATAATCTTCTGGTTTTGTTGGTGGGATTTTCATTTTAAGTTCTCTGACCATAAATCTGTAAGTGCGGCCAATCTCTTTTCTTCCAGTTCGACTAGCTTCACCGATTTCATCCAATGTTCTAGGATTGGAACATTGTCTACATGCTGCATAAAGACTAGCAGCAGCAACTCCTTCAATGGACCTGCCACGTATTAGTCTTGCTTCAACAGCCTTCTTGTAATTGACAGCGGCGGCTTCTCTGATCGATTTTGGTAAATCTAATCGGCTAGCCATTCTATCCAATTCTGCTAATGCCATAGCCAAATTTCTTTCTGTTGCATTACTCACTCGAGATCTCTTTTGCCATTTCCTCATGCGGTAAAATTGACTTCTATATCTGCTTGAGATAGACTTACCGGAATAATCTTTATTCTGCCAATCAATGTCTGTAGAAAGTCCTTTATCATGGAGCATAACGGTCATCGGGGCCCCTGTTCGTGCTCTTTGATCTCCTTGTTCGGGACTAAATACTCTCCACTCTGCTCCTTGGTCGATAACATTGTCCTCTAGTACTAACCCACAATCTTGACAGACTATTTCTCCTCTTGTTTCATCTTTTATCAGGTTTCTACTCGCGCATTCTGTACATTTTACTGTGTCTTCTATAAGGTCATTTGCCATGATATCACTCCAACTTTACTAAGTAAAGATAAAATAGTCCGAAAGCCCATCTTATATAAGTCTAATAGTAAATATATCATACTAAATTAGTCACTAGTGTCGCAATAAAAAAACTTAATTTTTCAAAAATTGTGATATAGGGCCGGACCGTGCCATCGAATAAAGGGGGAAAAGACGATTAAGCAATGGCCTCCGAGTAAAATTAATCTTTCAAAAGAAAAAAGGGTTCTGTTTTTAACAAAAAATCTGGACCTAATTTCAAAACAACTATATGAAGGACTTAACTTAAAGATGGAAGATTTGAAAATTGACGACTTGTTAGATGACATCAACACCGATGTTATGACTCCTGCATGGGTATGTTTTGATCATGATCCTGCTAAGATTGCTGAAAATGCTTATGCAGGATTAATGCATGATGGGCGTCGTGTTTTTGAAAAAAATGCTCTAATTGAAGGTAATTTTGAGGTTATTGTTTCTGGGCATAGAAAGGGAACTGGCTCTAGTAGGGAGACTGCTCCTCAGTGTGAAAGATGGTCGGGAATAAGGCTGGTGATTGCAGCCTCTTTTGCACCAATACATGAGAGAAATAATATAAATCTAGGGCAATTAATGGGAAGCTATTCTATGCTTGAGAGGCTGCAAAAAGGTGAGTCTATTGATTTATCTGAGTTTACTTCAGATTATGATCAAGTAACAAGACTGATAGTTGAAAATGGAGGAATATTTCCATTTGCAAAAAGATTAGGTGAAGGTGAAATTACCTTACCTGCGTCGATGACCGGTAGACGTCCAATGACAATGGCGGAAAAAATAATTGCAAAAAAAATGCTTGGTGATAAAAATAATAATTTTGTAAAACCTGGTGATGCAGTCTTGGCTTCCGTTGATGGTGGCTATTCTCATGAATTTACAACTGCACAAGTACATACCTTTTTACAACAAGAATATGGAAATGATTATTCTCTTCCAAATCCAATCAAATTTGCAGTCTTTGAGGATCATTTATTGTATGCAACTGGAGTTCCCAAATTTAGCCCTCATACTCAGAAAATAGAGACATTGAGAGAATTACAGAATGCTTTCCAAAAGCATACAGGAGTAAGGGATTATTCTGCGGTTGATGGGATAAGTCCCGGAATATGTCACCAGATAGCTCGAGAAGAATTTATTGATGTTGGTGATTTTATACAAGCCACAGATTCCCATACTTGTATGGGAGGTGCATCGAATGCATTAACATATGGAGTCGGTTCAACGGAATATGCAAATCTAGTTCATAATCAATTTGCCTTTGTCAAGGTTCCGGAGAGTATTCGATTTGAATTAGAAGGTAGTTTACACCCCGGATGTACTGCAAAAGATGTTATTCTACATATTTTACTTCATTATGCATCAAAATCAGAAACTTTGGACAGAAGTATGGAGTTTGGCGGTCCTGGCCTGGCTAGCCTTTCTATGGATGAAAGGGCTACTCTATGTAATATGGCAACTGAATGTAGTGCAAAAACCGGGATATGTGAGCCAGATTTATCTACGATAGAGTGGCTGATTAAACGACGTGATAACTTAACTGAAGAAAAAATAAGAGATTGTTTTATATTACCAGATTCTGATGCTATTTATGATGGTGGCATCCATAAAATCAACCTTTCTGACATATTACCTATGGTTGCTCATCCTGGTGATCCAGATAAGGGAATTCCTTCTGACCCCACAAATGGTGCATTTATACACGAAATAGGAGATATTGAAATCGATATAGCCTATGCTGGATCATGTACGGCAGGAAAAGATGATGATTTCGCATACTATGCCATGGTCACTAAAGCGGCATTAGATGCTGGGATGAAAATAAGTGATGGGGTTGAATGTTTTATACAATTTGGTTCCAAAGCAGTCAAAGAGCTGTCTATAAGGAATGGGTGGACAGAATTGTTTAAAGAAGCCGGAATAAACATCATAGATCCAGGATGTGGTGCTTGTATTGGAGCTGGCCCAGGAGTAAGTGATAATCCTTCACAAGTCACAGTATCGGCAATAAATAGGAATTTTCAAGGAAGATCAGGTCCAGGGAAATTATATCTCGCAAGTCCCCTAACAGTCATGACTAGTGCATTCATTGGGAAAATTTCAGCATGGGAGCCTGGAATATTCGATAAAAAATAAATTTTGGTACCTTTGGTTTAGTAGGTATATCGCATTATTTCTATAAAATTCCTAAGTATAGTTAAGGAGGGTCTGTCTTCCGACTGTGCTAACCATAAGCAGGCCCCGTGCCAATAGGGTATTGGGAGGACCTGATGGAGGAATACCTATGAGCAATGCAGAAGAAATTTCTAGTAAGCAAAAACAGATAGCTGTCAGTGAATTCTTTGAAAAAAATAAGCATTTTCTTGGATTTGACTCCCTTCAAAGGTCGATAATAACTGCTGTAAAGGAATCGGTAGATAACTCTCTTGATGCTTGTGAGGAGGCACGTATACTGCCAACAATTCATGTTGAGTTGAATCGTCAAGAAAAAGAAAAAATAGAATTCATTACCCAAGATAACGGACCAGGTATACCAAGAAATGCGATAGAAGATGTCTTTGGAAAGTTTCTTCTTGGATCTCGTTTTCATGCCATTCGGCAAACAAGAGGGCAACAAGGAATAGGTATAACTGGTGTAGTTATGTATAGTCAATTAACAACTGGTGCGAAGACTCATATAATTTCTAAAATAAAAAATGAAAATTCTGCTGTATTTGTTGAGTTGGGACTTGATACTAGAAAAAATAAAGCATTGAAAACTGGTGAAAAACGAGATATTTGGATTGATGAAAGATCAGGGATTGAGGTACAACAAGGGTTACGGATAAAAACAGTAATGAAAGGAAAATATCAGAAGGGAAAACAATCTGTACATCAATACCTTAGAATGACTTCAATTGTCAATCCACATGCGAGTATTACATTAATAGTTCGTGATAAAGATGGAAATATTATTGATTCTGGAAGTTGGGCAAGGACGACTGAAAGACTACCACGGATAGTATCTGAAATTAAGCCTCATCCTCATGGAATTCATTTAGGGACGCTACAAAGAATGTTACGAGAATCTGAAGAAAGGAAGATGACGTCATTTTTACGTCATAATTTTTCAGGAGTAAGCATGCGTGCTGCTAGAGATATTCTTGCAAACGCAAAGATAGATGAAAGCAGAGGCCCTAAAAGAATTAAATCTGATGATGCTCAAGAAATTCTCTCTGCATTTAAACAAGTTAAATTACTTTCACCTCCAATGGATTGCCTATCTCCTATTGATGATTTATTGATAAAAAAGGGGTTATCAAAGGCTATTGATTCTAGATTTGCGTCTACCGTAACTAGAAATCCTAGTGTTAGCCAAGGGAATCCATTTCAAATCGAAGTTGGTTTAGTATTTGGAGGCGATTTAAGTGCGGAAGGGCCCATAGAAGTACTGAGATTTGCTAATAGAGTGCCATTAATGTACCAACAAGGAGGTTGTTTGTTAACAAAAGCTATTGAGTCTGTTGATTGGAAAAGGTACGGATTGGATCATCCTGGTGGTAGGGGCGTACCCAAAGGTCCAGCAGCATTACTTATTCACTTAGCATCAACTAATGTACAATTTACAAGTGAGGCAAAAGAAGCAGTTGCTGAAAATGAGGAAGTGCATGAAGAAATAAGAAAAGCATTGCTAGAAGTTGGGAGAGGATTAAAAAATCATTTAAAAAAGAGTTCTCAAAGAAAAAAAGCACAAGAAAAATTTGAATTGGTTAACATAATACTACCAGAAATTGCAAAGAAAAGTTCGGAGATATTGTCGAGAGAAGTACCGGATTTGGCGCCTGTTATTACGCAGATAATGAATGCAGTGTTTTGTGAAGAGAAATTAGGGTGGGATAAGGAAAAAAGAATTGCAACTTGCTCAATCGAAATATACAATTATACCGCTAGGGCAAGAGCATATACTATTCTAGTAAAATGGCCAGAAAGTTCTTCAATTAATATGGTAGATAATGTTAGGGGAGGTAGAAAAGAGGCCCATGGCATTTGGGCGTGGAGATTAGATACACTAAATCCAGGAACTTGTACTACGATTAATTTTGGGATTGATGGTCTTGTTAAGGGAGAATGGACTGATACCGATGTTTTCTTTAGAGGTAATGGAGATATAATTGGCGCTTCAAAGATTGATGAAACATTGTTAGATGAGATTCGTAAATCTGAAGCTTTGGATGCTGCTGAAAAGGAAATATTAAACGAAGTTAGAAATTTAGAATCATTAATTGATAGAGCAGAAACGAATGAAGTCGAGACACTACAGAAGGTTGAACCAAGAACTAATAAAAATCAACCTTCTTTATCTGAATGGGAGGTAGAATAATGATAATAGGTAAACCAAAAACTAAGCAAGAAGTAATCCAAGCATTACATGGAGTGGCCGCTGAAATGCATGATAAAATGATGAAAGGTAAGCCACCAGCAATGACGTTACCGGTTAGAACAAAAAAGAACATTACTTTTGATAAGAGGCTGCAAGTTTACAAATATGGTAAAAATAAAAGTACAAGAGATGCAACTGCTCTTGGATCTGCGAGAGTGCTCTTACGATCACTTCACATTACGGAATTTATTGAACAAATGATTGAAAGCGGGAAATCATCAACATTAAGAGAGATGTATTACATTTCTGAAGGTTGGGGGAATGGAAAATTTGGTACGCAAAATGAAAGTAATAACCTAGCCGAAGACTTGGAGATAGTTACAAAATGTATAAGGGAGGATTTTAAACTTCGTCCTGAGGAAGATGGGGCCAGGATAATTGGAAACGTAACATTTGAAGAAAAAAATAGAAAAGGGGAATGGATGAGAATAAATTGTAGAGATGATGTTGGAGATTCAGGATATGGCGTACCATATAATGTTGAATCAGAGAAACTACGATTGATTGACCAAGATATAGATTTTGTAATGGCTGTAGAAACAGGAGGTATGTTTGATAGATTAGTAGAAAATGGATTCGACGAAGAGGCGAGGTGTGCATTGATACACCTGAAGGGACAACCTGCGAGATCTACACGGAGAATAATGAAAAGAATGAGTGATGAGTGGAAAAAGCCAATTCTAGTATTTGCGGATTGCGATCCATGGTCCTTTCGAATTTTTGCAAGTATAGCGTATGGGGCTATAAAAACTGCACACATTTCTGAATATCTCGCAACTAGTGAAGCAACATATTTAGGAATTACCGCTGATGATATACTTGCTTATGATTTACCTGCTGATGATTTAACAAAGTCAGATATAGGTGCACTTGAATCAGAATTAAGTGATCCGAGGTTTGCTACTGGTTGGTGGAAAGAACAAATCAACTTAATGCAAGAGATTGGGAAAAAGGCTGAGCAGCAATCATTAGCAAAATATGGTCTTGATTTCGTAACTGATACATATTTACCTGAAAAATTAGGTGCTATAGGATTAAATTACTGATATAGAGAGATTCAAAAGTATTAGGTGATTTTAGAATGCAGAAAAGTAGATTATTATTTGTAGCTAAGTGGAGTGCATTTATATCTTTTTTATTACTTTTAATCGGTACAATTGGAGTTATACTAATTGACACAGATGAGTATGAGTTTTTTGATCCTAGTCTAAGTAATATGGTAGAATTAGAGCCTAGAACAAGTGAGTTAGTTGAACTAGAATCATCTAAAATATATATTGCACTTAGGATTGATAATAGTGATTCAAATGCCCAGTTAAAATTAATAAATGAATCAGGAATAAGATTTGATGGTCGGTCAGCTAATTGGCTTGACCTGCCAAGAACTGGTTTAGACGACACAGTTTACAATACTGTACGAGTTTTTGAGATAACTAAAGAAGGGAGTTACAGTATCTATAATGAGGGAAATAATACACTCTGGTTAGTTGATGAAACGGCTAATCAAAATGAATTATTCAAACAAAAATCTATATTGATTGTCACTCTAAGTTGTTGTCTAGGATTTCCAATTGGGATTGTTGCACTTTTTTTGACAATTATTGGATGGAGAAGAAACAAGAAAAATATTAAATTTAAAATAATCAGTAGTTCAGATATTGAAATCCAAAATAAGGATGCAGATATAAAGATAATTTCGTCAATGAATAAAGTTCCAGATCCTTTTGTAGAAGATACAAAAAATATTATCAAGCATATCAATACAGAAGAAGAAAAGGATACTTTTTGGAAAGAATGGGATAATGAGTAGTGATTGGGTTTTTACAATAGGGCGAGTACCCAACCTCAGGTTGGTTAGTAGGTGGTAGGTTTTGATGAAGCTTTATCAGTACTAGAAAATACTACAAGACGACAAATTCTAATGTTATTAGTAAAAGAACCTCATTATCCACTACAGTTGTCTGAATTGATAAATGTTAGTCAACAAGCCGTCATAAAACATCTTAAAGTTCTAGAAAAAGCAGATTTTGTTGAGTCTCAGATGGTGGCATCAGAAAAGGGGGGCCCTCCAAAAAAAATGTATAAAGTAGATCAGTCGTTTTCAATTAGACTTGATCTGGGTCCAGACTTATTCCGAGCTGATCATAGAAAAATGCCCAGAGGCGGTGCTATGAAACTCTCAAATAAGTTACCTAGTGATCTTGATAGTGTTGTTGAAAAGATGGGCACAAAAAGAAAGTTAGAAATTTCAGAAGCAATTGAAGTTTTAGGAGAACTAGATGCCGCTTTAGAGAAAGTAGATGAACAACGAGACGCAATTATAGCTATGCATCAGCAAGTGAAAAAAAAAGTATCATCAAGTGTTGATAATCATTCCGAATCCTATGAAGAGAGGCAACTGGCGCATGCAATCATGAATACTCCTCGGAGGCCATTGGATCTAGATTTATTTTCACATGGTATGAGGATTAAGTCCATGGATGCTGAGGAAATGATGGAAAATCTCCGAGAAACGTTGCTAAGAGATCTAGCAGGAAAGGGG
Source organism: uncultured Candidatus Poseidoniales archaeon (assembly GCA_963968165.1). Classification (GTDB taxonomy): domain Archaea; phylum Thermoplasmatota; class Poseidoniia; order Poseidoniales; family Thalassarchaeaceae; genus MGIIb-O3. Next base: position 33,466 of record CAXAFE010000001.1, on the reverse strand, counting down.
AATTTTGTCGCAGCAAATAAAGGAACCCCACTTCCTTGGTGGCTTGTACGTTAATCTAGAATCTAATATCATCATCATCTGATTTAGATATTAGGCTGGTCTTTTCTGCAAATGACTGTAAAGCTTCTATTCTCCTGCCATACATAACAAATCCAGCAACACCAATTAGAGAAAAAGTAGCACCAAGAATAATTGTAGGGACCGAGTAACGCGCTATAACGTCTATTACTACATCTCCTGCTCCAAAATTAGAGCTCATTTCTCCTCCGGGTATCTTCATTATATTGTTAGTTTCATCTGTTTCAACGATATCATTATTCGAATCTACTACAACTACTACGTCGTGATTACCCGCTTCAACCATGTATAGCAATGTAATAGGATCTGGATTTTCTAGACCGCCATCGCCAATTGGCATGATTGCTTTGATTAATTGTCTATATACAATATTATTTTCATCGCATCCATTTTTCTTTATGTCACTAGTAGATTGATCTTTGCACAGTATGACATTGACATCGGTTGCATGAGCATTTCCACGATTAATAATTTTCACACTTACAGAGAGCATTTCTCCAATCGCACCCTTTTTTGAATCTGCTGTAACTTCTATAATTTCTAGATCGGGCGCTCTTAATCGTAATTCCAATACTTGTTCATTTGAGTCGCAATCAGGAGCAAAATTATCTGGTTGGCCGTCTTTATTGGAGTCTAATGTGCACGAATCTTCCCATTCAGGAGTTTCATCATGGTCTCCTCCATTCTCAGAACTTCCATGCATTGATAACGCCTTAATTCCTATTTCTCTATTTTGTAATGCGGCATCAGGCGCAATTGCAACTATAACTACCATTTGTAAAGTAGTATAAGCTTCCATGATTGGTAATGTTAGCGCCCCGGTTTGGGCAGAAAGATAACATCCTTCCGTTGGAATTGGGTCAGCCAGGGTTAAGAAATTTGGAGATTGGCCTTCGCATAGGTTTTCTACAGGATATTCAGTATCAAAATCTTCTAATAAAGCGAATTGGATTTCCCAATTTGATAAAGTATTCATTCCAGGCATTATGCCCCAGCCTCCTGCTGCATCGATTGTATGATTGTGGAGGGTTGGTTGATCAGGAACATTACCAAAATTAGTAACATTCAATGTAAATCTTACAATTCTACTTGGTGCTGTAGTTTTAATTCTACTCTCAACTGCAGGATCTAAGGTGACCTGCATATCGTGGAATTCAATTATATTTATATTTAGAGTTATAGAATCACGTAGTTTGGTTCCTTCATATTCCTCTTCGCTGTATATATTGAAAGTGATTGTATATTGGCCTGCAAGTGTTTTATCAGGGACATTGATAATTATCGAATACTCGCCTATTTCATCTCTATCTAATTCACCAAATAGTATTCTAGGAATCTCGATATCCCATACATGAGCGTTTCCCTGAGAATCAACTATAGATTCCACAGTCATATCAAATCTATCAGGGCCATTGCCGAGATTTTCGATATTTGTATCCATCTGGTAAGGTTGTCCTGGATATAGATCAAGTATATTCTCTGATACTGAAGCGTCTAAATCATATCTTTGGATAACGTTTGTTAAGATTACGACAGAATCTCTAATCTTAGGCTGACCTTCAAGATAGGCTCGGACTGTAATTGAATCTCCAAGACCGGCTGTTGCATTATAGGGTGCGCACATTATTGCAGTTACAGTATAAGGTGTATTTATTTGAGCCCAGTATCTTGGTGAATCATCAGACGGCCCGTTACCTCCAGGTGCATTTGTGAAATCTAAGTCTACCGTCCAGTGGTCATATCTCCATGTTTCTTCTGTCCAATTAGATGGTTTTGGATCAGGTGCTCCTGGAGTAGTGAATACTAGATATCCGGGAGTAAAATGCTTGGTGACCTCTATATCAAATTCAGCACAATCTCCTGGAAGTACATACTGAGTAGTGTCTCCAACTGAGAAAACAATATTTCCAGTTGATCTTGTAGAGACATTTATCCATAATTCTAGAACATCATATGTTCCTCTATCTACGGATAACACAGGTTCTCCTAAAGACCATCCCTTCAAATATATCACAAAGGTACCTGGCTCTTGTGAAGATGGAACACTGACTTGTAGATTTTTCGTCACAGACTGTAAAGGGTCAAGGGAAATTGATGTTGGAAAATCAATACCCCAGCCAAATGGTAAAGCCCACTCATTTTGTCCCTCTAATGTCGATGGATCATAAAATGCGAAGGTATCAAAAACATTACCAGTATTTTTTATCGATACTGAAAATACAGCAGATCTTCCCTGTTCAATATCTACTTGGTAGTGACTTGTATCCAATTCAATTCCGTGTACAACATCCATTAAAGTCAGCGTTATTCGCTCATTCCTAATTGCCGGATCTTTGTAAGAAACTGCTGTTATTGTAACTTGTGCTAGTTCATCTTGTTTGGCTTGATAAATTGTTGGAGCCCTTAATCTCATATAAATTGGAACAACTTCTCCTCCATCCAAATGTACCGGTGTAGATTCAAATATTGGAGTATTGTTAGTAGCATAGAATAGGGTAGCACTCCAATTTGTTGGAACTCCCTGCATAGTGACAGTAAATGTATCTTGTACTAACTCAGCTGGACCTGGCGTAGGATTTGCAATTGTCATATTATATGTGGTCAATTCCCCAGGAAATATTGTATGGTAAAATGTTTCAGCATCTTCTGGGCATGTGTAAGGATTTCCTTCAAGATTAGGGTTTGCAATTACTTTCTCATCACAAGCCAACGAAATATCTACTAATCCTGTTAATACATGCACATAGCACAGTGTATATTTTCCCCCATTATTTTCTTCGTTGCATTTGTTAGTATCAGACCATCCTAGATGAGCCCCGCTTCCTAGATCGTTGGCAAACGCCGGAGTTTGACCTAAATCCGGAGTTGCGGGTGAATTTGGACCTAATTTATCTGATTGCCATGTTGTAACTGGTATAATTGTCCAAGGGTCAAATACTGAGGATGCTATAGAATTGAGCGGGAATCCATTTGGAAAGTCATCATTCGTATGGTTTAAGCGAGTGTAGACTATGGTTTCTCCCTGACTTTCGTTATAGTTGTCTAGCCAAGCCAGATGTACGTTGTCAAATGAATCAGTTATTATTGAAGGTAAATGAGAATTTGCTCCGAACGGACGATCTGGATCAAGGCCTGCAAGGCCTTCGACATCTGAAATAGCGGCATCTGCTATTTGTTTTATTCCAAATGTGGGTAATCCTTCTGCTGCACCATCCCATTCTGCTGCTCCTCTCAATTTAAGTCGAGTATAATATATCTCATAATTTACATCGATATCAAAGCCATATGCCCGGCCGTCCTGCCATGCTAGATGTGTAAGTCCAGACGAGTCTAGGGCTATCGCGGGATGAAGGCTATATGCATCATTCAATGTAATTCTAGTATCATTGACAACCACTAGATGCCCATAGCCAGAAATATCTTCAGAAGGTCCTAAATCTTCGGTATAAGTATTGGTGCTGGGGTCGCTTTCTGTACCAGAATCACCCTTTGTCCAACCTGGCCATGGACTATCCAAAAGTGAAAGTGGGTCCAAAACGGTCATATATATCTCACGAGAATTATTTGTAGACAGGTAGACCATAGCTTCCACCATTATTTCTAATTCAGTTGAGCTACTAGAAGATGTAGGAAAACTATACATTTGCCCTCCTGCATTAGTTAATCTTAGATTATTACCGTTACATGTTCTTGCATTTAGACCTGAGCCATTTGGACATTGTGCCATATCCATCATATATGATCCGACATCAGTATCAGAACCAGCCCACAAAGGAGTAGGTATTACATCAGCTAAAACACATGCATCATGAGATTGGGCAATGCTTTGGGTATCATCATTATCTTGTGGACTTCCGCCATATGGCCCTTCATCAGAAATTGGTATCACAATTTTTGTTGCATTTGGATTCCAGTGATGATCCGCTTGTGTAGGTGGATTTCCTGGAACATTGCCATTAGCATCTTTCCATGATAAACAGGCCCATGTGGCTGCTGGGCCCCAAAATTCACTAAAATAACCTCCATCAGCAGGTAAGTCTACTGCAGCGTTATTATAAACCACTTCATCCAAATATCTAATACCACCAGAGTTATCATTGTTTGTAGAGCCTAAAGGAGTATTTCTAGGTCCGTTACTTCCTGAACCTCCCGTCTGATAGGCATTGGCACACGCACCGCTCTGAGATGCTGCCGGCCAGTTACCACTAAGTGCGTATAGTGTTTCATAAACTGTCATATTAGCACTTTCGAGTAATGGTTTTAGTCCGGGGAAAGATCCTCCGCTTGCAAAATTACCACCATAAAATACAACGCACATATCCGCCCATTCAGTATTCATTGAACCTGACGTATCAATAGGCACAACCATCTCTACCTTACCACCACGAGTATCATCCCATACTATCTGCACGAAGTCATCTACATCTACTGCAATGTCTGGATGCCCTTTATGCCCCAATATAGGTGTAAGTAAGGTACTATCGATTGCGACTAATGCTTCTCGGGAAACATGATCAATTTCTAACATTTTATAATAAATCTGAGGTTGTTGATAAAATTTTTCTAATGGTTCGAACGAATCTTCCCATACAATATGTGCATCATTATTAGAGTCAACATCAATTGCAGGATAGTCTCGATTTTGTGGATTGTTTGAAACCTCATAATCATTAACAATTGATATTACAGAATCAAGAGCGCTGTCTCCACTTCTATCATCCAAATATGGATCTAATAACGTGTACATTATAGAATATTGGCCAGCTTTATCCGTCCAAACAATATGTACTTTATCATCGGCATCGACTGCAATATCTGGATGCCACGCACGATGATTTCCAGGATTAGATATTTGAGTAGCGGAAATTATTGTGTCCCCTCTTGGATCTTGCATTTGATAGAAAAGATGTTGTGTATTACGACTAAATACTAAGTGTATGTTTCCGTTAGAATCCGCATCAATGGCCATTCCTCTGTCATTAGCAGTACCGCCATTTACAATTTGAATAGGATCTGTAAGAACTACATCACTAGCATCAGCCTGCGGGATTTCTAAAGCCGAGAAAAGGCTTAATAGCATTATTAAAACCATAGAAATACTATTTCTAACCTTCACAGTATCTTTATTTTGGCTACTGACGTTCCGTACCATCGTCTCTTTGAAAATTTTCAGATACTTAACTAAATCCCTTTATGGTCACTTATTTGTTTTTCAAGTGATAACACCTATATCCATTCAGAAGGATCAAAATCTTTTCCAAATCCCCCGGATTCATCAGTATCAATTTGATTGGTTTTGGATTCTTTGATATTACTTTTTTTAGTCTTTTTAGCTAGCCAATCATCCACTGGTCCTGGCTTACCTGTTCCTGGACCATATGCAAATTTTATTTGATGTATTAATGATAATTTGGTTAACCATAATTTCCTCATTGAATGCATAAATTCATTCTGAGTTAATCCATCAAACCATATCGGCCTAGACAGATTAAATGCTTGTAATGGGCCAGATTTATTCTGCTTTTTATGACCAATATGAAGTACCCAATCTAAATCACTAGAAGTTAGGTCCATCCTTATGTCATGAAGCCATAATTCCCATTCTTCTAATTCTTCTGTTGCTTGGTCTATCATCAATTCTTGTTGTCCTATGTCAACTCGCGTAATAGAGTAAATCAATACTAGATTTCTATTTTTAGGAATTACAATATTGAACATATGTCCTTGTCTTGTTGGTGGATATTTACAATGTAAGTGAATTAATGCTTGGGGATCTTGAACTTCTTTAAATTCAAGACGTTCGCTATTCAGCCATTTTTTGACTGATTTGATTGCTTCAGGCCCCTCCACAAATGTCTATGGGCGGGTGGACCTATTTTAGTGAATCTAACCTAGGTTCTAATATTCTTAGTAAATCTATAAAATAATTATTTTGAGAGGAATTATCAAGACTTTTACTGCGCCTCGATGTTTGGTAATCACACCAATAATCATAACCAATTAGAAATGCAAGATTTGAATAATGATAAAATATCATAGAAATAACTATCCAAAAAGGAAGGATAATTATCGGAATCGATATTAATAAATTATTTACTATCAGAAAACTTACTAGTGACAATATGGGCCAAATTATTAGTGGCGATATTATACATGCAATCATGTGGTAAGATGTACGAGCATCTATACCTTCATCTGTGTTATTACCCAGATACCAGGCTAAAGATCCTTGGATACCAGTGGAATAAAATGAAATCGGAGAGAAGAATAACATGATTAAAAATCCAATTATACCTTTTGATAAACTTGACTTATTTTTTAATTTAAGATTTTTATTTAATGATCGGCCATCTAAATCATGAGAAAATAATATTTTTGATGCAGATTTAGCATCTTTAATTATACTCTTAGAATCAAATGTTCTAAGTTTATCTCTTACTTTTCTTGTAGCATGCACTTCATCTTTATATGAGATAAGTTTCTTATTTTCAGATATAGCTACCATATGGGCCAAAAGTTGCCAAGCTCGATATGTTTCCCAATCAGGTGCATCCCTTGATATATTCCCTAGTTTATTTGCTAATTCATCTCTCAGATCTATAACTAACTCTTCTGGAGGTTCAATCCATATACCTTCCATTAACATCTTTCTTTCTTCTTCATTGGGATTAAAGGGGACTAAAACTGGTTCTATCTGCTCTAAGTATAAGTCTGTTCTAAACCAGTAATGCACCCTAAAATGAAGTCCTATAGGCTGGAAAACGGGGGCAGGGAGATTACGCTCTTTAGCAATAGATGCGGCATTTATTGCTGAACGCATAGATCCGGTCCTTAGGTGGCGGAGTTGAGAATCTTGGTGGCCTGTTCCTTCGGGCATAATAATTGCGCGATACCCTCCAGCAAGGGCATGCGAAACTGTTAGCATGCTACGTTGATTCAATCTTTTTGCAAATTTAATCTCAGCTATTCCTTCTAATTGTTCTGCTTTTCTAATAACTGGTTGGGACCCGATTCTTCTAGCTATCCAACTAATAATTGGGACAGATGTGGTCAAATCATGTCTTCCAAGCGTAACCATCCTCTGCTTTGGATGACTCATTGTAATTGCAATGGGATCAACTAGGCCGTTGACATGTGTTGCTACACATAATCTACCTCCTTCAGTTGGGTATGGTTTTTCTACCTGTTTAAATCTGAACAAATAATTCCAAGGAATTAATAAAATGAAGATTAAAAATTTCCAAAACCAAGGGGAGCTGGGGTGGGAGCCATCGTGGGCCCAAGGAACACTTTCTAATTTACGAACATTTATTTTTTTAGCGCGTTTTGATAGTTCTACTGCAATATCCTTAGGGACATTGGAGTTACCATCCATAGTACTCTCAGGAGGATTCAGGTTTAGACTATGATGTTAATTGGAAAGTAGATTTGATAATTTGTTTGCTAAAGACACTGCTTCATCATGATTAATTGGACTTGATATAAATGGATATTGTAAACCGGTGCCGTCTTCGAACTTAGGAATAATATGGAAATGTACATGAAAAACTGTTTGAAATGCATTAATTCCGTTGTTTTGAATTATATTAAATTCATTAGTGCCTACAGTTTGAATTATTGCCTTTGAGATTCTTGGTAATACTCGACCAATTGCAGCGCCTGTTTCTTCAGATAATTTATCTAAAGTATCTACTCTCTCTTTTGGTATAACCAGAGTGTGCCCCTGACTAAATGGATTAATATCTAAAAAGGCTAAAACGAATTCATCTTCATATATTTTATAGCAAGGTAGTTTACCATCTAATATTAGAGAAAAGATAGTTTCGTCCACCAAACTCTCTCACCTTAATCATCGACTAACGCAATATTAAGTATCGATATGAAACCCAAAACTTGCATTGCTGTAAGAAGTTCAGTATTCATGACTTTTGATTTATCATTTAATTTTATTCCAAATTTACTAATCTCAGAAATTTTTTCGGTCATTGATCTTATTGTATTCTCGCTCCCACTTTCTTGCAGATTATTAGCGAGTATATTTATGGTGGAAGTTACGTGACCTACTGGATTGCCATCATTCGTATAAAGTGATTTTATTTCTTCAATTAAATTATTTTGTTCCGTTTGTATTAGGCTTGAGTTAGCAAATTCTTGTTTAGAAGACCATTTTCCTGCCTCTATACCGGCTTGCTTCCCTGTAAATAAGTCTTCTAACAAAATATTACCATGTAATAATCCATCACCATGCATTCCTGTATTCGCAGATCTACCTGCCGCGTACAACCCCGTAAACCACATTTTACCCTTTTCTAGAGTCACTCTGGATTTATGATCAACGGGTATCCCCCCGGTAGTTATTATACTACTAGAGACGGGTATTACATCTATTTCATAGTTTAAACCTGTTCTATCTTTGATTGTATCTAGTATATTTGAGAACCAGAGTTTGGATTCATTATTTATTTCTCTAATATCTAAAACACAGTTTTCTACATCTACATCTGAGTAAATTGCTTCATCCCCATTGGCCTTTCTTATTCTTCCACCTTCGCCAAGTAGTTCTATCGGTAAATGAATATTAGTTCCTTTAATTGTAAGTGGATGTTTCGGGAAATTAAAGATTCCTTTTAGCGATATTCCAGCTCTTGCAGCTAATGCTAGACCGGTTCCTGCACCTTCAGATGGATTAGAAAACATTCCTTCATAGCCTTCTGTAGCAAGAATAACAGTTTTTGCTTGTATAACATTTATTTGTCCAGTTAAAATATCTAAAACTACTACTCCCCTTATTTGTTTATTGTCGTTGATTAATGATACTGCTAAATTATCATATCTTCTAGTAATTTTACGTTTAATGGCCTGTTCCTCTAAAATACGAGTTATTTCTCTAACCGAAGAGTCGCCACATCCGGATAATCTTGGTTTTGAATGGCCCGGAATTTTAGTAGTATGTGGTAATCCCTCTTGATCTCTGCGAAAAACCAATCCCCATCTCTCTAATTCTGACACTATGGGCACTGATTCTCCACAAATTTGTGCAGCGACTATTTTATCGATGTTTTCTCCACCTGCTACTATTGTATCTTCCCTGTGAGAAACAGAATTAATTTCATTGATGCTTGATGCTATTCCTGATAATGATGATTGTCCTTGTCTAGAGCCTATGCCCGCACTGTCGACTAATAGGGTTGATACTCCACAATCCGATGATGCGATCGCAGCACGGAGAGCAGCCGGGCCGGCTCCGATTACTACTACTTCCCAAGACTCCATGGCTCATCCCAAACACAATAATGTCATGAACGTGACGCTTGTAAGCGTTCTGGAATAAATAAAATTACTCAGCGAAGCTAAGTGCTAATTTTCTTACTGATGCTGCAGCATCAATCATTTTATAACCAGCACTTTCCGCATTTGCTCCTACAGAAATAGATGTATGCAAAACGGTACTGGAAAGTGTTTCGCCCGAGGCTAGATTTAGATTTATTTGTACTGGCCTACTACCGGAAACCGTATTTGGCCATGCTAGACCGACCCATAGAGTTACACATGAATCTAATTTTTCTGTTAAAGCATTAACAATATCTTCACCTTCTTTTCCTAGTGCTACTGCATTTTTTAGACGTTTGGAAGATGGTGATTGTAGCCTTATTATTTGAGATGCTGGTTCTCCTTCGGCAGATATTATTTCAATCTCTATTGTTTGTTTTCTTCCAGAAAAATTGTGAACCATTACTATTACATCTGTTTGCCCATCTGATGCTACAGGTGGAATTTCTAGATCCATTCTCCATTTATCTTCAATGATTGAGCTATGTCCTCTTTGTACATCTCCAACCAACCTATCTATTACTCTGAAAAATGATGGTTGCCAACTTTTTGTATGTTGTAATAAAATCTGTAAAGATTCAAGATTAAATTTTGAATCAGATTTGAGATCATCAACCGCGGCTACTTTGAAAACTCTTTTTATTTCTCTGAACATTCTTTCTTCATCTAAGAGATTTAATGAGTTTAAATGTAATATCCTCAGCAGGTATTCTACAGCTTCTTCTGGGTTCGTATGTCTTCTTACTTTGTTTTGCAGTGACTTGATCCATTCCTCAAAATATGTTGCTGTTTCTGGATCTAGATGAGCAATTAATATTTCTGATATTACTTTTTCTAATGCGCTATGATGTAATGTTGGTGCATGAAGAGATAGAAGTGGGAATTGATTATCTCTCATAGGTATTTCACCTGAATCTAATGAAAAAGATAGTAAAAGGCAAAAAATTCCTAATACTATTGCTGATCCTATTATAATAGAGCCCAAAATTGCATCTGTTTGAAATGAAGTTATGAAATACAGTAAAATAGCTCCAAGGATGGCCGCAGATAACCGCGTTGTTTCTAAAACTCTTCTTTCTCTTAATGTATTAAGAATTCGTTCTGTGCCTGGGATTGAACTCACTGATTTCTTATCATCGGCTGTTTTTAACTGCAGCCTATCTCTAGCTGACATTTGAGCAAAAATTATGGCAAAAAAACTGGGTATAAGTAATACTGATAAAATTAAAAATAGTAGAATACAAATTTTTATACTAGTATATTGTATATTAAAATAGCTCAATATTAAATAAATTGGTGTAAATAATGCCAATACTATTCGGATTTTTTGTAAGATATTATTTGATGCTATTTTTGTCCAAAACTTTCTTCCTGTATCTCTGGCCTCCACTCTTCTGTGAAGAGAATTTTTATTTCCTGAACCATAAGTACTACCAATCCCATAAGGTGTAGGTAGTTCTGGAGGTTTGTTCACAGCCCTGCGAATGATGTTTGATGCTTGATGGCATCGGCGTTTTATTGAAAAAAAGGATATTTTTAGAAGGATACATTTCTTGAAGCACATCGTATGCCGAGGATGGGCGATTAGTGTAGTCTGGATATCACCTTGGCCTCCTAAGCCGAGAACCCGGGTTCAAATCCTGGATCGCCCGCCATTTTCACATTAATTCTAAGAGATGTTTTCCAGTATAGCTTTTTTTATTATTTGCAATATCTTGTGGTGTTCCTTCCGCTACAATAAATCCTCCTCTTTCTCCTCCTTCTGGGCCTAAATCAATGACCCAATCAGCACATTTCACTACATCTAAATGGTGTTCAATTACTATTACTGTATGTCCAAATCTACGTAATCTAAGTAGAACTTCTATTAATTGGTGAACATCAGATAATGCGAGGCCAGTAGTTGGTTCATCCAGTATGTATACTGTATGTTTTCTTGCTGGTCTGTGTAACTCAGTAGCTAGTTTAACTCTTTGAGCTTCTCCTCCCGACAAAGTAGTGGCAGGTTGCCCGAGTCGTATATATCCCAACCCTACATCCTGTAGAGTAGATAGTATTCTATAAATTAATTTTTGATTTTCAAAAAAGTTACATGCCTCATCTACATTCATTTCTAAGACTTCATGTATTGTTTTACCCTTCCATGTAACTTCAAGTGTTTCTCTAGTGTATCTTTGTCCTTTACATATCTCACATGTTACCCAAACATCAGGTAAGAAGTTCATTTCTAATTTTGAAGATCCAGCTCCTCTGCATGCTTCGCATCTACCTCCTTTAACGTTGAAAGAAAATTGCCCCGGCATGTAACCTCTTTGTTTAGAAATTGTCGTTTGTGCAAAAAGTTCTCTAATGGGGCCAAAAAGACCTGTATATGTGGCAGGATTAGATCTAGGTGTACGACCAATTGGAGATTGATTTATGACTATCGCCTTATCTACATGCTCGATTCCGGTGATTCCATCATGGTGGCCGGGTGTATCATCTGAACCATGTAATTGGCGAAGTAATTCAGGAGCTAAGGTAGAAGTAACTAGAGATGATTTTCCAGAGCCTGAAACACCGGTAAACGCTACCATACATCCCAATGGAATTTTCACATCGATACTTTGTAAATTATTTTGTTTGGCTGATTTTATATTTAGCCAATAATTGTCTTGTGGTTTTTGTCTATCTTTAGGTATTGGAATTGACATCCGTCCCGATAGATATGCCCCTGTCATACTTTTTTTACTTTTTAATAATTCATTGAATGAGCCACTGACTAGTATTTCTCCTCCTTCTTTACCTGCTCCAGGGCCGATATCGACAATCCAATCGGCTTGCCGTAAAGTTGCTTCATCGTGTTCAACCACGAGTAATGTGTTACCTAGCGTGGTTAATTCCCTTAATGTTTCCAGTAATCGGCCATTATCCCTGGGATGCAGTCCTATACTTGGTTCATCGAGTACATACATAACTCCTGTGAGTCGCGTTCCAATTTGTGTTGCGAGCCTAATCCTTTGGGATTCTCCTCCTGACAGAGTATTGGCACGCCTATCCAAAGTTAGATAATCTAAACCAACTAATGCTAAAAATCTTAACCTTGATTCAATTTCTTTAATAATATCTTGCCCGATGAAGATAGCTCTATCATCCAATTTTGAAGTGTTGTTCACTACATCAGAATTAGGTTTATCCCGACCCAATTTAATCCAAGTATCATCAATTTTCCCTAATCTCCAATGTTGAACTACGGCTAATGCTTCCAAAACACTACAAGAAGATATGTCTGGTAACGATATATTTCCAACAATGACTTTACTTACGGCTGGGTTTAACTTCTTACCACGACAATCAAGACATGGTTCGTCAGTCATGTAGGAGGTTAAACGATTACGAGTGCGATCCGAACTGGTATCAGTATACGTTCTATTAAGTCTTGAAAACACTCCCTCCCATGGTTTAGCCATTTTATAACTTGATCCTCCATCTGAATTAAATTCAAAATTTATTGAGGTACTCCCTGAGCCATGAAGTAAAATATCTTGACTATCCTCATCTAAATCCTTGAAAGGAATATTAATTGGAATATTATAATGTTTGCAAGTTTGAATCATTTGTTTTCTATACCATCCGGACATCATGGATCTTCGGAAAGGTATTATACATCCTTCTTTAATTGTATTAAATTTATCAATTATTAAATCTGCAGAGAATGTTCTTTGGACTCCTAGTCCTTGGCAAGAAGGGCATGCTCCCAGTGGATTATTGAAGGAAAATACTCTAGGACTCATTTCAGGAAGGAAAGCTCCGTGTAGGGGGCAAGCAAATTCTTCAGAATACGCAATATGTTCGCCCTCTTTTGTTTTATATTTTTTATCTTCCGGATTATCTTTTTTTGTTATTTTGGGTTTTTTTACACTTTCTATTGCTACGGTTCCTCCGCCTAGCCTCAAGCCGGCATCTATGGCTTCTGTTAATCTCTGACGATTTTCCCTGGAAAGTTTAAGTCGATCTATTCTGACATCTATATCATGCCTTAGATTCTTTTCCAATATTGGGGGTTTTTCAAAACTTGTCTCCCTGCCGTTGACACGACCTTCCAAATATCCCTGTTCTACAAGTGCCTTAAAAAGATCGGAGTGTGTACCTTTTCTATTACGAATTGCAGGACTCCAAACTATTAGTGCATGAGCCTCGAATCTCCACATTACATCATCAACAATTTCTTGAATGGTACGTCGTGTGACTTCATTACCACATTCCGGACAGTGCGGTAATCCTACTCTTGCCCACAAGAGCCTCATATAATCCATCATCTCCGTTACTGTAGCTACTGTTGATCTAGGATTGTGGCTACCTTGTTTTTGATCAATGCTTATAGCAGGAGATAATCCTTCGATTGAGTCGCAGTCAGGCTTTTTCATTTGGCCTAGAAATTGTCTAGCATAGGAGCTTAGGCTTTCTACATATCTTCTTTGACCTTCTGCATAAAGAGTGTCGAATGCCAATGATGATTTGCCCGATCCTGATACTCCTGAGAGTACTACAAACTTGCCCCTTGGGATGCTCACATCGATATCTTTTAAATTATGAGTTCGGGCACCACGGACTTCTATCCAACCATTTTTGTTAGGAATTGTTTTTTTGGATGGCACCTTAAAATTCTCCCTTCATGCTTATGGCACAATCAATTAGACTTGAATTCATGGTTATTTATTTAGTACAAAAAGAATATCTATCTAAACCATAGGGCATCAATTATATCTCCCTCTTTACCCTCTTTACTTGGGGGAAGGAGGCTTAGGCCATTATGGGAAACCATGCTATGAATGTTGCCACTTCCTTGATGTGTATGTGTTCTACCAACTAATCTGCCACCTTCATTTGTTATTCTAATTCTCCTGAGACATATTTTGTTGGGTGCACCCTTCAAATGATCTTTGAGGAGTACGCTCACTCTATCTGCAGTTTTGGGACCATATTCACTATCCATTCCTAAAGAACATACCATCCAAGCTTCAACAAGCATTGTAAACACTACATGACTACTTACAGGATTTCCTGGTAAACCAAACAGAGGGGTATTTTTCCATTTTCCAAATAAAGGAGGTCCTCCTGGTCTCATTAAAACTTTCCAAAATTTAATTTCTCCCTCATCTTCCATAATTTTACGTACTAAATCGTAATCTCCCATACTAACCCCGCCACTGGTTATTATTGCATCACAATCTTTCCCTGCTAAATCCAATGCTGTCCGCAATCCTTCGATAGAATCTTGAACAACATCAAATCTTAATGGCTCACCACCCATTTTTTTTACTAATGCAGAAATTCCATAAGAATTGGATTCATATATTTGTCCATCCATTAATTCGATGCCTGGTTTAATTAATTCATCACCATTACTAATTATGGCAATTTTTGGCTTTCCAACTACTTGTATAAAATCATGTCCCATTGTTGCAGATAATGAAATAACCGAAGAAGTCATTAGTGTTCCACTACGAATTAATAACTCATCTTTTTTTATATCTTCACCAGTTTTCCTAATAAATTCTTTTTTCGCTCTACCATTGATAGTTACCATTCCGTCAGTTACTGAAGTGTCTTCGATCATCACAATTGCATCCGCACCGGTTGGCATTGCAGCACCTGTCATTATTTTGCATGCTTCCCCCCTATTTATTGAAATATTATTTTTGGCTCCAGCTTGACTCAGGCCTACTATTTTTAATTTTATTCCTAAGCTTTTACAATCTTCAGAATTGACTGCCCAGCCATCCATAGAGGAATTATCAAAACGCGGATTATTTACTTTAGAAATTAGATTACTACCAAGGATTCTGCCTACTGATTTATCTAATGTAACAGTTTCTATTGATTTTTTTATCGGATTTTGGCATAAAATTTCAATTGCTCTTTCCACAGAGACGTTCTTTTCCATAGTTAATGAGAAGAGGAAGTTGTTAAAGTTCTCTTGCTTTAGGAATTAGTATGGATACAGGTTTGATGTATATTGTATTTGCATTATTCTTCATGGCAATAATTTATTCTTCTGTTGGCCATGGTGGTGCATCCGGGTATTTGGCTGTATTATCATTATCTTCATACGCTTCAGAGGGGCATATATGGTTAAAACAACATGCGTGGGGGTTAAATCTAATTGTAGCAGGTTTAGCTTTTTACTATTATTACAGAGAAGGATATCATAATAAAAAATTAACTATTCCATTTATTTTTACAAGTATACCATTTACAATTTTGGGTAGTTACTTGACAATAAATGGTGATATATACGATATTCTATTGACTTTATTTCTGCTTTTTGCTGTAATAAAGTTATTCTTTGATAATGATTATGTTGATGAAACCGACTTAAAGATGCCCCCTCTAAAAGATGCATTATTGATCGGTGCAATAATTGGTTTAGTTTGTGGAATCGTGGGCATCGGTGGAGGTATTTTGTTGACCCCCATTCTGGTTATAAAAAAGTGGGCCACTGTAAAGAATGCAGCGGCAACATCCGCTATTTTTATTTGGTTAAATTCGATATCAGGGCTGATGGGTGCGGCACTATCACAACAACTAGTTGAATTCAATAGCTTCCTGCCATTTGCAGTCGCTGTAATGTTTGGAGGATATATCGGTTCAAGATATGGATCTAAAATGGGAAATGAAAGAACTTTGAGGAGTATTGTATCTTTGGTTTTAGTGATAGCCGCTATTAAAATAATAATTTAGGGGTTAGTGTTAGTTATAATTAAAAAATAATCTACTTTGAATTTAATCGTATGCCAAATATTGAGATAGAGGGTCATAGTTTCTATTATACGGAAAGAGATGGAAACAAACCTTCCATTATTATACTCTGTAGTACTGGTCTAGATTCTAGACAATGGAAAGATGTCTTCGAGCTATTATCAGATAGGAGATTGATTATTTTGCATTATCTCGGTTATCACCCGTCTGAAAAATGGAATAACGAAAATCCTCCAGATATAAATATTGATTACTTAGCAGCTGAATTACTTTTAACTAATGAAAGTGGTTCTGTTGATTTATTAGGTCATTCTTATGGGGGTTTTATAGCACTTAAATTAGCTGTTAAATATCCCAAAAAAATAAGAAAAATTGCATTGCATGAACCAATTGCATGGGGTTGTTTAGATTATACTGAAAAGGATGATTTAAAAGATGATTTTGGAAATGTTGTAGAAACTTTTTTTACTGAAGGACTGAGTGTAGAAGATTTTTTAGAAGATTTTGTGGATTATTGGAATGAGCCTGGAACTTGGGAGAATATGTCAGAATCTAGAAAGGATAATTGGAGAGTATTACAACCAAAAATATTGGCTGAGGTCAGATTATTATGTTATGATAAAACTCCTCCTGAATATTGGAAAAAGGTAAATAGTCCAGTATTTATTACTGTCAGTCGTGAAACCCCTCCTCATCAGTTTGAAGTTTGCCAAATACTATGTTCATTGATACCGAATGTATCATTGAAATATGTGCCTGGAGGGCATATGGGTATTTTGACTAGAAGTAAAATAGTACTACCATTACTTACAAAATGGTTAGAATAAGTTTAGACACTAAAAACTGATAATCTCTAGGTAAAGTAACCCAGCCGAACTTAAGATAATTCCAGATAAGATTAAGACTAAAATCTTAATATTAGCAAGAATATTTCTTTTCTTTTTAGGTGAGGTGTCATGTTTACCTTCTATGAATGGCATTGGCATTGGCATTGGCATTGGGGTATCTTCAGTAATTTTTCTCTCTGGTAACTCCGGATACAGTATATCAAGATCTGCTAAACCAGGTGCATCTGGTATATCTAGAAATAATTTTTCCCAAATATTATCGACTTTTGATTGTGTCAATGGAGTACTAATTATTCCTACTGCGCCTGCTGAAAATGCTACCTCTTGAGCCTTGGCCATTCTTGTTTTACTGCTAACGAACACTATTCTTGCATTAACATCAGTTTCTCTGATTTCTAAAGCGGCTACATGACCGTCAATTATTGTTAGATCTATGCTTAAGAATACTAAATGAGGTTTTAATTTAACATAGTTATCTACGGCTACATCTCCATCAGAACATGTATGAGTAATCCACCCTTTTTGATTTAAGATTGTATTAATTCTTCCTGAAGTTATAGGATTACTAACTGCTATCAAAGCAATTTTATCATCGTCAGTGGCCATTGTTGTTCATGACACATAGGCCCTATTGATGAAGAATACGGTTTGGAACCTATTTCAAAATTGATTCTAGAAGCCAACTTGGATCGAATAATTCTATATCGTCATAATTTTGTCCAACTCCAGCTAAGATAATCGGTTTGCCGGTTGCATGGGCGATAGAAAGTGCTGCCCCTCCCCTCGCATCTGTATCTAATTTTGATAATACTGCTCCATCAAAGGCCAATATTTTTTGAAACTCTATTGCTTGCATTACTGCATCATTGCCTGCCAAGGCATCGGCAACAAATAGTACAAGATGTGGTTCAGTAACTCTATGCACTTTTTGTAATTCGTTCATAAGATTGGTTTTATTTTGCATCCTACCTGCTGTATCAATAATTACTATATCTTCTCCTCTAGCCTTTGCGCTTTCAATTGCATCTCTTGAAATTGCAGCGGCATCTCCACCTCTCTGACTTTTGATACACCTTGCACCTAATTTTTCTGCATGCAGTGCTAATTGATCGATAGCCCCGGCCCTAAATGTATCAGCAGCAGCCAAAACCACGGAATATCCAGTATTCATCAATCTATGAGTAATTTTAGCTGCAGTAGTTGTTTTACCGGTCCCATTTACTCCCACCATCATTATTATTACAGGGGATTCTTCTGAAACAAATGCACCTATTGTTTTATCAAAGTCCCAATATCCCGTACTTAATAGTGATAATAGAGAATTTCTAACGGCTTTTTCTATTATCGTCTCCAAATTAATCCTTTTGTCGATTCGGGCACCAACTAGTTGAATTCTCAGTAAATATATTAGTTCCGATACAGATTTATGCCCAATATCTGCAGATAATAAATCCATTTCTAACTCTTCTAATATTTCTTCAAGTAAAGGTCCTCCTTTTACTATTCTACCACCTCTTTTTACCTCATCCTTGGAAAAATCAATATTGAATGAGTTTGTAATCTTAGGAATTAATTTTTTACCTGTTGATGTTGTCATATCATTATTTTTCTTATCTAACTTATTCTTTCTAGTATGGGTTTCCTGCATGGATTTGGCACGCTTTGCTATTTTTCTTTCTCTTGCAGTATTTACACTATTAAACGGATTATCCAATACATCCAATGGCATTTCATCCCATTCATCTTCTATGATTGAAGGTGGTCGAGCAACATCAGGTTTGCTGGTTTTTGCCTCTAAATTTTTAATTCTTTTTTCCCGTTTTGCAATGGCAAGTTTTGCTTCTTTAGTTCCATCCTCAACTGTAATATCATGTTCAATTGAAGGGTTTTTTACCCGTTTCTTGAATTTATCGAATAAACCCATTATCATTCCTCTTAATCATCTAAGGTAAGTTCTGTGCCTCTTTTCCTTCTCTTTCTTACTGATTTTACTACTTTATCATCTATTAATTTCTCTGAGTCATTGATTTCCGGAGTAATTTTGTTTAATTGTAGTTCTTCGACTCCAGATGTAAATTGATGAGCTAGAGATACTATGTACTCTTCTAGTACGGCATATTCAGATTTTAATTTTTCAAGAATATTGTTCAATTCATTACTTCTATTACTCAAAATAGTTATTGCCTCTTCCCGTGTTTTTTCCGCTTGAATTCTGGACCCGATATCAATTATTGCTCCTGCATCTTCTGGAATATTTGCTTGTATCTGTACTCCGGATCCTAATGGAATCATAACTCCATCAGAACCATTTACAGGTATTGAGATTAATGCTTTTATGGCTTGTGATTGTTCAGACTTCACTTCATCTAATCTTTTTATTTGTTGTTCCATAGATTGTAAACGCTCTCTACTTATCTCTACCTGCTGCGCAATTTTCTGTAATTCTACTTGGTCGATGGCAGACATCACCCCGTACGAAGTTGCTGTCTGTCATGAAGGCGTCGCTATCATTACTTAGAAAGATATGAAATTATTATATCGGCTGCTTCTTCCGGGCTTGAATTGACGGTATTGATTTTTATTTCAGGATTCTGAGGAATTTCAAATGGACTAGAGATTCCTGTAAAATTAGGTATATCACCAGATCGAGCCTTTGCATAAAGTCCTTTAATGTCTCTTTCTTCACAAACTGAAAGCGGTGTATCTACAAAAACTTCGATAAATTCATTTTTTGATACAAGATTTCTAGCCATATTTCGTTCAGACTCGAATGGTGAAATGAAAGATGTTATGCATATTAGTCCTGAATCAAGCATTAATTTTGCGACTTCGCCTACTCTTCGTACATTTTCAACGCGGTCGTGTTCATTGAAACCTAAATCTCGATTTAAACCATGTCGGATATTATCTCCGTCGAGGGTAATCGTATGTCTGCCCATGGACTGTAGTTTTTTTTCTAAAACATTAGCAATAGAAGATTTTCCTGATCCTGAGAGACCGGTGAACCATATTAATCGTGGAATTTGTGATTTTTGTAGAGCTCGTGATTCTTTGGATATATCCATTTTTTGCCAATGAATATTTTCCGAACGCCGTAGAGCAAAATCAATTAATCCCATTCCAATTGTATTATTGGTTAATTTATCAACTATGATAAAACCCCCCATTGTTTGATTTTGTATATATGGATCAAATGCTATACGGCGATCTAGTGAAATATTACAAATACCAATTTCATTCATCTCTAGGACCTTGGCCGGTAAATTATCAAGATTATTGACATCTATACGGTACTTTAGTTTCCCTAGTGTCATAACTGCAGATTGGGTACTGGATTTTATCAAATATTGTCTACCTGGCATCATAGGATCATCGTGCATCCATAATATTCTTGTTTGGAATTGATCTGCTTCACTACATGGATCTGAAGATTGAGTAAAAACATCTCCTCTGGATACATCAATTTGACTGTCTAGTGTAATTGTTATTGAATCTCCATAAGATGCTGAATTCTTTTCCTCATCCCCAACAATTATTCTTTTAATATTGGTCGTTTTTCCTCCAGGGATTATCCTAATTTCTTCCCCTACGTTTATACTTCCACTGGCTATTAATCCACAAAAACCTCTAAATTCAGAATTTGGCCTATTCACCCATTGTACCGGCATTCTGAATGGTTTGATCAGTTTTTCATTAGCGACTTCAACGTTTTCTAGATATTGCATAATAGTTTGGCCTGCATACCATGGAGTGTTCATACTCACACTAACTACATTATCACCATTCAGTGCCGATATAGGAATAGGAATTATCTCTTCAATATCTAGTGCGCTGTTGGCAAATTTTCTGTAATCATTTACAATTTTGTTATACACTTGCTCTGAGTAGTTAACTAGATCTAGTTTATTTATCGCTAAAACCACTTTTTTAACTCCAACCATTGATACAATGAACGAATGTCGGCGAGTTTGGGTCATCACCCCAGATTGAGCGTCTATCAGGATTATTGCCAAATCAGCTGTAGAGGCCCCAGTAGCCATGTTACGAGTATATTCTTCATGACCCGGAGTATCTGCAACAATATATTTTCTTTTATCAGTTGAAAAAAATCTATATGCTACGTCTATAGTTATGCCCTGTTCTCTTTCAGCTGCTAAACCATCGACCAATAGTGCGAAATCTATTTCTGAACCTTGAGTACCAATTTTCTTTGAGTCTGATTCTAAAGAATTGATTTGATCATCAAAAAGCATATGAGATTCGTATAACATTCTACCGATTAATGTAGATTTACCATCATCGACAGAACCACATGTAATAAATCTCAATAGGCCTTTTTGGTGATGAGTTTCTAGATATGTTTCAATATCAGTTGAAATTAAATCACTTACATGTGACATTAAAAATAGCCCTCCTGTTTCTTTTTCTCCATAGAAGCATTGCTATCATGATCGATAATTCTATCTTGTCTTTCCGATGTAGTTGTCAGAAGCATTTCTTGAATAATTTGCTGTAATGTATCTGCTTCTGATTCGACGGCACCCGATAGTGGATAACATCCTAAAGTTCTAAATCGTACACTTTTCATCATTGGCACTTCACCTTCCCTTAATGGCAACCTGTCATCATCGACAAGAATTAGTGTCCCATCTCTCTCAACAACCGGTCTTTCTTTAGAATAATATAGGGGGACGATTGGAATTTTTTCCAGATGTATGTATTGCCAAATATCTAATTCAGTCCAATTTGAGAGTGGGAATACTCTAATTGATTCGCCTTTATTTATGTTAGAGTTAAATATATTCCATAATTCTGGACGTTGATTTTTAGGATCCCATCGGTGATTGGATGTTCTAAAGGAAAATATTCTTTCCTTTGCACGTGATTTTTCTTCATCCCGACGGGCTCCTCCAAATGCAACATCAAATTCATATTTATCTAGGGCTTGTTTCAATCCTTCAGTTTTCATTATATTTGTATGCTTTGAAGACCCATGGATAAAAGGATTAATGCCTAATTCTTTACCATCTGGATTAATATGAACTAGTAGATTTAATCCTAATTCCTTGGCAGTATTATCTCGGAACTCTATCATTTCTGAAAATTTCCACATCGTATCAATATGCATTAAAGGAAAAGGAATTTTACCAGGATAAAAAGCTTTTTTTGCCAAATGTAGCATGACTGAAGAATCCTTGCCAACTGAATAAAGCATTACCGGATTCTCCGCTTCTGCAACTACTTCACGCATGATGTGAATGGCTTCTGCCTCTAAGGTAGCGAGGTGATTCATTGTATATGCGTGTATTAATGTCTATTTCACATCGACGGGAGTAGGATTCAAATTGAATCGTTTTGAATAACCCAATCCTCGGTCCATCTATTGTCAGATGTGACAATAAAATATGGATTAAGGATTTTATCTATTACGTCATAATCTAATGTGTAGCCCTTTGGCCCTAACACAGAACCGCCTGCTCCTAAAATAACGGCGTGTGCTGCTGCAATGTCCCAGCATGATGTTGGTCCAAATCGTGGATATAGATCTGCATTTCCTTCGGCAACTATACACGCTTTCAATGATGACCCCATTCTAACTAAATCATAATTACCGAGTTTTTTTGCAAATTCTTCGTCATTTGATCCTCTATGACTTCCACTTGCGACTAATCTAACTGGAGAATTTTTATTTGATGGTTTTACCATTATCAGACCTGAACCATCAGGGCCTCTCCGTTCGGATGGCAGCATTGTGCCTCCAAACCAAGTAGTCTTAGTTACTGGAGCATGTACTACACCAAAAATTGGCTTCCACCGATTTTTCTTTCTTTTCATTAGTGCAATATTGACAGTAAACATACCATTTCTTTTTATAAATTCTTTTGTACCATCTAATGGATCGACTAACCAACAAGTATCTGAATTGGCCGGATTGCCTACTCTACCTTCTTCTGATACTACAGGAGTATTGTCTAAATCTTGAAGCATTTCAATAATTATATCATGTGCCGCCAAATCCGCCTCGGTTAGAGGAGAGTTGTCGCCTTTGTGTGAGACTTGTAAATCTGTATTTCTATTATATATTTCTAATATAGCATCTCCAGCAATTTGGGAAATTTTTATGATATCTTCTGGATTCAAATTACCTCTCCTGTGTATCAAAAATCATGTATGTCATTCGCAGCTGCCTCTAGATTAGTTCTTGTTTCCTCTGTAATGTGGAATAGATAAGGATCTTCGTCTCCTATTATTTTCTTCCATGAAGAGTACGATCTTGCCCAGATTTCTTGATTTGCATTCCAATCCAACCACCTATCAATAAAGTCACAGTGGCGTAGAATGTCCGTATCTTCTTCATCTGATAATTTTCTTAGAATAGTATTAGTCTGAGCAAGAAGTATTCCCCAGGGGGCATTTACCTTGTATGTTGTAAATGGATTACGTTCTTGAACAACTGTTAGATGCTCCCTCCACAAGCCTAATACGACATCGTATATCCATCCTAATAATAAAACAGATACCAACACGCTCATTGCTATCGAGGCTAGACCCCAATATGTCATAGATATACCAATTATATCTCTATTTGAATCGAATCTCCAACTAACCATTGGCCACATTAGTAATGTTAAAGTTGTAATCCAAAAAGCCATCGAGATAAGTGTTTGACTCTGCTGGATTCGCCAGTATTGCCTCATGAATGCTTTTTTCATATGGGGGCCTGTATACCTCTATGCTTTCACGATTTGTGTGAATGACTAAAGATATGCTTCATTCATCTCTAAAATGTGCTACAACAACAGCAGCAGTAGACTCGTCTGGATTTATGGTTTCTAAGGTATCGATTATTACAAATCTACGAGGGGTTGCATGTCTACTTCCAAAATTAGAATAAACTCGATGTTCTGCATCTTCATCATCTGAAGCTACAATGTCTAATGTATAGGCTTGATTGTGCTTACCATTCCGAAATGTACCTTTTGCCCTGTATGCTTTCATAAACTAACCCAACAATGGTGTTGATATAAAAGCGACGTTATTGATAATATGAAATTTAAACTTATAATTTGTATCTTAAATTCTTATAAAATTTGTTTGGATATGTCAGATTTATCACATTATTGCAGCTTCAGAAGATAGATGTACTCAAGGTTCAAATGGTAATTAACAAGCTTGTTTATTGAAAGACAATGGTGGCCCATAAGAGCAAACAAGAAAAAAATGTTGATGGGACTATTATTTCCATCAGTCTTGTTGAAAGATTGAAAGATTTTCCACAAGATAGGCTTGTTGAAGAAGTAATTGAATTGTGGGACGAAATAAATAAATTAGAAGTTGAGTTGGCAGTCGGTAGAAAG
This sequence comes from uncultured Candidatus Poseidoniales archaeon, assembly GCA_963968165.1. Classification (GTDB taxonomy): domain Archaea; phylum Thermoplasmatota; class Poseidoniia; order Poseidoniales; family Thalassarchaeaceae; genus MGIIb-O3. The sequence goes on along the minus strand of CAXAFE010000001.1, from coordinate 9,111 downwards.
CAGTGGAGATCTATCGAACTAGAAAGAAAATCGAAATCTAAACCAAATAGGGCACTAGTTGCAGAACTTGATGAAAAAATTCGAGTTGCTAATATGAAGATTTTACAATTAGGCAAGCAATTAGAAAATGAGAGATACCGAAACACTAGCTTAGAATCTGATCACAATAAATTGAAAAAATTAGAGTTAGAGAATGCTAAGTTACTCCAAAACGAAGAAGAATTGTTATTATTAGTTTTAGATATGGAAAATCATATTAAAAAGTTACAGAATATGTAGGATTTATATGATGTTTTTAGGAAAAGGTATTCCTAATTCCGAAGTATTATCATGTCGTACTATGTCGTAATACCATGCCCGGGTCACATGATAGATCAAAGCAGAACGCAATAACGAGAAGGATTTCTTCTAGTTACTCATCTGCTCTGTCGTCATATTTTGGGGTTGAGTCTCCCGATTATAAAAAGGCAGCAGGGTCTCATTCAGCATATGTAGCCGCTTTAGAAGCACATGGGACTGATGTAATAGTTTTACCTGAACTTGAGAAATATCCAGACTCTTGTTTTGTGGAAGATACGGCAGTATTAATCGATAATAAAGCAGTAATATCTAATATGGGGCACCTTTCTAGACAAGGTGAAGAATTATCTATAAAAGAATATTTATCAAATGATTTCGAAATAATAGGAATGCCAAAAGATTGTTCTATGGATGGAGGAGATGTCGTCTTTTTTGATGACAGATTCTTGATAGGTGTTTCTACGAGAACAAATAAGTTAGGAGCTGAATTTTTAGGTTCCTGTGTTAAAAAATCTGGTTATGAATACGAATTAATTGATATACCATCATCAACATTACATCTGACAACTGTATGTTCGAGTCCAAGACCTGGAAGTATGATATTGGCTGAAGGGCACTTAGATCCCAAGCAACTAAATTTTATAGAAGAAATTATTATGGTACCAAATTCAGAGAGTTATGCAGCGAATGTGCTTGGTTATGCAAATGATAAAGTAATAATTGCTGAAGGTTTTACTGAAACTAGACGTGCCCTATTGAATCATGGCTTTTCTATAACTTCAGTTGATATGGGTCCCATTATGGATGCTGATGGTTCATTGACGTGTTTATCTCTATTTTACTAGTCATCTAGTATAAAATTTAGCTAATTTTATTTTTGTATAAATTTTGATGAATATTATATCTTTTGATTCATTTCGAATATAAACTTCGTCAGAACGTTTTGAAGTTCGTCAGCATCAGAGTATTCTTCTGCTAGATTACCAGTAACTATCCAATCTGCACCCGCATTTGCTGCAATCTTAGCTGTCTCGCCATCTCTAATACCGCCGCCCACAATTATAGTCAGGTCGCATGATGTTCTGGCTGCATTGATTAAAGACGGTGAGACTGGAGTTTTTGCTCCACTCCCCGCTTCTAAGTAAATTAATTTAAAACCATAAAATTCTGCGGTAGTGGCATATGCAGAAACTCTGTCTGTATCCCACGTTTCAATGAGATTGGCTTCACCGACTTCGCCAACTTTTCCTCCAGGTGAACATACCAAATATCCCATGGGCAGTGGTTCCATTCCACTTTTTTTGATATGGGGGGCCCCTAATACTTGTTCTTCAATTAAATATCTTGAATTTGTACTATTCATTAACATCATGAATGTCACGGCATCGGCCTTGGATGAAAGGGCAGCTGCCCCTTGAGGAAATAGCACCACAGGAATATTATTTGTATCGTCTGGAGTTAGGGAATCTTGAGTACTTGCCCACTGCACTAGTTCTAGCATTTCTTTTATTGCCGTCACAGTTTCTTCTACATTTTCTATATCTGTCCCGGATGAACCCCCTACTAATATCATACTACTCCCAGCATTTACGGCTGCCAAACATCTTTTTGCGGCCATATCAGGTGATTGGTCGGCAGGATCTATCAAAATGGCGTGCCTGGTATATTTTACATCAGATGTTAAATAATTAAGAATTTGATTACTTTTCAACTTGGACCCCTTTCCATTACTACTAATCTATATTAACTTCTGATAAAAAAATATCTGCTCTATTGATACCTTCTCTCACCGAGATCTCGATTGAATTTTTAGGATTTGATCCATTCCAAGACATTTTTTGTATCCAGTTAATGTGATTAGGTAATTCATCCCTCCCCCAAATCTCAAATGTCGAATCCGACCTAATTCCGACGATGGTTCCTTTATCATAATCGTATTTTTGAGTAGTTATTCCTCCAAACCACAACTTAGTATCTTTTACATCACTCACATGAAATATCTCATTAAATGATATTTTACCGGAACCTGAAAACCCTGCTCCTGTGAATTCTAATGACTCAGCATTTATTTTTGTAATCCTAGTTTTTAAATGAAAAATTACATCTCTTTTTGCTAAAGATATTGCGACTGACTTTTCAAACCATGAACGACGAATGCATAATGAATTTTCTGTAGGCTGTTGTGAATATAATGAAGAACCCCAGTGAGTCGGTATCAGCGGCCAGATCGAAATCATACCTGGAGATTCACCAAAAAGACCTATCTCTGCTGTTGAGGTGATAAAATGTATTTCACAGCTTATTTTGTCTAAAATTCTATGAGCCATACAAAGTGTTTCGAGAGTAGTTGCGGTAAATACTAAACGCATACATTATTCCTCTAGAACAGGTTCTATCGAGAGTGCATGAACCGGACACGCGGGAACACAAAGATTACAATGAGTACAGGACGGTTCATCTACAATTGCTAATATATCTACTAAGGAAAGCGCATTAACAGGACAGAGCGCTATACATGCTCCGCATCCAAAGCACCTATCATCATCCACGATAAATTCGTGTGATTCTAGTCTAGGCACGTCACGACGCACAGGACATAGCATCTCAAACTTACCCCTTCCCCTATATTTCTATTGGAAATTAAATTCTCATACTCTTATATACGTAAAAATGGCATAAATTACAGGAGACGTTAGTAATCATTTTATCTATCTATTAGAAAGTTAATAAATATTTATTATAATTTTTATGATTTAATTCATGTCATGATATGGAAATAAAAAGTAAACATATCTCCAGTGGAAATTATAGGGTTCCCCTCTCCGCTTTATTCAATAACATGCCACCTACGGATCATAAATAATAGGGGATTGAGATATAATGATGAATACTGTTTCCTTTGTTGAAGTAGCTACAATAGATAGAGATGGTTTGGCTGATTCCCGTGGTAATAACATTAGAAAAATGCTATTCAAGGATCAAGGTATTGATGTCAACAGTGTTAGAGTAATATCTAGATACGATATATTCTCTGATTTAACATCAGAAATGCTCCATAGATCAGTCTATGACTTGTTTTCAGACCCAATAATAGAATATGGTCTCGCAAATGAAAATGTATTATTTTCAAATTTACATTTTCCATCGAGACCAGATATAGTAGTTCATGTAGGTTTCAAACCTGGTGTTACTGACAATATATCACAAGCCGCTTTAGATGGTCTTTCTACAATATTTCCAAAATTATCTAAAAAAAGTAAAATATTTTCATCAAAACTATATTCATTTTGGGGTGTTCATAGTTCGGATATAAACAAATTAGTAGAATCGTTGTATAATCCAATGATAGAACGTGCCTTAATTAGTACAAATGCAGATTGTGTTAAAAATAATCTCAATATATTAGATATTCCAATAAGAGAAAATTACACTTTTACCAAACCCAAGTCTATCAGTTTAGATGTTTCTAATTCTGAACTAATGAAAATTAGTGAAGAAGGATTACTTGCATTAAACCTGAACGAAATGCAAACTATTCAATCTCATTATAGGCAGAAAAACATTCAAAAGAAAAGAAATGAATTAGGATTACCTACCAATATGCCGACTGATGCTGAACTTGAGTGCTTAGCCCAAACCTGGTCAGAACATTGTTCACATAAGATATTTGCAGCCAAAATACATCATTTAGATAATGAAACAAACGAAAATACCATAATTAATTCTTTATTTAAAACACATATTGTAAAACCAACAATAGATATTCAAAATGATGTCGAATGGTTACTCAGCATTTTTCATGATAATTCTGGAGTAATAGCATGGAACGAAAATTGGAATTTATGTATAAAAGCGGAAACTCATAATTCACCTTCTGCTTTAGATCCTTTTGGAGGTGCGATGACGGGCATTGTAGGTGTAAATAGGGATATTTTAGGAACCGGACTTGGTGCTAGACCAATAGCCAATACTGACGTATTCTGTTTCGGACCTCCTGATTATCAAGGAGAAGTTCCCAAAGGACTATTTCATCCATTAAGAGTTTTTAGAGGTGTTCACGCAGGAGTAAGAACCGGAGGCAACGAGTCGGGCATTCCCACCGTCAATGGGGCAATAGTATTTGATGATAGGTATATTGGCAAACCATTAGTCTATTGTGGTACTGTTGGAATAATGCCAAAGATATTGAAAGACGGTCGTGAAAGTCATATCAAAACTCCTCTAAAAGACGATATAATATACATGGTTGGAGGAAAGGTTGGTAGTGACGGCATTCATGGAGCCACATTTTCTAGCCTAGAACTAACAGAAGAAAGCCCTAGTTCTGCAGTCCAAATTGGTGATCCCATTACACAAAAGAAAATGATAGATATGATACTAGAAGCCAGGGACGATGGCTTAATTCAAGTAATAACGGACAATGGTGCGGGCGGACTATCCAGTAGTGTTGGCGAACTTGCGGAACTTACAAATGGTGCTGATTTAGATTTAGAAGCAGTACCACTGAAGCACCCAGGACTTAGTCCATGGGAGATTTTAGTATCAGAATCTCAGGAAAGGATGACAGTCGGAGTTAGAAAAGCCGACTGTCAAGCTTTTGAGAAATTGGCATCATTACATGAAGTCGAGGCGACTATAGTTGGAAAATTTACGAATACTGGTTCGTTCGATGTTTATTATGGCGAAGAAGTAGTTGCGCATCTCCCAATGGATTTTCTCCACAACGGATGTCCTCAACTGGAATTAAAATCCCAGTGGATAAAACCCAATCATAATGGAATAAGCTTTCCCGATAAAGATGAAAAAGGAATGGGTGAAATACTATCTAGATTATTGGGGCGACCAAACATAGCAAGCAAAGAGTCATGGGTCCGGTCATATGACCACGAAGTAATTGCTCAAACAGTAATCAAACCTTTTGGAGGTGTCAACCATGATTCACCCGGAGATGCCGCAGTAATTGCTCCGATACATGGACAAACGCAGGGCGCAGTAATTTCTAACGGGATAATTCCGAGATACTCAGATATCGATACTTATGCTATGGCAGCTGCAAGTGTTGATGAGGCAGTCAGAAACGCAGTTTGCGTTGGAGTAGATTTAGATTTAATTGCTGGATTAGATAATTTCTGTTGGCCAGACCCAGTAGAATCGGATAAAACACCCGATGGAAAGTATAAGCTTGCACAACTGGTAAGAGCGAATAGGGCACTAGATGATGTTTGTAGAGCATATAGACTACCATGCATCAGCGGAAAAGACTCAATGAAAAATGATGCCACAATTAACGGAAAAAAAATCAGCGTTCCCCCCACACTACTCTTTACTCTGATCGGTAATCATAAAGATGTCACCAAAGCAGTATCTAGCGATTTTAAAGAAGCGGGAGATCTAATTTATCTATTAGGGGAAACCCATCAAGAATTGGGCGCTAGCGAACTGGCATTCATGTTGCGTGATGAATCAAAAGGTGATAGTGGTATAGGCAACAATGTCCCTCAAATTGATACTACCAGAAATTTAACTTTATATCGTGCATTAACCAAATCAATGAGTAGAGGCTTAGTTGCTAGCGCACATGACTGCAGTGATGGCGGCCTTGCAACTGCATTGGCAGAGTGTTGTTTTGGGTGTGATTCGGGCGCTAGTTTAGAAATTTCCAATATATTTTCAAAAAGTCAAGATTTGAATATATGGGGAGCTCTATTTGGAGAAAGCTTAGGAAGAATCTTGGTAAGTATCAAACCTGAAAATTCCAATGAATTTGAAAAATTGATGATTGGTAATGAGTGCAATTTAATAGGAAATGTAGATTCTGGAGATCTAATAATAGTTAAGAAATTAGGTAAAACAGTACTTACCTCTTCAATGACAGAGTTGCGCAAAGAGTGGAAAAAAACATTGAATGAAGGTGGAAATTAATGATACCTAAGGTTGCTGTTCTATCAGGCTTTGGAATTAATTGCGAAATAGAGACCATGGCATTATTTGATATGGCAGGAGCAAAAGCCAGCAGAATCCATATCAATAGTTTAGTAAATGGTACAGTGAGTTTAGATGAATATCATATAATGGCTGTTCCGGGAGGATTTTCTTTTGGTGATCATCTTGGTAGTGGAAGGCTGATGGGCAATCGTTTACGATTTGGCCTGAGAAATCAGGTGAGAAATTTTGTTAAGTCCGGAAAACCAATAATTGGAATCTGTAATGGATTTCAAGTACTGGTAAAAATGGGTTTATTACCAGGGGATAGTGATGTAAGCCTAACTCAAACTGCGTCACTTACAATAAACGACTCGGGCCAATATGAAAATAGGTGGACAACTTTAGAATTTGATAGTAAAAGTAACTGTATTTGGACAAAAGGGTTGACTAGAATGAGAATTCCTGTTCGGCATGGAGAAGGAAAATTTGTTACTTTAGACAATAATCTTCTAGATAATTGGAGTGAAAATGGCCAATTAGTTGCAAGATACGTTGATCCTTCGACAACATATCCATATTCGAGTGACGAAGTTTTACCTTATCCAATTTCTCCAAACCAAAGTTGGAGAAATATTGCAGGAGTATCCGACCCCTCCGGTTTGATATTCGGGTTAATGCCGCACCCAGAAGCAAACCATTCAACTTGGTTAGGTGCAACATGGACTAGAGAGAATATTGAACACGGTGAAGGTGAGGGCTTGATAATTTTTAGAAATGCAATAAACTACGTAATAGAAAACTTTGATAATTAAAATGAAAATCTTCTTGCAATAGATATCTATCGGATTTATTATGTCAATCCGCGAAGCAACAGAAGTATTCTCCGAATGGGCACTCAGAGACAGAGACGAGGGAATGGAAACCGGACACGCTAAATCAGTTAATGAAATGCTAAATATTACAATTCCAATGCTTGATAAGCCATTTACAGTAATAGATGTAGGTTGCGGAAATGGTTGGGTGTGCCGCAAACTACAGTCTTATGAAAATTGTAGTAAAGTAGTTGGAATTGATGGTTCCATTGAGATGATTGCAAAGGCCAAACAAAAAGGAATAGGAGAATTTCATTTGGCAAAACTTCCTGATTGGAAGCCTTCACAGAAGTTTAACTTAATTCATTCAATGGAATTTTTATATTATTTGAAGAACCCATTAGAAATGTTAATCACCTTCTTCAATGAATGGTTAGAGGTCAAAGGAGTTCTAATCGCGGGAGTAGATCACTATTGGGAAAATAATGCAAGTCACGACTGGCCGGAATCTCTCAATGTACATATGACAACATTGAGTGAAGAACAATGGAGACAAGGAATGATTGATGCGGGCTTTACTGACGTCGAAACACGACGTGTGGGCGTTGAGTCAGGTTTTGTCGGCACTTTAGCAATATTTGGTCGAAAGCCCTGAAATCACCAATCTATTCTTACATAATAGAACTAATTCTATTCGATCCAAGCAAACCGCTTAGAGCAAATACTCCTCAGAATACCAATGGGGGGAGCACTGCCGTTCCACATCATCAATACGGATTTTGTATTGTTATAATTTCAATCCACTATTCACCTTTTTACTAGTATCACGATACTACTATTCCTTTATTGTAGGATTAGGTATGTTGATATTTTCTCTATTCATCTTTGCAAATAAGAAACTTGAATCGTTTGACCGGTACCCGTGGAACATGTCAGACCCAAACATCACGGTTGTAGAAGAAACCACTGTGATAGAAGCGTTATCTATTTTACACCCTAATGCAAAAAAAAATACACTCCGAAGAATGATTGATTATGGTAGAGTTTTAGTTGATGGTGAACGGAAAAATAAGGCAAATGAAAAAATAACCAGTGGCGCCATAGTCACAGTTATTGCTAAAGTTGATGGCGACCAGAAGGAAGGTAAACAAAACAATGAATTACCAAAACCAGAGATACTTTATTCGGATAATTCCATTATTGTAGTAGATAAACCAGAAGGACTATTATCTGTTTCTACAGACAGAGGAGAGGCAGATACAATGTATAGTAGGACTGCTAAATGGGCATCAGATAACATGAGAACAAGAATACTTCTAGTCCACCGTCTAGATAGAGAGACATCGGGATGTCTAATTTTTGCAACAACTCCTGATGTTCGCGATATGTTACAAAAGCAATTTAAAAACAGATCAATAAAAAGAATATATTATGCAATAGTCCATGGTAAGCCAGATAAACTATCTGGTGTAGAAATAATTAGGATCCAGGAGACTAAAGATAAAAGAGTTAGGTTGGTTATTGGAAATAAACGAGCTGGAAAGGAGGCTATTACTAATTGGGTCTTAGAAAAGGCAGGAACAATTCACAGTCTTATGAGAATAAAAATTGATACAGGACGTAGGGCCCAAATAAGACTTCATATGGCAAATTTAGGATGTCCTGTTTTGGGAGATACAAGATACGGCAGGGGAAAAACTAGCGTAAATCGTTTATGTTTACATGCCACTGAACTTGTTTTTAAACATCCAAACGGAAGCGACATTACTATAAAAAGTAAAATACCGACAAAACTAATGTCAGAATTAAACCGAAAAACTCTATAATTCATCTTCGACAATTAAGTAAGCAGGAACTTCTGGTATAATCTTACTACCCTTCGGAGCATCAGTTATTTCTTCAATAATTACAAATTCATCATTGAGCAAACTCTCATCTAAATTAACCAATCTTTGTTCTAGATTCCATCTTTTAATGATATCTTTAATTAAAATATAGGCTATTAGAGAAAGAACTATGCTCGAGCATAACCATGCAATTATATCTTGATCAGACATCAGTTTCTCTCTCTAGT